>NZ_QUAK01000238.1 GCF_003429565.1 Streptomyces triticagri
AAGCAGTCCATACCGTGGCCGAGGCCCCGGCCGCGCCCGCGGAGCCGGCGCCCCTGCAGGACCCCGCACCCCGGCGCCGCCCCGCGCGCCGGGGCCGGGCCCGGTGGCTCGCCGTGGTGCCGTTCTTCGTCTTCCTCGCGGTCGGCTTCGGACTGCCCGCGGGGACCATGGCGTACGGCGCGTTCACCGCGGTCGACCCGGACAGCGGGGCGACCGTGTTCACCACCGACAACATCACCGGATCGCTGTCCGGGGTCTACGCCGGCGGCCTCACCCGCAGTCTCGAACTGTCCCTGATCACCGCCCTGTTGGCGACCGCCGCCGGCACCGTGATCGCCCAGGCGCTGGTCGCGTCCAAGCGGCCCGCGCTGCGCCGGGCGGTCGTCTCGGCCTGCGGAGTCTTCGCCAACTTCTCCGGTGCGCCCCTGGCGTTCGCCTTCATCGCCACCCTCGGCACCACCGGCACGCTCACCAAGCTGCTCTCGCTCGGATCGACGGGTTTCAGCCTCTACACCTTCACCGGTCTGGTGCTCGCGTACCTGTACTTCATGATTCCGCTGATGGTGGTCACCGTGCTGCCGGCGCTCGACGGTCTGCGCAGTCAGTGGCGGGAGGCCGCAGCCTCCTGCGGCGCCACCCGCGGCCAGTTCTGGCGGCACATCGGCATCCCGGTGCTCACGCCCTCGCTGCTCGGCGGCGCCGTCCTGATGTTCGGCACCGCCTTCGCCTCGCACGCCACCGCTGCCGTCCTGGTCGGCGGCTCCGTCGAGCTGATCACCATCCAGATCGCCAACGCCCTCAACGGCAACGTGCTGGCCGGCCAGGAGAACCTCGCGCTCGCCATGAGCCTCAACATGGTGGTCGTCGCGCTGCTCGTGATGGCCGTCCAGATCCCGCTGCAGCGCAGGAGTGCCCGATGGCTCGGCTGAACACCCGCGCGCCCGTCCTCACGGTCGCCGCGCTCTACTTCCTGGTCCCGATCGCGGCCTCCCTGTGGTTCACGATCGACGACACCGACGGCATCAGCTTCGAGGCGTACACCAAGGGCCTCGGCTCCGAAGGGCTGATCACCAGCCTGACGCTCTCGGTGGGGATCGGGCTCGCCACCGTCGTACTCGGCCTTCTCCTGATGGTGCCCACCATGGTCGCAGTCGCACTGCGGCTGCCGAAGCTGCGCCGTACCGTCGAGACGCTCTGCATGATGCCGCTCGTCGTCCCGCCCATCGCCCTCGTCGCCGGCGTCACCTCGGTGCTCGCCTGGCAGCAGGACCTGGCGGCCACCCCGCTCTACGGGACCTTCCAGGCGCTCATCAACCCGGACTTCCCGCTGATCCTGGTGATCGTCTACACGGTGATGTCCCTGCCGTTCCTGTACCGCTCGCTCGACGCCGGACTGCGTGCCGTCGATCTGCGCGTCCTGGTGGAGGCCTCGCGCAGCCTCGGCGCCTCCCGGGTGCAATCCCTGTGGCAGGTCGTCGCGCCCAATCTGCGGCAGGCCGTGATGGGCGGTGCGGTGCTCAGCCTCGCCATGGTGCTCGGCGAGTACTCGGTCGCCTCGGTGCTCGGCTTCCGGCCGTTCGCCGTGTGGATGGTCGAGGCCGGCGACAGCGAGGCCCAGCTGTCCGTCGCCGCGGCGATGCTCAGCCTGCTCTTCACCTGGGGGCTGCTGCTCCTGCTCACCGCGCTCGCCGGCGGGCGCACCCGTACGTCCCGTACGCCCCGCACGTCTCGTACGCCCCGCACGCAAAGGAAGACCTCATGACCGTCCCCGTGCAACTCAAGCAATTGCGCCGGGAGTTCGGCTCCACCACGGCGCTCTCCGGGCTCGACCTGGACATCGCCGCGGGCGAGCTGGTCGCGCTGCTCGGACCGTCCGGCTGCGGCAAGACCACCGCCCTGCGCATCATCGCGGGCTTCGAGTCGGCCGACAGCGGCGAACTCCTGATGGACGGCCAGGACGTCACCGACGTGCCGGCCCACCGGCGCGACATCGGCATGGTCTTCCAGTCGTACAGCCTCTTCCCGAACATGACGGCCGCCGAGAACGTCAGCTACGGACTGCGGGTGCGCGGCGCCTCCGCGGCCGAACGCACCTCCCGTGCCCACGAGTTGCTCGAACTCGTCGGCCTTCCCGGCCGCGAGGGCGCCTACCCGCACCAGCTCTCCGGCGGCCAGCAGCAGCGCGTCGCGCTGGCCCGCGCCCTCGCCGTACGGCCCAAGGTGCTGCTCCTGGACGAGCCGCTGTCCGCGCTCGACGCCAAGGTCCGCCTCAACCTCCGCGAGGAGATCCGCCGCATCCAGCTCGAACTCGGCATCACCACCGTCTTCGTCACGCACGACCAGGAGGAGGCGCTGTCCATGGCGGACCGGGTCGCCGTGATGAAGGACGGCCGGCTCGAACAGTGCGCCGCGCCCAGCGAGTTGTACGACCGCCCGGCCACCCCCTTCGTCGCGGAGTTCGTCGGCACCATGAACCGGCTGCCCGCCGTGATGAGCGACGGCAGCACCGTCGAGCTGCTCGGCCGGCGGCTGCCCGCGCACGGAGAGCGGGAGTTCGCCGCCGGGACCGCCGTCGACGTACTCCTGCGACCCGAAGGCCTCGCAGTGGCGGGCCCGGACGCCGAGGGCGAGCCGGCCACCGTACGCGTCGCCACCTTCCTCGGGCCGACCACCCGACTGCTCCTGACCACCGAGTCCGGGACGGCCGTCAAGGCCGACCTGCCGAGCCGGGACGCGGGCGCACTCGCCCCCGGCTCCCGCTGCACGATCCGTCCGCACGACAAGTCCGTGCTCGTCGCCGAGGTCGAATCCGAACAGACCTGACGCGACCGCGCACCGCCCACAAGGAGTGACCCCCCTCGTGACTGTCACACGGCGCATCTTCCTCACCGTGGCCGCCACCGCCGTGGCCGCCGCGACCACCACCGCATCCGCCCAGGCCGGACCCGACGCGGCACCCCGCGCGGCCGGTGAATTGCGCGTGCTCACCATGAACCTGTGGCACGGCGGAGCACAGGTGAACGACGGCCTGGACAAGCAGGTCGCCGTCATCGAGAAGCACAAGCCGGACGTCGTCGGCCTCCAGGAGACCTCCGGCCACGCGGCGAAGGACCTCGCCGAGCGGCTCGGCTGGGACCACTGGCAGTCCGACGGCAGCCTCGGCGTGATCAGCCGGCACCCGATCACCTCGGACGCCGAGACCATCGGCGGGGGTGCGGGCGCGGGCGTACGCATCCGCATCGACGAGTCCACCGGCCAGGAGGTCGAGCTGTGGACGGCCCACCTCGGCTACACGCCGTACGGGCCGTACGACGCCTGCTTCGACCAGATGCCGGTCGACACGATCATGGAGCGGGAGGCGGAGTCCGGCCGCACCGGCCAGGCCACCGAGCTCGCCGAGAAGCTGGAGGGCAAGATCGCGGACGCGGACGACACCCCGGTGCTGCTCGTCGGCGACTTCAACTCGCCCTCGCATCTGGACTGGACGGACGCCAACCAGCACTGCGGCTACGGGCAGATCGACTGGCCCGCCACGAAGATCGTCGCCGACGCGGGCATGACCGACTCCTACCGCCAGGCCCACCCGGACCCGGCCGCCGACCCCGCCACCACCTGGTCGCCCATCTACCCGAACCACGACGGCTCCACGGGCGACCCCGAGCCGCAGGACCGGATCGACTTCATCACCTACGCGGGCAGCAAGCTCGGCGTCCAGGACTCCTCGGTGATCCTCGAGGGCGATCCGAAGCCGTATCCGGACCACGCCGACAACGCCTGGCCGACGGACCACGCGGCGGTACTCACCACCTTCTCGGTGAGCTGACTCTCCTCGTACTGGTACGTACGAAGAACGGCTCGTACGTACGAAGAACGGCGTCGCCCCGCGTGAGGTGCGGGACGACGCCGTTCTCTCGTGGTCGGGGGAGCTACACCAGCGCCCCGCCCGGCAGTTCGACCTTCGCGCCGAGCTCCATGAGCTTGTCCATGAAGTTCTCGTAGCCGCGGTTGATCAGGTCGATGCCGTGCACCCGGGAGGTGCCCTGCGCCGCCAGCGCCGCGATCAGATACGAGAAGCCGCCGCGCAGGTCGGGGATGACCAGGTCGGCGCCCTGGAGTTTGGTGGGGCCGCTGACCACCGCGGAGTGCAGGAAGTTGCGCTGCCCGAAACGGCAGTCGCTGCCGCCGAGGCACTCCCGGTACAGCTGGATGTGGGCGCCCATCTGATTGAGCGCGGAGGTGAAGCCGAGCCGCGACTCGTACACCGTCTCGTGCACGATCGACAGGCCGGTGGCCTGGGTGAGGGCGACGACGAGCGGCTGCTGCCAGTCCGTCTGGAAGCCCGGGTGGACGTCCGTCTCCAGCGCTATCGACTTCAGGTTCCCGCCCGGGTGCCAGAAGCGGATGCCCTCGTCGCCGATCTCGAAGGCGCCGCCGACCTTCCGGTATGTGTTCAGGAACGTCATCATCGAGCGCTGCTGGGCGCCGCGCACGTAGATGTTGCCCTCGGTGGCGAGCGCCGCGGACGCCCAGGAGGCGGCCTCGAGGCGGTCGGGCAGCGCGGCGTGGTTGTAGCCGCCGAGCTGGTCGACACCGGTGACCCGGATCGTCCGGTCGGTGTCCATCGCGATGATCGCGCCCATCTTCTGCAGGACGCAGATCAGGT
Source organism: Streptomyces triticagri (assembly GCF_003429565.1). Classification (GTDB taxonomy): domain Bacteria; phylum Actinomycetota; class Actinomycetes; order Streptomycetales; family Streptomycetaceae; genus Streptomyces; species Streptomyces triticagri. The sequence goes on from NZ_QUAK01000238.1 coordinate 4,664, forward strand.
CCTCGATCTCCGGCTCGACCGCCGCGTTCGACAGCTCTGTGACGCCCTCGGCGAGCACCGCCGTCAGAAGCACCTGCTCGGTCGCGCCGACCGACGGGTAGGGCAGCTCGATCTTGGTGCCGCGCAGCCGCTGCGGGGCCTCCAGGTACTGGCCGTCCGCCCGCTTCTCGATCGTCGCGCCGAACTGCCGCAGCACCTCGAAGTGGAAGTCGATCGGCCGGCCGCCGATGTCGCAGCCGCCGAGGCCCGGGATGAAGGCGTGGCCGAGGCGGTGCAGGAGCGGGCCACAGAACAGGATCGGGATCCGCGAGGAACCGGCGTGCGCGTCGATGTCCGCGACGTTCGCGCTCTCCACGTGCGACGGGTCCATGACCAGCTCGCCCGGCTCGTCACCGGGACGGACGGTCACCCCGTGCAGCTGCAGCAGGCCGCGTACGACGCGTACATCACGGATGTCCGGGACGTTGCGCAGCCGGCTCGGACCACTGCCGAGCAGCGCGGCGACCATGGCCTTGGGGACCAGGTTCTTCGCGCCGCGGACGCGGATCTCGCCCTCCAGCGGGGTCCCGCCGTGGACAAGCAGTACGTCGTCATTGCCGTTGACGGTCATGTATCTCGCGTTCCGGTGAGGTGGGCTGAGGGCGTTGGGCTGTGGAGTCCCGGGCGCAAGCGTAATGGGCGTCAACCCCCTTCCTGTAAGGGCGAGGGCGACCGAAGCCGTTTCGGATCGCGAACCGACACGAGCGGTGCACCGGCCGCCGCACAGGGTCACCGGATCGCGGTCGTGACGGGTGGGAGGCGCGGGGCGGGCGCAGCGATGCGGATGCGGGCGCTGCCAGCGGATTGAGGCGCTCGGCGGGCGCTTGTGGCCGTTGCCTCCCCACCGGGCGGCAAGATGCGGGATCATGTCTCGCATGACCGAGGTGTCCTCGCTCACAGGGCGGTTGCTCGTGGCCACGCCTGCCCTGGCGGACCCGAATTTCGACCGGGCCGTGGTGCTCGTCCTCGACCACGACGAGGAGGGCTCCCTCGGTGTCGTCCTCAACCGTCCTACGCCCGTCGGGGTCGACGACATTCTGGAGGGCTGGGCCTCGCTGACCGGGGAGCCCGGTGTCGTCTTCCAGGGCGGTCCCGTCTCGCTCGACTCGGCGCTCGGGGTCGGCGTCGTGCCCGGCGACGACCACACCGGGCCGCGGCCCGGTGCGCGCGATCCCGTCGGCTGGCGCCGGGTGCACGGCGCGATCGGACTCGTGGATCTGGAGACCCCACCGGAACTGCTCGCCGCGGCCCTCGGCTCGCTGCGGATCTTCGCCGGATACGCGGGGTGGGGCCCGGGGCAACTGGAGGACGAACTGACCGAGGGCGCCTGGTACGTGGTCGACTCCGAGCCGGGGGACGTCTCCTCACCGGTGCCGGAAGGGCTGTGGCGATCCGTACTGCGCAGACAGCGCAGCGAGCTCGCGATGGTCGCCACATATCCGGACGATCCCTCCCTCAACTGACCGGCGACCGGCCTGTCCCCGGCGGCCTCCCGCTGTCCGCGCGGATGCGCGCCGCCCCGGCGCGGCATCGGTGGCAGCTGTCGCTGCGGGCAGCTCCGGCGCCTGGGTACCCTTGGCAGTTATGAGCACTCTCGAGCCCGAGCGCGGGGCAGGTACGGGGACCCTCGTAGAGCCGACGCCGCAGACGTCGCACGGAGACGGCGACCACGAGCGCTACGCCCACTACGTCCAGAAGGACAAGATCATGGCGAGCGCGCTCGACGGTTCGCCCGTCGTCGCACTCTGCGGCAAGGTCTGGGTCCCGGGCCGCGACCCGAAGAAGTACCCGGTGTGCCCCATGTGCAAGGAGATCTACGAGTCCATGGGCGCCGGCGGAGACGGCGACAAGGGCGGCCAGGGCGGCAAGGGCGGCGACAAGAAGTAGCCCGCCAGGGCCCCGGCACCGCTCGGGGGATCCGTCCCGGACCGCGGTCCGGGACGGACGCTCCCGGGTGACCCGTGAGGTCCGCCCCTGCCGTCAAGTCCCCTCGTCAGGGCCATGATCCGGTCGACGGGGGTGCTGTCCCACCGCCTCGGTGGCGTGGCAGGCTCGCCCCATGACAGATCCCGGAATCATCCCGGCACCGCGCGCCCGGCGCGCCACCCCGGGAGACTTCGTACTCGACGAGCACACCGTCATCGACGCGGGCCCCGGCACCGAGGGCACCGCACGCTGGCTGCGCGGCACGGTCGGCGCCGCCACCGGACTCCCGCTCGCCCCCGGGGCGGCCGGCGACCCGCACGCGGTGCGCCTGCGCATCGACCCCGAGGGAGCCGGTGCACCCGGGCCCGAGGGCTACCGGCTCGATGTCGCGCCCAGCGGCGTCACCATCCTCGGCGGCGGTGCGGCCGGCGTCTTCTGGGGTGCGCAGACGCTGCGGCAACTGGTGGGACCCGAAGCCTTCCGCCGGGCCCCCGTCGCGCAGCGGCAGTGGATCCTGCCCGGCACCTCCATCGAGGACCGGCCGCGCTTCCGCTGGCGCGGCAGCATGCTCGACGTGGCACGGCACTTCATGCCCAAGGACGGTGTCCTTCGCTTCATCGACCTCCTTGCCGCGCACAAGCTGAACGTCTTCCACTTCCATCTCACCGACGACCAGGGCTGGCGCGTCGAGATCAAGCGCCACCCGAAGCTCACCGAGCACGCGTCCTGGCGCTCCCGCACCAAGTACGGCCACCGCGCCTCACCGCTGTGGGAGGACAGGCCGCACGGCGGCTACTACACCCAGGACGACATCCGCGAGATCGTCGCCTACGCGGCCGAACGGCATATCAGCGTCGTCCCCGAAGTGGACATCCCGGGCCACTCGCAGGCCGCGATCTCCGCATACCCCGAGCTCGGCAACACCGACGTCATCGACACCACCACCCTCTCCGTCTGGGACTCCTGGGGCGTGACACCGAACGTACTCGCGCCCACTGACAACGTCCTTCGCTTCTACGAGGGCGTCTTCGAGGAGCTCCTCGAACTCTTCCCGTCGACCTTCGTGCACGTCGGCGGCGACGAGTGCCCGAAGGACCAGTGGAAGCAGTCCCCGGCGGCGCAGGCCCGCATCGAGGAACTGGGCCTCGCCGACGAGGACGAGCTCCAGTCCTGGTTTATCCGGCACTTCGACACCTGGCTCGCCGAGCGCGGCCGCCGGCTCATCGGCTGGGACGAGATCCTCGAGGGCGGCCTCGCACCCGGCGCCACGGTCTCCTCCTGGCGCGGCTACGCGGGCGGCATCGCGGCGGCACAGTCGGGCCACGACGTCGTCATGTGCCCCGAACAGCAGGTGTACTTGGACCACCGGCAGCACGGCGGCGAGAGCGAGCCGGTGCCCATCGGATACGTCCGCACCCTCGAGGACGTCTACCGATTCGAGCCCGTACCACCGCAGTTGACGCCGGAACAGGCACGGCACGTCCTGGGCACCCAGGCCAACCTCTGGACCGAGGTGATGGACAGCCAGGCGCGCGTGGACTACCAGGCGTTCCCACGGCTCGCCGCCTTCAGTGAGGTCGCCTGGAGCACGCTGCCCGCCTCCGAGGAGCGGGATTTCGCCGAGTTCGAGGACCGGATGACCGCCCACTACGCGCGACTTGACGCGCTCGGCGTCGGATACCGGCCGCCCGGCGGCCCGTTGCCGTGGCAGCAGCGGCCGGGCGTTCTCGGACGTCCGATCGAGGGAGCGCCCCCGAACGTGTGAGTGTCCCGCCGGGGGCACGTCCCAGGGGTGCGGCCCTGGGACTCTGGGGGCTGCGGAGAAGCCCGTGGCCGTGCGGGAAACGCAGAACGATGCAGAACACGGACAAGGGTCGGCAAAGCGCCACAAGCGCAGCTCAGGGCCCGTATCGGATGAATACGGGCCTACCTTACGAAGGGGCTGGAACAGCTCGTACCGGACCCGTTCGTCGGCGGGCCCGGAAGATGTGCCAGAGTTGCCACGTCCAGCTGTGGAGCACGTACCGTACGGCGGAACGAGCCCGACGGGCAGGGCACTGGGAAGGGGCAGCCGGTTGACCACGCACGCACCGCATTCGACGCACGCGGCGCCGTCCGTGCTGCTTCCGGCCTCGCTCGACGAGGCCGTGGAGGCGCTCGCGGCGACGCCCGCCGCCGTGCCGGTCGCGGGCGGCACGGACCTGATGACCTCGGTCAACTCCGGACAGCTGCGGCCCGCCGCACTGGTCGGTCTCGGGCGGATCAGTGAGATCCGCGGCTGGCAGTACCAGGACGGCCATGCGCTGCTCGGCGCCGGGCTCACCCACGCGCGCATCGGACGCCCCGACTTCGCCGCCCTGATCCCCGCGCTCGCGGCCGCCGCACGCGCGGCCGGACCGCCCACCATCCGCAATGCCGGCACCCTCGGGGGCAACATCGCCGCCGGAGCGCCGACCGGTGACTCGCTGCCCGTGCTGGCCGCCCTCGAGGCCACCCTGATCATCGCCGGACCCGGCGGTTCGCTGCGCGAGGTCCCGGTCTCCCATCTGCTCGCCGGCATGGACAATCTGCGCGCCGGCGAACTCATCGGCTTCGTACGGGTGCCGCTGCTGCACGCCCCGCAGGTCTTCCTGAAGGCCACCGGACGGACCGGACCCGGACGTTCCACCGGCTCCGTGGCCGTGGTCCTGGACCCGGCGCGGCGCGGGGTGCGCTGCGCGGTGGGCGCCATAGCGCCGATGCCGCTGCGGCCCCTGGAGGCCGAGGCGTGGGTGGCCTCGCACATCGACTGGGACGCGGGCCGCGCCCTTGCACCGGAAGCCCTCACGGCGTTCGGCGACTATGTGGCCGCGGCCTGCATCCCCGACGGTACGGCGCCCGACGGGACGCCTGAGCAGCTTTCGCCGGCGGTACTGCATCTGCGGCGCACGGTCGCCGCGCTGGCCCGGCGAGCACTCGGAAGGGCACTGGCGTGAGCAACACCCAGCACCACGGTGACGGAGACCGCGAGCGCCGCGGTCCCGGCGACTACGACGACCCGCCCCAGGTGCACTATCAGCACCCCTATGGACAGGGCTCGCACGGTCAGCAGGACGCGTACGGTTCGCAGGACGCGTACGGTACGCAAGCCCCTGAGGGCGGCTACCAGGCCACCGGTGGGGACGGCGCTCCCGAGGGCGGGTGGCAGCCCACTCCGCAGGGTGCGTTCGACGCGGAGGCCACGGCGTTCGTCCAGCTTCCCGAGGGGTACGCGGACATTCCGCTCGCGGCTCCGGGCAGTGGATTCGTGCCGCCGCCGATCTCCGTGGCGCCCGGCGCCGCGACCGACCCCGCGGCCACCGGTGCCTTCGTGGTGCCGAATTTCGACGGTCCCGAGGGCGGCGCAGGTGAAGGCCCGGGGGCTGGTGTCGGTGCCGGTGTCGGTGAGGCCGTGCGGTGGCCCGAGCCCAATGCGCCGCAGGAACCGGTGCGGGACCCGTCGGCGGTCACCGGGTCGTGGTCGTTCACCGAAGGCGCGCCGGAAGACTCCGACGGCGGTGGCGCCGGTCACGGCGTGGCCACCCCCGCCCCCGCCGACGACGCCGACGCCGACGCCGACGCGGTCAATGTCACCGGGCAGTGGTCCATTCCCGTCGCCCGGGGCGATCTGCCCGACGAGTCGGGCGAGTTCACCCAGTCGGCGCTCGTCGAGCAGTGGGCGTCCGGGGCGCCGGCGACGCTGCCGGGCGGCGCTCCGGCACCCTGGGCGCCGCGTACGGAACAGCCCGGCGTTCCGCAGGCACCGGCGGACGAGGGCGCCGCCCCTGCCGACGCGCGCGTGGAGGACGGTACGCCCCCTACGCGCGTGGAGCCCGAAACGGCGACCACGCGCGCGGGGACGGCTGCCGAAGGCGACGACCCCGAGGCGGCGGACGACAGCCCCACCGGAGCCGAGCCACCTGCCGGGCACCCGGACGAGGAACGCCGAGACGCAACGGCCCACGATTCCGCCGACTCCGAGGACCGGACCCCGCACCCGGACGCACCACCCGAGGACACCGCGGACGAAGCCCCGGACCTGACGCCGGCCGACGCACCGCAACCCGCCTTCCACGACGACCGCCCCCTCGCGTCGTACGTGCTCAGTGTCAACGAGACGGACCGGCCCGTCACCGACGCCTGGATCGGCGAATCGCTGCTCTACGTGCTGCGCGAGCGACTCGGTCTTGCGGGTGCCAAGGACGGCTGCTCGCAGGGCGAGTGCGGAGCCTGCGCGGTCCAGGTCGACGGACGCCTCGTCGCCTCCTGCCTGGTGCCGGCGGCCACCACCGCGGGCAGCGAGATCCGCACGGTCGAGGGGCTCGCCGCCGACGGCCGGCCCTCCGACGTCCAGCGCGCCCTGACCTGCGGCAGCGCCGTCCAGTGCGGATTCTGCATCCCCGGCATGGCGATGACCGTGCACGACCTCCTGGCCGGCAACCCCGACCCCAGCGAGCGCGAGACGCGGCAGGCCCTCAGTGGCAACCTCTGCCGCTGCTCCGGCTACCGCGGAGTGCTCGACGCCGTCAGCGAGGTCGTCGCGGAGCGGCGCGCCGCATCGGCAGCGGAGGCCGAGGAGAGGCAGCAGACCGAATCCGCGGAACGGGACGCCCGCGTCCCGCACCAGGCACCACCCGGCGCGGGCAGCGCGCACCCCGAGCCGTACGGTCACGGCCCCGACCCGTACGGCCATCACCCGCACGACCCCGAGCAGTACCCGTACGACGGAGGCCAGGCGTGAGCAACGAGACCGCCACCGCGGCCGACCCCACCGACACGGCCCCGACCCCGCCCCCGCACGGGCTCGGCACCTCGCTCAAGCCGGCCGACGCCCGCGCCAAGACCGAGGGCACCTTCCCGTACGCCGCCGACCTGTGGGCCGAGGGCCTGCTGTGGGCGGCGATCCTGCGCTCGCCGCACCCCCACGCGCGCGTGGTGTCCATCGACACGTCGTTCGCCGCGGCCATGCCCGGCGTGCACGCGGTCGTCACCCACGAGGACGTCCCCGGCGACCCCGCCCACGGCCGCCGCATCGCCGACCGCCCCGTCTTCGCCTCGGATCTGGTGCGCCACCACGGCGAACCGATCGCCGCCGTCGCAGCCGACCACCCCGACACGGCGCGGATGGCCGCCGCCGCCATCGCGGTCGAGTACGAGGTGCTCGATCCCGTCACCGACCCGGAAGAGGCCTTCGCGGCCGAACCTCTGCACCCCGACGGGAACCTGATCCGCCATATCCCGCTGCGCTACGGCGACCCCGAGGCGGCAGGCGACGTCGTCGTGGAGGGCCTCTACCGCATCGGCCGCCAGGACCCTGCCCCCATCGGCGCCGAGGCGGGCCTCGCCGTACCGCGGCCCGACGGCGGCGTGGAGCTCTATGTCGCCTCCACCGACCCGCACGCGGACCGCGACCTCGCCGCCGCCTGCTACGGCCTCGAGCCGTCCCGAGTGAAGGTCGTCGTCACCGGCGTACCGGGCGCCACCGCGGACCGCGAGGACCCCGGACTGCAACTGCCGCTCGGACTGCTCGCCCTGAAGACCGGCTGCCCGGTGAAAATCACCGCCACGCGCGAGGAGTCCTTCCTCGGCCACCCACACCGGCACCCCACCTTGCTGCGCTACCGCCACCACGCCGACGCCGAAGGCCGTCTGGTCAAGGTCGAGGCGCAGATCCTGCTCGACGGCGGCGCCTACGCGGACGCCTCGTCCGAGTCCCTTGCCGCCGCGGTGGCGTTCGCCTGCGGCCCGTACGTCGTCCCGCACGCCTTCATCGAGGGCTGGGCGGTACGTACCAACAACCCGCCGTCCGGGCACGTCAGGGGCGAGGGCGCGATGCAGGTGTGCGCCGCCTACGAGGCCCAGATGGACAAGCTCGCCGCCCGGATCGGCATGGACCCGGCCGAACTGCGGCTGCGCAACGCCCTCGCGACCGGCGACATCCTGCCCACCGGCCAGACGGTGACCTGCCCCGCCCCGGTGGCCGAACTGCTTCGCGAGGTACGCGACTTCCCGCTGCCCCAGCTGCCCAAGGACACCCCCGAGGAGGACTGGCTGCTGCCGGGCGGCCCGGAGGGCGCCGGCGAGCCGGGCGCCGTCCGCCGCGGCGTCGGCTACGGGCTCGGCATGGTCCACATGCTCGGCGCCGAGGGCGCCGACGAGGTCTCCACGGCCACCGTGAAGGTCAAGGACGGCGTGGCCACCGTGATCTGCGCCGCGGTCGACACCGGCCAGGGCTTCGCCACGCTCGCGCGCCAGATCGTGCAGGAGACCCTCGGTCTCGACGAGGTGCACGTCGCCCCCGCCGACACCGACCAGCCGCCCGCCGGCCCCGCCTGCCGCGGCCGCCACACCTGGGTGTCCGGCGGCGCCGTGGAACGGGCCGCGAAGATGGTCAGGACCCAGCTCCTGCAGCCGCTCGCCGCCAAGTTCGGCATGTCCACCGAACTGCTCCAGATCACCGACGGCAAGATCACCTCGTACGACGGCGTCCTGTCCACCACCGTGATGGAGGCCATGGACGGCAAGGAGCTGTGGGCGACCGCGCAGTGCCGCCCGCATCCGACCGAGCCGCTGGACGAGACCGGCCAGGGCGACGCCTTCGTCGGCATGGCCTTCTGCGCCGTACGTGCCGTGGTCGACGTGGATGTGGAGATCGGCGCGATCCGGGTCGTCGAACTCGCCGTCGCCCAGGACGTGGGCCGGGTGCTCAACCCGGACCAGCTCAGGGCCCGTATCGAGGCCGGTGTCACGCAGGGCGTCGGCGCCGCGTTGACGGAGAATCTGCGGGCACCGCGAGGACTCGTCCGGCACCCCGACCTCACCGGGTACGCGCTGCCCACGGCCCTGGACGCACCCGACATCCGCATCGTGAAGCTGGTGGAGGAACGGGACGTGGTCGCGCCGTTCGGCGCGAAGGCGGCCTCCGCGGTGCCGGTCGTGACATCGCCCGCCGCGGTCGCTGCAGCGGTGCGGGCGGCCACGGGCCGGCCGGTCAACCGGCTTCCGATCCGGCCGCAGGCGGCTGTGGTGACGTCGGGGGAGTAACGGGTGGCGGCAGCGGCCGGGTTCGCCCTTTGGGCTGAATCCCGGTGCTGCCTGCGGGAGTTGTGAGCGCGTTGCCGCGGGGGCGGTGGCGCGCTTCTTGCTTGGGCGGAGTGCGTTCCGCGGGTGCCGGGCGCCTGTGGACAACCGTGTGACGAGGGCCTGCCTGTGGATAACTCGGAGCCGATTGTCGGTGGGTGCGGCTACCTTGTGTCGCGAGTGATCGACGTTGTGTGACACGAGAGTCGGGGTGCGGTGATGGTGCAGGGCGGCGTGGGGCGTGTGCGGGATGTGCCCGCGGACGGTGTCGCGGGGGCGGCGGTGTTCGGTGGGCTCGCGGGCGTCGGTTCGGGGGCGGGTCCGGGAGCGGCCGGTGCGGTCGGGGCGCTGGTCTCGGAGTTCACATCGCTGCGTGGGTTGCAGTCGGCCGTGGGGGAGTTGCTGCGTGACCTCCGCGGCTCGCCCGCGAGCGCCGCCGTGCTCGGTCAGGAGCGGGTCGCACGCGGGCAGTTGGGCGGCGGCGCGGACGCCTGGGGAGAGGCGGCGGCGGTGCACGGCGCCTGCGAGGCGCTGCTGCGTGAACTGGGCGTGTTCGCCCGCCTGTTGGACGCCTCGGTGGCGGCGGTCGGCAGTACGGGGCTGGCCGCCCGGCGAGGTTACGAGAGTCTGGACGGCGAGGTGCGGAGCCAGGTCGTTGCTGCCGGGGCGGCGTTGGGCGACCCCGGTGCTGGAAGAGGTGCTGGTGGGGGTGCCGGCGGGGTTGTGGCCGGCGGAAGTGGGGTGAGCGGGCGTGGGTGGTGAGCGGGACGGCGGCGGTGGATCGTTCGAGGGGATGTCGCACGCCGAGGTGGTGCGGTGGATCGATCAGGCGGACAGCGGTGCGGTGCAGGCCGCGGCGGAGCGGCTCACCGCGGCCTCCCGGATGATCCACCGGATCGCCGGCGAGCTGCGGACCCGGCCGCAGGGTGTGGTGTGGCAGGGGGAAGGAGCGGACGCCTTTTGCCGGTGGAGCGCGGAAGTGGCCGGCGCCACGAGGCGATTCGGCGACCTGAGCCAGGAGGCGGCCGGCTGGCTCACGCGTGCGGCCGAGGCGATCGCGCGGGCACAGGCCGCGGTGCCCCGTGAGGGCGGGGAGACCCAGAGCGGCGGGATTTCGGGGGCGGTCCCGGGTGCGGCGCGGCCTGATGGCGGGATCGCTCTGGACAGCGATGCGACGGCGAGCGAACTGGCGGTGCGGGAGGCGGTGTTGAAGGCGGCCAGGGAGCGGCTGCGCCTGGAGGCGGTGGCCGAGCTGCGCAAGTTGAGCCAGGCGTACGAGCTGTCGGCGTCGCAGTTGAACGGCCTGGAGCGGCCCGAGTTTCCGCCGGTGCCGGGGGAGTCGGCGGGGGCCGGGAGCGGGGGCGGTAGCGCCGGAGGTCGGGAGCGGGGTGTTGGTGCGACGCCGGTAGGTGGCGTCAGTTCGTCGACGTCGACGGAGGGAAGCGGTGAGGCCGCGGCGCCTGGTCGAGCGGTGAGTGCGACGGCTGGGGCTTGGGCGTCCGATGGGTGGCCGTCCAGGGGTGCCGTGGCGGAGGAGAGGGATGTGGTCCGTGGTGTCGGGACCGGGTGGGGGTGCGGAGAGGGCGGGTCCCCGGTGGGGTCGGGTGTGGCGCGGCCGGACGGCGGCGTGGGAATGGTGATCGACGGTGTGTCCGGGATGGGCCCGGCGGTCACGGGGGCGGCGCCGTCCGCGTCCCACGGTCCGGAGACGGCCGCCGGGAGGCCGGTGGCGGGTTCGGTGCCGGGTGCGGGCGTGGTGGGTGATGCGGGCGGTGCGTTGCTGCCTGGAGCTGTGGGGCCGGTCGGGCAGATGGGGCCGGTGAGTTCGGGTGGTTCGGGCCGGGCGGCGCCCGTAGGGGGCGGAGGCGGTGCCCGGGGAGGTGTGGTTGCTGGGGGACCTCCGAGTCCGGGCCTGAGTCCGGGCCCGAGCTCGACTGGGAGTGGGGGCCCGGGCGCGCATGCGTCGTCGTACGGGAGCAGGGCGGTGCAGGGCCCCGCCGGCGTGGTCGGAGGTCACCCGGTGCCGATGGCGCAGGTGGCGGCGCCGGGCGGGACGACGGGGACGGGTGGGGCGGGCGGCGCGCGTTCCGGTTCCGTCTCCCGTTCGGCGGGCGGCAGTTCGGCGAAGCAGCGGGACAGGCGGCGGTCCACGGGCGTGGTGGTCGGCGCCGAGCCGGCGAGCGGCGGGGGCGGCTCCGTACCGACCCGGGCGGATCCCGAGGGCGGCCTCGTACCGCCAAGGGGTGCTTGACCTGGGGTGGGCGGAGGAGTGGATCGCGGACGTGGATGAACCGACGGGGAAGGAGACGCGCGTTCAGCGCGGGAGCAGATGGCTTGGTCCGAGTGGGAGCAGCTGAAGTCGGCTGCGGGCGGCGGCCACCCGCCCGCAGGGACCGCACCGGGAGCGGGGTCGGGAGGAGAAGCGGGACCGGGGACCGGTCTCATCGGCGGAGGACCGGACCTCGGGTCCGGGACGGCCGGTTCCAACGGCGGCGTGGGCTTGGGGAGCGGTGTGATCTCCGGCGGTGGAGTGGGCCTCGGAGACGGATTCGGGCCCGGTGGCGGAGCCGGTCTCGGAGACGGAGCCGGGGCCAGTCCGGGTGGTGGGATCGGCCATGGCGGGTTCGGCCCGGGAGCCGCAAGTCCACCCGGGGGCGCGGGTCGGGACCTCGTGGTGCATGACAACGAGCTCGGCGCACTCGGCTCACACGCCTACGGGCTCCGCGAGCGTCTTCGGCGGGACGCGGACCAGGCCCGCGCGGGCACATTCGCCGCGGCCACCAGCCTGTTCAACGGCGGCCTGGACCTGGGAGCAGCGCTCACCCAGCTCTCCGAGGCCTGGAACACCCAGTCCCGCACCCTCGTCGACGCCTGCGGTCACATCTCCAACCATCTCGACTTCACCAGGTCCCAGCACTCCAAGGACGACGTCAAGGTGGCCACCGAGGTGAGCACCTCCCGCATCACCGAGTACTACCGATGAGGAGCCATCGGAGCCCGGCGGTCCAGCGCCCGGTATCGGTCGTACGCCTGGCGGGCATCGGGGACGAACTCCGCACTGTGGACGAGGAGTTCGAGTTCGGGCGCGTCGAGCCAGTCGTGCGCCGCGATCTCGCCGGGATCCGGGCGGGCCGACGCCGGGACGGCGACCTCGTGCAGACCGAGCCAGTACGGGCCGATCGCACCGGCGCACCGAAAGGTGAACACAAGCCGTGGCGCGGCACGCACGCCCAGCTCTTCCTCGAGTTCCCGGGCCGCGGCCTCCTCGTACGACTCACCGACGCCCACCGCGCCGCCGAGCATCCAGTTGCACAGCCCCGGGAAGCGAGTCGCGTCGTCGGGTCGGCGATGCACGAGGAAACGGCCCCGCTCGTCCCGGCACACGATGGTCGCGATGCGATGCAGCCAGCCGCGTCGGATCGCCTCCGCCCGGTCGACGATCCCCAGTACCCGGTCCTCTTCGTCGACGCGCTCGATCAGTTCAGCCATGGACGCATGGTGCCAGGCGGTGTCGGTGCGCGGAGCCGGCCGCGAGTTCGCCGGGGAGGTGAGGTGTGAGTGGGACTGACCGTACGGCAGTTGCTGGATCTGCAGCTCGGCGGGCTCAAGGCGACCGTCGACGACTGGCAGTCCATGGCGCGCAGACTCCGCGCACTCGCCACGGGCACGGACGGCGACGCGGGAGCGAAGCAGCTCGACGCCCGGGCCCGCAAGGCGGACTGGAGCGGGGCAAATGCCCAGGTGGGCCGCGGCTTCGTGACCAGAACCGCCGGCGAGTTCAACGACGCGGCCGCCGCCGCCCGCAGCGTCCACGCCGTGCTGCGTGACGCCCACTCGGGCCTGACCCGGCACCAGGACGCGCTCGCCGCCGTCATCGCCGACGCCACCCGCCGCAACATCCACATCAACGACAAGGGAGGCGCCCAGCCACCGTCCGCGCCGCCGGGAGTGCTGGCCCAGGAGGACCGGCCCGAAGGCCCCACGAAGAGTGAACTGGCCGCGGTGGAACAGCAGGTGGCCCGCATCCTGCGCGAGGCCGACGAGACCGACCGGGTCGCCGCGCGGGCGCTGCGCGCGCTGTCCCGTGACCGGCACGACTTCGCCGGACGCCCGGTCGCCGGCCTCGCGGACGCGGCGGCCCGGCAGGGCGCGGCGGACGCGAAGTACTGGGCCGCGAAGATCGCCCGCGGCGACGTGGCGGGCTGGAGCGACGACGAACTCGGCCGGTTCAACGAGATGTTGGGACTGCAGCGAGGGAACAGCGCCTTCACGGAGGCGTTCGCGGTGGCCCTCGGAGGACGCGGGACGCTCGAGTTCTGGCGCGACCTGTCCTCCCCTGAGGGCGGTGTCGACGCCGCCCGCTCCGGCCTGCTCGCCGACACCCAGGACCACCTGAGCATGACCCTGGCGAGCGCCACCCACAGCGAGAGCCCCGCGATGGACGCCTGGAAACGCGACGTCATCTCGGCGGGTGGCACGTACTTCCCGGGCGAGGGCAGGACGGGCACGGGCCCGTACGGATTCCAGATCATGAGCAGCCTCATGAACAAAGGGAGATACGAATCCGGGTTTCTGCGCGACTACGGCGAGGAGTTGATCGAGTTCGAGCGCCGCTACCCGGCCGACCCCGAGGTCGTCTGGCGCAGCCGCGCCACCCTCGACCACCCGCCGGACGGCGCCCCGAACGATCCCATGGCCGGCTACCTCGAAGCCCTGGGGCACAACCCGGAGGCATCCCTGAAGTTCTTCAACGACGCCACCGGGGAGGGCCGGGACGGGCTGGCCCGTACGGACAACTTCGACTACCTGGTCGGCAAGGGCGACGACGTACGGGCCTGGCCGCCCGGAGAGGACGGAGAACCGGTCGGCCACGACAACCTCGGCCACGCACTCGAATCGGCCACGCTCGGTTACGCGTACGACGCCCGGAACCCTTCCCCGCCGCCGATGACCACCGCCGCGGACATCGAGGCACGGGAGGCGAGGACGGCGCTGACGGCCCGGGTCGTCGATCACTACGGTTCGGCCGAGACGATCGACGCGCAGCCCGGCGTCCGGGACAGCCTGGCGCGCATCGCGGCCGGGCACGTCGACAGCATCTCCTACACGATGGCCAACTTCGGCGGCAGCGGCGAACTCACGGACCGGGACGGGTTGTTCGACGCGAAGGGTCGCCATCTGGCCGACTTCGGCCAGTCGGACACGGTCAATTTCCTCACGGCACTTGCGTCCGAGAAGAGCTCCTACGACACGGTGTCCGCGGCCCAACAGGCGTACACGTCGAGCCTGATGGCGGCACAGGGCGACCGGCACGAGGACGCGATCGACGCGGGGATGGCGGGCACGGTCGTACACGGCCTGCTGGACGAGGCCCGCACGGAGGCCATCGGCAAGGAGTACGCGGACGAGGCCGACGAGCGCAACCGTGAGCTGGAGAAGCAGGGTGAGTGGCGTTCGTACGCGGTGGGGGCGTCGGTGGCGGTCGTCGCGGGCGCGGGTGCGGCGCTTGTGGTTCCGGCGGCGGGGGCTGCGGCGGTCGTCGCGCCCTTGGCCTTCGACGCGGCCCAGGGCGCGACGGAAACGGCCTGGGCCACGAACACGATCGATTGGCTCAGTGCGCGTGAGTATGACAACAGCGAGGACGCGAGACAGGGCATTCAGCGTGCCCAGCGCGAGGGTGAACGTAATGCGATGGTGCCGTTACAGAATTTCGCAGAGGCGAGAGGGATGGGTCCTAAGGAGTTTAGAGATGTGGAACGGCGCGCCTATGTATCCTACGCCCAAGGTGGGCATTTCGCCGATTCGGACAATGCTCGCTTTTAGATTGACCGTCTTCGTTTTCGCGCTACTGGCTGTGACTTCATGCACGTCGGGTCATGAGCGTGACGAGAAGGCCGGAGACAAGTGCCGCGCTGTGCTCGGGGAGGCTGGGGTTCGTTGGCTGAGTGAACGGGGCAACGGCTCGGGCGAGATTGCCATGGGTGGTGCAGACAGTGTCAAGCAGACCCGAGATCGATATCGGTCGCAGGTGTCAGCGTGGCATCCCGGTTCCCTTTCTGATTCGGTTCACGGTGACTCGCAGGTTTGTAAGGCGCGGGCAGGAAAAGCGATTTCGGGGCGCTACCTGCAACTAAGTTTCGGCCCGTCCATCTTCCCGTTTGAGCACGAATTCGACGCACCGTCGAGGGTGATCGGAGATCAGCGAGTCGTTAGCGCATCGTCGGGTGTAAAGCTTGTGTGGGGAAAGCTGGCGCCTGGTGGACGCGTTGTATATCGAGTCATCGTCATGTGTGGCATCGAGCGAGCTGTACCGGAGCAAAAAACCCAGGTCCCCCTAGAAGGCACCATGACCGACACCCTCCCCGGGGCCGAAGGCCCCAAGGTTCACTTTCGGCACTTGCTGCACGCCACGCGCGTGGTCGTCGATGGGATGGGGTGTGTGAACAAGCCCGTCGTCCCGCGGGACGTCCCCGCGGCCGTACCGTGAGGGGATGACCGAGCATCGTGAACGGGTCCGAATATCCGCAGAGGGAATCGTCCTGCGGGAGTGGGACGACGCGGACCTGCCCGCCCTGCGCGAGCTCTTCGACGACCCGGACGTCGGTTACCGCACGCCACTGGCCGTCCCCTTCGACGATGCCGCCGCACGCGAGTACCTGGACATGATCCGCAGGAAGCGGGCCGAAGGAACCCGGCTGCACCTGGCGATCACCACGGACGGCGACACCCCACTGGGCGAGGTGCTGGTGAACTGCGCGCGGGGATCGATCGGTTACGCCATCGGCGCGGCGCACCGTGGTCAGGGCCTCGCCGGCCGGGCCACCCGCCTGCTGACCGCGTACGCCCACGAGACGCTCGGTCTGGCGCGAGTGCTGCTCGAGATCGAGCCGGACAACCGGCCCAGCATGGCCGTCGCCCGCTCGGCCGGTTATGAGGAGCTGGACGTGCCACCGGAGAAGGTGGTGGAGAAGGGCCGCCCCCTGATCCTGCACGTCTGGCAGCACACGGCGACCACCCATGACTGACCCCGTCTCCCGCCCCGGGGCCCGGTGGCGGACCGACCTCCTGGCCCTCGTCCCGCTGCGGGTCGAGCACGCGGAGGAGATGGCGGAGGTGTTGTCCGACCCCGCGCTGCACACGTTCATGGGCGGGGAGCCGTCGGACGCGAAGGCTCTGCGCCGCCGGTACGAACGCCTGGTCGCCGGCTCCCCGGACCCCGCGGTCACCTGGTGCAACTGGGTCCTGGAATGGCGCGCCACCGGTGAGCTCACCGGCACCGTTCAGGCCACCGTGACAACTGTCACCTCGACAACCACCACCCCGACAGCCACCAGCCCCCGCACCCCCACCGCAGAGATCGCCTGGGTCGTGGGGACCGCCTGGCAGGGCCGGGGTATCGCCAAGGACGCGGCGCGCGCTCTCGTCGAGCTGTTGCGGGAGCAGTACGGCGTCACCGTCGTCGTCGCGCATGTGCACCCCGAGCACCACGCATCGGCAGCCGTCGCCGCCGCGGCCGGCCTGGAGCCGACCGACCGTATGCACGACGGCGAGCGACGCTGGCAGCGCGGCTGATTCCACACCCCATTCGCTCCGCCCAATTCGCCCCGCCCACACCCCCGTCTCCCACTCCTCGCCGGGACAGGTTCGCTCGACGGATTCGCACACCGCGACGGATTCGCCCACTCCGATGAGTTCACGCGGCGCGCACGGTCTACCGCTGTGTGACCGCGAACGGTGCGGGCGGAGGGCCCGTGCACAGGGCGGCAGGAGGCAGAGCGATGCAGCAGAAGATCAGGCCATGTCTGTGGTTCGACACCGAGGCGGAGGAGGCGGCGAACTTCTACGTCTCCGTCTTCGACAATTCCCGGATCGTGGGGATCGAGCGGTACGGCAAGGAGGGCATGCGTGACGACGGTTCGGTGATGACCGTCGACTTCGAGTTGGACGGCCAGCAGTACCAGGCGCTGAACGGCGGGCCGGAGTTCAAGTTCAACGAGGCGATCTCGCTCAGCGTGGACTGCGCGGACCAGAAGGAGGTCGACGACCTCTGGGAGAAGCTCATCGAGGGCGGCGGCGAGCCCGGCCCGTGCGGCTGGCTCAAGGACAAGTACGGCCTGTCCTGGCAGATCGTCCCGAGGGCCCTGGTGGAGCTGCTGTCCGACCCGGACGAGGAGAAGTCCGGCCGTGTGATGAAGGCGATGCTCGCCATGGGCAAGATCGACGTCCAGGCTCTGCAGGCTGCCTACGACGGCTGACGCCGCCACCGGCGTACGTGGAGCGCGCGGGTCAGGAACCGGATCCGTTCCGCTGCGCTGCCACCGCCGGAAAGGCCACGCCGGTGAGCTCCTCGGAGACGGTCCACAGCCGTTCCTGAGCGGTCCGGTCGTGGGAGTCGGCGCTGGAGGTGACCAGCTTCGGGTGGCCGCGCATCTCTCCCCGGCCGCCGGGCCCGTAGTACCGACCACCGGTCACGGCCGGATCGGTGGCGGCGCGCAGGGTCGGCAGCGCGCCCATCTCGGCCTTCTGTGTGTACAGCGGCGCGAGCCGGGTGGCGGGTACGCGGATGACGGTGGGTGCGTTGCGCAGGAGGTCGGTGTTGGAGGCGCCGGGGTGGGCGGCCACCGCGATCGTGGTGCCGTTCGGTGCGAGCCGGCGCTGCAGCGCGTAAGTGAACATCAGATTGGCGAGTTTGGCCTGACCGTAGGCGGCGATGCGGCTGTACGAGCGTTCCCACTGCAGGTCGTCGAAGTGGATGGCGGCCCGGATGCGGTGGCCCATGCTGCTCACCGTCACGACGCGGGATCCGGGGACGGGCAGCAGCCGGTCGAGGAGCAGGCCGGTCAGCGCGAAGTGCCCGAGGTGATTGGTGCCGAACTGCAGCTCGAAGCCGTCGGCGGTGGTCCGGCGCGGGGTGTGCATCACGCCCGCGTTGTTGATCAGGAGGTCGATGCGCGGGTGGGACGCGCGGAGTTCGGCCGCCGCGGACCGGATCGAGTCCAGGGAGGCCAGGTCGAGCGCCTGGACGGTGACGTCGCCCGAGATGCGGGCGGCGGCCCGCTCGCCCTTGTCGACGTCGCGGACCGCGAGGACCACCTTCGCTCCGCGCTCCGCGAGCATCCGGGCGGTCTCGAAACCGAGGCCGGTGTTGGCGCCGGTCACGATCGCCACCCGGCCGTGCTGGTCGGGGATGCGCTGCTCGGTCCAGTTGCCGTTCATGACCCACTCCTAAAGAACCGCCGGTCTGTTACACTGCAAACATAAGAGACCGCCGGTCTTCAGTCAAGAGACCGGTGGTCTGCAAGCTAGGGTGAAGGTGTGAGATTCACTGGGGTGAGGGTGTGACATTCAAGCGGGCGCGAAGCGAGGAGCAGCGGGAGATCCGCCGCAGGGCGATCCTGGACACGGCGGCGGCGATGCTCGACGAGATGCCCGTGGCCGAGGTGAGTCTCAACGAACTCAGCCGACGGGTGGGCCTGGCCAAGTCGAACGTCCTGCGGTACTTCGAGTCACGCGAGGCGGTCCTGCTCGAACTGCTCGACGTCTTCCTGGAGCGCTGGCTCACCGAGCTGGCCGACGAACTGGCCGCGGGCGTCGACGCGCATGCAGGGCCGGAGGAGCGGGCGCGTGAGCTGGCCGAAGTGCTGAGCCGATCCCTGGCGGACCGCACGGTGCTGTGCGACCTCTTCGGCGCGCAGGGCGGTGTGCTCGAGCACAATGTCTCGGTCGAGGTGGTCAAGCGGCACAAGCGTTCCTCGCTCGCGCGGCTCACCACCATGACCGATCTCGTACGCCGCCACGTGCCCGAACTCGGCGCCGGCGCACAGCTGTTCTGCCTGATGAGCCTGGTCTCGGCGGGCGCCCTGTCGGCGTACGTGCCGCCGCCCCCGAGCCTCCTTGCCGCCTACGCGGACGAACCCGCGCTCGGTGCGCTCCACCTGGAGCTGGACGAGGCCCTGCGCGCCTCGTTCACCGCGACGCTCCTCGGCGCGCTGCCACGCGACTTGAAAGCCTGAAAGCCGAGAGCGATCCCGTCGAGCCGTCTCGCCTCCTCGCGAGACCTCGGGTCCCGATGAGACGACCGAGGGCACCTCGGATCTCGAGGAGATCTCGGACCCCGAAGAGCCCTCGGATCCCGAAGAGACATCGGAGGCCGTGGCGGGAATCGAACCCGCGTAACTCGCTTTGCAGGCGAGCCCCTCAACCACTCGGGCACACGGCCGTGTCATGCTCCGCGCCGTCCGTGCCAAGCAGGACCGTCGGCGCCGGTCCCGACGCTAGGTGTATTGACCACGAGCGTTGTTGACAGTGTCGGGGGAGCGGCTGTTGGGGTGCTCGCTGCGCGGAGTTCCGGGCATCGGGACAGCCCACGTCCACCTTTCCCCAGACCAGGCTGCATGCGGCTGAGCTGACCTCGGGCACCGGACACGACCGCTTCGACTTCACCATCGGGTCGATCCTCAACGGCCTCGCACGCTGACCACATCGGATGCGCTGAGGTCCTGTCCGGGCGCCTGCCCCCAGCCGACGTCGCCACAGTGCACCGCCCGCGTGGCAACGAAGCGCTCCCCAGGCTGGTTCGTGCCGTGAGGTACGAGGGGTGAGGCCGTAGCGGCGTTTCAACAGGGGGTTTCGGCGGCCCAGTGCCACCCAGCCCGAACCTGCTGAGCCGCTACAGCTTCACCGCCCCGAAACCGGTCGCCGGCGCCCTGCGCCCGCTGCGCGACCCGGACACGACGGAGGTGGACGAGGACGACGGGAGCGGTCGAGAAGTGACGGGCGGTGTCTGACCGGCGGCGCAGGAGATGGGCGGGCTGCCGGATGACGGCCAAGGCCGAGAAGTTGAGGTTGAAAGGCTGCTCATTCCGCCCGGCGTGCCACTCGGTGTCGCCTCTGAGGCGTCCGGGGTGTCGTTCGCGGTGGCCTTCATGAGCCGATGACCTGATGGCTGAGGGGCTGCGAGGTTCATTCGCCGGGGGCGAGGGCCCGCCAGCCGTTCTCAAGGAGATCGAAGGCGACGGTGATCGCCTGGCGGAGGTCGTCGTGTCCGCGGGCCGCGCGGGGCGCTTCGAGGGCGAAGTGGGCCAGGGCGGTGCAGGCAGGGTCGTCGGCCGGCCGGCTGCTCTCCTCGGCGATGGCCTGGGCCAGGGCGGCGGTGTGGCGCAGCCACATGCCCTGTGAGTAGTCGCGCAGGGCCGGCGTGCTGTTCACGAGGTCGAGGTACGCGGTGAAACGGGCGTCACCGCCTGCCGTGGCCATACGAGAGTGCAACGCGTGCTCGCGCAGCGCCGCGGGAATCGACTGGCCCTTGGGGCGTTCGCGTACGGCGGCGAGCAGGTGCGCCTCCCGGTCCGCTTCCTCGTCGAAGACGAGGGCTTCCTTGACCGGGAAGTGCTTGAACAGCGTGGTGGTGGACACATCGGCGGCCTCCGCGATCTCGCGGATGCCGACGTCGTCGTAGCCGCGCTCCAGGAACAGGCGCAGCGCGGCGTCGGCGATGGCCTGGCGGGTGGCGGCCTTCTTGCGCTCGCGGCGTCCCACTGGTGCGGAGCCGTTCTCGGTGTCGCTCATGCTCGAACTCTACCCCGTCGGGTTGCCCGGTTACAAAAGTTGAGCAGTTGCACTTATTGAGCCGTTGTGCTCTTCTGGAGTGGTCGCCGTGGGGGCACAGTCCGGCGGCCCTCTTCTTCCGTTCCTCGTCTCCGAAAGGGGTGATCAGGCATGTCCACGTCCGATTCCCTCCCCGCTTCCGGCCCCTCGGCCGTCCCCAAGAACGTGCGCTGGGTGCTGCTCGGCATCATGCTCGCGATGCTCCTGTCCATGCTCGACAACATGGTGGTGAGCACGGCGATGCCGACGATCGTCGGCGACCTGGGCGGGCTCGAGCACATCTCCTGGGTGGTCACCGCCTACACGCTGGTCACCGCGATCACGACGCCGATCTGGGGCAAGTTCGGCGACCTGTTCGGCCGCAAGCCCATGTATCTGGCGTCGATCGCCGTGTTCCTCGTCGGATCCGCGCTGTGCGGGGCCGCCCAGTCGATGACCGAGCTGATCGCCTTCCGCGTCGTCCAGGGCATCGGCGCCGGCGGGATCGGCGCGGGCGCCTTCGCCCTGATCGGTGCGCTCGTGCCGCCCCGCGAGCGCGGCAAGTACCAGGGCATGACCGCATCGGTGATGGCGATCGGCACCATCGGCGGGCCGCTCCTGGGCGGGTTCGTCACCGGCCACTTCGACTGGCGCTGGGCCTTCTACGTCAACCTGCCCCTCGGCCTTCTCGCCCTGGTGTGGCTGTGGCGGATGCTGCATGTGCCCGCCCAGCGCATCAAGGCGAAGATCGACTGGGCGGGCATCGGCCTGCTGACCGGCTCCATCAGCGCGATCGTGCTGGCCGCGACCTGGGCGGGCACCACCTACGCCTGGGGCTCCTGGCAGATCCTCGCCCTCGGCGCGGTGGCCGTGATCGGACTGGCTGCGTTCGTCGCCGTGGAGAAGCGGGCCGCTGAGCCGCTGCTGCCGCTGAGCGTGTTCACGAACCACCGCAACTACCCGCTCGCGATGGTGCTGATCCTCGCCGCCGGTGTCGTCATGTTCGGTGCCGGCCTGTACCTGCCGCTGTTCCAGCAGACGGTGCAGGGCGCCTCCGCCACCAACTCGGGTCTGCTGATGCTGCCCATGATGATTCCCGTCGTGATCGTCTCGACCATCGCGGGCAAGGTCATGTCGGCCACCGGCAAGTACAAGATCTTCCCGGTCCTCGGCACCGTGTTCCTCACGGCCGGCCTCGGGCTCCTGGCCACCATGGGCACCGACACCTCACAGCTGCTGACCGGCCTGTACATGGTCCTCGTCGGCATCGGCCTGGGCTTCACCCTGCAGATGTCGGGCACCATCGCGCAAAACAGCGTGCCCCTGCGCGATATGGGCGCCGCGATGAGCTCCGTCAACCTCTTCCGCACCCTGGGCGGCTCCCTCGGCGTCGCCGTCTTCGGCTCGCTGTTCACCCGCGCCGTCCAGCCGGCGCTGCCCGCCGACGCCAGGGACGCCTACCTCCAGGCGGTCACCACCGGCACCGGCCACATCTTCCTGACCGCCGCCATCCTGTGCGCGCTCGCCTTCGTCGCCGCGCTCTTCGTCATCGAAGTCCCCCTGAAGAAGGCCGGACCGCCCGCCCCCTCGGCCGACAAGACCGAGAACACCCCCGCCTCCGCCGCCAACTGACGCGGCATACGGCAACACAGCACACATGCAACACGAACGGAGCACCACCATGAACACCACACCCACCCCCCGTATCGCCATCATCGGCGCCGGCCCCGGCGGCCTGACCTGCGCCCGCATCCTGCAGCGACACGGCATCACCGCCACCGTCTACGACCACGACAGCGGCCCCGACGCCCGCAACCAGGGCGGCACCCTCGACCTCCACGAGGACAACGGCCAGATCGCCCTGCGCGAAGCCGGACTCCTTGACCACTTCCTGACCATCTCGCGCCCCGAGGGGCAGGAGATGCGCCAGCTGGACAGCGCTGGCGCCATCGTCTTCCACCACGTCCCCGAAGAAGACGAACGCTTCAAACCGGAGATCGACCGAGGCGCACTGCGCGACCTCCTGCTGAACTCACTCGAGCCCGGCACCGTGCGCTGGGGCTACACCCTGCGCTTCGTCGACGGACCCACCACCGGTCCCCGCCAACTCCACTTCGCCGACGGCACCGTCATCGAGGCCGACCTCGTCATCGGAGCCGATGGCGCCTGGTCCAAGGTCCGCCGCGCCATCTCCGACGCCACCCCCGAGTACACCGGCGTCAGCTTCCTCGAAGCCTGGTTCCACGATGTCGAGACCCGGCACCCCGAGATCGCCGAACTCGTCGGCCAGGGCAGCGCCGCAGCGGCCGACGGCGACCGCTGCCTGTTCGCCCAGCGCAACAGCGGCGACCACATCCGCGTCTACATCATCCAGCGCGTCGCCGCCGACTGGATCACCGCGGCCGGCCTGACCATCGAGGACACCGACGGCATCCGCGCCCTCCTGCTCGACCGCTACTGCCACTGGTCACCGAACCTGCGCCGCCTGCTCACCGACAACGACGGCCGATACGTCGACCGCCCCATCAACGCCCTGCCGGTCCCGCACACCTGGGAGCACAACCCCACCGTCACGCTCCTGGGCGATGCCGCCCACCTGATGCCCCCGCTCGGCGTCGGCGTCAACCTCGCCATGCTGGACGCCTGCGAACTCGCCCTCGCCATCGCACAGCACGACACCATCGACGACGCCGTCCTCGCCTACGAGAAGACCATGCTGCCCCGCTCCACCCAGATGCAGCAGCTCCTCGACAACGGCGCCGAAGAACTACTGTCCACCGAGCTACCCGACTTCGCCCAGGACGCAACGGCCACGGACTGAAGAGCTGCCCGTGCCCCACCCCAACGCGCGGTTGACCGTCCACGGCAGACGCCTTCTCGTCGACCGGGTCCGGGCCGGCAGGCCCGTTGCCCACGTCGCCGACGAGATGGGCATCTCCCGCACCACGGCCCACAAGTGGGTCCGCCGCTGGCGAGCCGAAGGTGACGCCGGTCTGTACGACCGCCCCAGCAGACCACACACAACTCCGCACCGCACCCCCGCCGATGTCGAGGCCCGCATCTGCGACCTGCGGCGTGAGAGGAAACTCGGCCCCGCACGGATCGGCCCGATCCTGGGACTGCCCGCCTCAACGATCCACCGCGTCCTGACTCGGCACCACCTGAACCGTCTGCGGTGGATGGACCGCCCCACTGGCCAGGTCATCCGCCGCTACGAGCGATCACGACCGGGCGAACTGGTACACGTCGACATCAAGAAGCTCGGCAACATCCCCGACGGCGGCGGGCATCGGATCATGCCCCGCCAGCAGGCCGGCGCCAACCGGCAAGCCACGACCAGCGCACGCAAAGGCGGCAGCCCCGTGATCGGCTACAGCTTCATCCACACCGCCGTCGACGATCACTCCCGCCTCGCCTACAGCGAGGCCCTCACCGACGAACGCAAGGAGACCGCAGCGGAGTTCTGGCAGCGAGCCAACGCCTTCTTCGCCGCGCACGGCATCACCGTCGAGCGGGTCCTCACCGACAACGGCTCCTGCTACAGATCCAGGCTGTTCGCACAGACACTGCACGCTGCCGGCATCGTCCACAAGCGCACCCGGCCCTACCGTCCGCAGACGAACGGGAAGGTGGAGCGCCTGAACCGCACCCTTCTCGACGAATGGGCGTATGTGCGTCCGTACTCCAGCAACGCTGAACGCACCGACGCCTTGGCGGAGTTCATCCACATCTACAACCATCACCGTGGCCACACCGCGCTCGGCGGCCGGCCGCCCATCAGCCGAGTCAACAACCCTGCGGGTCAATACAGCTAGGGCGCCCGCATCGCCGGCCTCAAGAGCCACGGACCTGCCGCAATGCGACTGCCATCTGCCGTTCACAAGCCTCGTCCATCAGCCAGTCCACTCACCCCGGGACTCCGCCGCCCCGGGTGCCCCACCGGTAGGGTGGCCCGGTTGTCATACGTAGCCCATACGTCATACGTAGCCCATACGTGTGCGAGACGGAAGCTCGACCCGAACCGGAGACCGTGACTACCACCCCCACCTCCCACCACCTCTCTCCCGCCTTCCCCGGCCGTGCTCCATGGGGTACGGCCGGCAAGCTGCGTGCCTGGCAGCAGGGAGCCATGGACCGGTACATCCAGGAGCAGCCGCGGGACTTCCTCGCGGTGGCGACGCCGGGGGCCGGCAAGACGACATTCGCCCTGACGCTCGCGTCCTGGCTGCTGCACCACCACGTCGTGCAGCAGGTGACCGTGGTCGCGCCGACCGAGCACCTGAAGAAGCAGTGGGCGCAGGCCGCCGCCCGGATAGGCATCAAGCTGGATCCGGAGTACAGCGCGGGCCCGCTCAGCAAGGAGTACCACGGTGTCGCCGTGACGTACGCGGGTGTCGGGGTGCGGCCGATGCTGCACCGCAACCGCGTCGAGCAGCGCAAGACGCTCGTCATCCTCGACGAGATCCACCACGCCGGCGACTCCAAGTCATGGGGCGAGGCGTGCCTGGAGGCGTTCGAGCCGGCCACCCGCCGTCTCGCGCTGACGGGTACGCCGTTCCGCTCCGACACCAACCCCATCCCGTTCGTCCAGTACGAGGAGGGGAACGACGGGATCCGGCGCTCATCGGCCGACTACACCTACGGATACGGGAACGCGCTCGGGGACGGCGTCGTGCGCCCTGTCATCTTCCTCTCGTACAGCGGCAACATGCGCTGGCGCACGAAGGCCGGCGACGAGATCGCGGCGCGGCTGGGCGAGCCGATGACGAAGGACGCGGTCTCGCAGGCCTGGCGCACCGCGCTCGACCCGCGCGGCGACTGGATGCCCAATGTGCTGCGGGCCGCCGACCACCGGCTCAGCGAGGTCCGCAAGGGCATCCCGGACGCGGGCGGTCTGGTGATCGCCGCGGACCAGGACTCCGCGCGGGCGTACGCGAAGCTGATCCGCGAGATCACCGGGTCGAAGGCGACCGTGGTGCTCTCCGACGACGCCGGATCGTCCGACCGGATCGAGGAGTTCACCAACAGCGACGACCGCTGGATGGTGGCCGTCCGCATGGTGTCCGAGGGCGTGGACGTGCCACGGCTCGCGGTCGGTGTGTATGCGACGACGATCTCGACGCCGCTGTTCTTCGCGCAGGCCGTGGGGCGTTTCGTACGCTCCAGGCGGCGCGGCGAGACGGCGTCGGTGTTCCTGCCGACCATCCCCGACCTGCTCGGTTTCGCAAACGAGATGGAGGTCGAAAGGGACCACGTCCTCGACAAGCCGAAGAAGGACGGCGAGGAGGATCCGTACGCCGAGTCCGAGAAGGAGATGGACGAGGCGAATCAGGAGCAGGACGAGGACACCGGCGAACAGGACATGCTGCCGTTCGAGGCGCTCGAGTCCGACGCCGTCTTCGACCGGGTGCTGTACGACGGCGCCGAGTTCGGCATGCAGGCGCATCCCGGCAGCGAGGAGGAGCAGGACTACCTCGGCATTCCCGGGCTCCTCGAACCGGACCAGGTGCAGATGCTGCTGCAGAAGCGGCAGGCCCGGCAGATCTCGCACAGCCGCAAGAGGCCCGACGACGAGGCCGATCTGCTCGAACTGCCCGCCGAGCGGCGGCCGGTGGTCTCCCACAAGGAGCTGCTCGAACTGCGCAAGCAGCTGAACACGATGGTGGGGGCGTACGTCCATCAGTCGGGCAAGCCGCACGGGGTGATCCACACCGAGCTGCGCCGGGTGTGCGGCGGCCCGCCGAGCGCGGAGGCGACGGCGGGGCAGATCCGGCAGCGGATCGCCAAGGTCCAGGAGTGGGCCACGCGGATGAAGTGACCGGGTGCGGTACGGGGCCGAGCTCTCGAAGCGGTCGCGGCCCATAAGTCCAAACCTCCCGGACATTGCGGAGATCACGGGCGATCCGGAAGGCAATCTCCGTCCCCTGTGACCGGATTCTGGACGGAGTCTTCCGCTCAGCGGGACCGGCTCGCTAGTGTCCCGGCAACGCACACGCCCCGTGGCAGCGCCGCCGCGGAGCGCAGCCGGTGCTGGGCGGCGGACGGGGCACACGCTCCGAGCCCGGCTTCGTCCGGCGGCCTCTGACGCGCGTCGCCGATGGGACCGGTGGCGCTTGCGCCGCCGAGGGGGCCGTCGACTCACCTCTAAGGAGAGGCCGTCGTGACCGCGGAGACCTCCCAGACGCTCGACCGGGGACTCAAGGTCCTCAAGCTGCTCGCCGACACCGACCACGGCCTGACCGTCACCGAGCTGTCCAACAAGCTCGGGGTCAACCGGACCGTGGTCTACCGCCTGCTCGCCACGCTCGAACAGCACGCCCTGATACGCCGCGACCTCGGCGGCAGAGCCCGCGTCGGGCTCGGTGTCCTGCGCCTCGGCCGGCAGGTGCATCCGCTGGTCCGGGAGGCCGCGCTGCCGGCGCTCCGGGCGCTGGCCGAGGACATCGGCGCCACCGCGCATCTCACCTTGGTGGACGGTACGGAGGCGCTGGCCGTCGCGGTCGTCGAACCCACCTGGACGGACTATCACGTCGCGTACCGCACGGGCTTCCGGCATCCGCTCGACAAGGGCGCCGCGGGCAAGGCGATACTCGCCGCCCGCCGCGGCATGGTGAACGACCCGGGCTACACGCTCACCCACGGCGAACTCGAGGCGGGCGCCAGCGGAGCCGCGGCGCCGCTGCTCGGTGTGACCGGGATAGAGGGCAGCGTGGGCGTCGTGATGCTCGCGGACTCGGTCCCGGAGCGAGTGGGTGTACGTGTCATGGACGCGGCGCGCGAGGTGGCGGACGCGCTGCGCTGAGCGCGGGCGGGTGTCCGGCGCGGGAGCGCGGAGCCGGCCGCGTCGCCTCGGGCCGCACCGGCCGACCGGGGCGCCGTACCGGCCGTCACGTTAGATTGGCCTCGTGCTCAATCGTCTCTCCAGGCCCATCTCCCGGCCCAAGGCCCTCGCGATCAGTGCCGTCCCGTTCGTCGCGCTGCTCGCGGTCGCCTCGGTCTCGCCGCTGCCGTTCGCCGTCGCGCAGCCGGGCACCACGACGGACGTCCTGGGGAAGAACAAGGGCAAACCTGTCATCACGGTCAAGGGTGCGCCGACCCGGGAGACGGACGGCCAGCTGCGGATGACGACGATCCTCGCCACCGGTCCCGACGCGGACGTACGCCTCGGCGAGGTGCTCGACGGCTGGTTCCGCGACGATCGCGCGGTGATGCCGCGCGATGCGGTCTACCCGAGCGGCGAGTCCACGAAGGAGATCGAGCAGCACAATGCGGCGGAGATGACGAAGTCCCAGAACTCCGCCGTCCAGGCGGCCCTGAACCACCTGGACAAGAGCCCCGACGACGTGCAGGTCGATCTCGAACTCGCCGATGTCGGCGGCCCCAGCGCGGGTCTCCTCTTCTCCCTCGGCATCGTGGACAAGCTCGACGGGAACGGCAGCGGCGGTGACCTCACCGGCGGCCGCACCATCGCCGGTACGGGCACGATCACCGGCTCCGGCAAGGTCGGCCCGGTCGGCGGTGTCGCGCTCAAGACGCAGGCGGCCCGCCGCGACGGAGCCACCGTCTTCCTGGTGCCGAAGGCGGAGTGCGCCGACGCCGAGGCGCACCGCCCCGAGGGACTCCGCCTGATCCCGGTCACCACGCTCGCCGCCACGATCGACTCGCTTCGTGCCCTGGAGAAGGGCGCGAAGGTCCCCAGCTGCTGAGCCCTGCCGGCATCGAGGCTACGCGCGGCCCCGGTAGTCCCGCACGAGCAGCCCGAGGATCACCTGGTCCAGGAACTCGCCGAGGACCCAGGCCGAGGAACGCAGCACGCCCTCCCGTACGAAGCCGTTGCGGTCGGCGGCGCGCAGCAGCGCCGTGTTGTCCGCCAGTGTCTCCATCTGCAGCCGCTGCAGACCGTGCACCACGAATCCGTAGTGGCAGAGCACCGCGATCACATCGGTGCCGTACCCCTTGCCGCGTGCGGAGGGCAGCAGTCCGAGCCCGAGATGGGCCGACCGGTTGTGGGTGTCGATGCCCCACAGGGCCGCCGTGCCGATCAGCTCGCCGCTCGCCAGATCCACCGAGGAGAACAGGGCGTACGCCGGATCCTTGTCGCGCACCGAGAACGGCCCGTCCTCCGCGTTCGGCGGCACCGGTAGCCACGCCCGCCCCTCCGCCCGCGAGGTGACGGTCACATCGCCGTAGAGCTCTTCGCGCAGTACCGGTATGTCCTCGTCGTGCCGGGCCCGGAGCCCGACCTTGTCACCTGTCAGCATGCAGGCTTCCTATCCGTACGGGACACGAACGGCAATCCGTTTAGTTGCCCGCGCACCGGATCCTGCGCGGGTCGCCCGCCGTCCATCTGCCGCCACACCGGGAACAGCAGAGGCGTCAGCGTCACCACGAAGTAGACGCCCCCGACCACCAGGAACGCGGCCGTGAGTCCGACTCCATCGACGAGCAGGCCGGCGGTCAGGCCGCCCAGCGGAGTGGCCAGCATCGACCCGGCGCGGGACACGCCGAGGACACGGGTGCGCAGCTCCGCCGGCACCCGCTCGAAGGTCACCGTCGAGAGGATCGGGTTGATCATGCCGCCGGCGAGTCCGCCGCACACCATCACCACGGCCAGCGGGGCGAGTTCGGACGAGAACGCGGCGGTGGCGTACCGGGGGAGTCCGATCAGGAGGGCGCAGGCGACGAAGACCGGCCACCGGCGGAAGCGGGCCCCGAACGCCCCGTAGAGCAGCGCACCGACGACCGCTCCCACGCCCCACAGGGCCGACACCAGACCGAGGGCGGCCGGTCCGCCCAACTCCCGCTCCGCGTGCACCGGCAGGAGCACGGCGGAACCGCCTTGGTCGAGGGCGTTGGTGCAGAGCACCAACCCGGAGATGGCGAGCAGCAGGGGCGTACGGACCAAGTAGGCGTATCCCTCGGCCAGTTCGCGGCGGTACGAGGGGCGGGGCGTGGTGCGGCGTACGGGCTCGCCGGCCGGAAGGCCGCGCAGGCCCGCCGCCACCACGGCCGCCGACACGGCGAAGGTCGCGGCGTCCCAGGCGAGGACCGTCTCGGCGCCGAGTGCGGCGATCAGTACGCCGCCGACCGCGGCGCCCAGCATCCGGGCCCCGCGCGAGACTCCGTCGAAGAGGCTCGCGGCCCGGGTGACCGTGGTGCCGGCCCGCTCGGCGAGCTCGGGGAGCAGGGCGCTGCGCGCGGTCTCGCCGGGTGCGTGGAACAGGCCGTGGGCGGCCATCAGAGCACACAGCGTCCAGAACTCCAGCAGGCCGGCGCGATGCAGCAGCGGTACGGCCCCGACGGCCGCCCCGCACAGCAGATCGGTCCCGACACTGATGCGCCGTCTGCCGATCCGGTCGATCAGCGGCCCGCCGGCGAGCGAGGCCACCACCACCGGCACCATGGCGCAGAAGGCCACCACTCCGGCCCTGGTGGCGCTTCCCGTCGCCTCGAGGACGAACCACGGGATGCCGATGAGGGTCAGTGAACTACCCCAGACGGACGCGGTGTTGGCGATCAGCGCGGCGGCGAGCGGCCGCCGGTCGCGGGTCACGGCGCGGGGTGGTGCGAGGTCGCGGGGCGAGGGAATCCGTGCAACTGCAGCCGGTACGCGGCCGCTTCCGGCTCGGCGCCACCCGGATCGTCGTCACCCGGGTCCGTGTCGCCCGACGCCGCGTCGTACCGCGCGATCACCTCGAACAACTCGACTTTCAGGGCGCGCGCTTGATCGACTGTCAGATTCAGCGTCCAGTCGCTCATCACCGTGCCGCCGATCCACTCCGGGCGCTCATGCATGGTGCCGAGGTGGGCGCCGAGTTCCACGGCGTGCCCGGTGGCCATCTCGTGCAGCAGGGTGTTCACCGCGCCGCGCACCGCCGGGTCCGGATTCCGGTGGAACTCCTCGGTGTTGGAGTTGATCGACCGATGCACGGCCCGCCACCACCGCTCGCGCCCCTTGCCGCGACCGGGCTCCTCCACCACGAACCGGTGCCGCGCGAGTTGACGCAGGTGGTAGCTGGTCGATCCGCTCGACTCACCCAGCCGGGCGGCCAGTCGGGACGCGGTGGCAGGCCCGTCGTCGCGCAGCACGGCGAGCAGCCGCATGCGCAGCGGGTGGGCGAGCCCGCGCAGCGAACGGGCGTCGAGGTCGCGGGAGTCCGTCATGCCGGCGAGCGTAGAAACGCAGAGAGTCCGCTGCAATGGAGTCTTTGCAACAACTGCTTTGCAGCGGAACCTCTGTGGTCGCCCGAGGGTCGGCCGGTCGACTACTCCGTCACGAAGCCCTCGTCCAGCATCCAGTCCAGGGCGACCTTGTGGGGGTCCTCGCCGTCGACGTCGACCTTGGCGTTGAGCTGCTGCGCGATCGTGTTGTCGAGCTTGGCGGTGATGGGCGCCAGGATCTCGGCGATGGCCGGATACTTCTTGAGGGCCTTGGAGTTGATGGACGGGGCGGCGTTGTAGTTGGGGAAGGCCTTCTTGTCGTCCTCCATGACGGTGAGGTCCATCGCCTGGATGCGGCCGTCCGTCGTGTAGACCTCGCCGTAGGCGCAACTGCCCTTGGCCGCCTGGGTGTAGATGATGCCGGCGTCCATCTGCGTGATGTTCCCGGCCGGGATGTTCATGCCGTACGTCTTCTTCATGCCGGCCAACCCGTCGGCACGGTTGTTGAACTCGCTCTCCACACAGAGGGTGACCGCGCCCGGGTCCCTCTTCAGGAGCGCGGCGACGTCCGAGAGGTTCTTGGTCTTCAGCTTCTTGACGTTGGCCGGGTTCATGGCCAGCGCGTAGGTGTTGTTGAGCTCGGACGGCGGCAGCCAGTCGAGGCCGTTCTTGCGGTCGGCGTCGCGGACCACCTTCCACTGCTCCTGCGGGTCGGGCACCGGCTTGGAGTTGCCCTGGTACGTGATCCACGCGGTGCCCGTGTACTCGTACATGCCGTCCGCGTCGCCGCCCTTGACCGCCTCGCGCGCGCCGATCGAACCCTGGATCCCGGTCCGGTCCAGGACGTCCGCGCCCGCAGCCTCGAAGGCGATGCCCATGATCGCGCCGAGGATCAGCTGCTCGGTGAACTCCTTGGAGGTGACGGTGAGTTTGGCACCCTCGAGCGGTTTGCCCTTGCCGACGATGCCGGGCTCGACGTCGTCGACCATCGGGGATCCGCTGGTCAGACCGCAGCCGGCCAGGAGCGAGGGGACGAGCAGTGCGCCCGCGAGGGCGGCGGTCAGGGTGGTGCGCCGGAATCTGCGCACGTACGGCATCGCGTACCTCATGACGTCGCCTCCAGACCCCGCGGCCGCAGCAGTTGCTCGGCAAGGGACCCCAGCCAGTCGATCAGCAGGGCGAGCACCACGGTCAGTACCGAGCCGAGCATCAGGACCGGCATCCGCTGGTTGGTGATGCCGGTGGTGATCAGATCGCCGAGTCCGCCGCCACCGCCGTACGTGGCGAGGGTGGCGGTGCCGACGTTCAGGACCAGGGCCGTGCGCACACCGGCCAGGATCAGCGGTACGGCGAGGGGGAGTTCGACCTTGGTGAGGACACCGGCCGGCGACATGCCGATGCCGCGGGCTGCCTCGAGCAGGGTCGGGTCATTGGCCTTGAGCCCGGCGATCGTGTTGGAGAGCACCGGCAGCACGGCGTAGATGATGATGCCGTACAGGGCGGCCTTCATCCCCGTACCCATCCAGATGACGAGCAGCGCGAGCAGACCGATCGCGGGCGTGGCCTGGCCCATGTTGGCCAGGATCATCGCGACCGGTGCGGCCCTGCGCAGGGCGCCGCGGGTCAGCAGGATGCCCAGCGGGATCGCGATGATCAGTACGAAGAAGGTGGAGATCGCGGTCAGTTCGATGTGCTGCCACAGCGCCTTGACCACCTTGTCGCCGGACAGCGCGTTCTCGGAGATCGAGTCCAGGTCGGCCTGCTGGAACCAGAGCCAGGTGGCGAGCAGGATCAGCGCCAACACGGCTGGCAGGATCACCAGTTGGGGCCAGCCGATCCGACGTTCGGGCGCCCGCGCGTGCTCCGGTGGAGTGGCCTCCTCCTCCGCCTCCCCGGCGTCCCGGAAGGGATGCCCCTTCACCTCGTGCGAGCCCTCGTGCCGGGACTCGGCCGGCGGGTGCTTGCTGCCGCGTGGACTGCTCACCGCGGCACCTCCCCGGTGCCGCCGCCCTCCTGTGCTTGCAGGGTCTGGGCGTGCCGCTGCTCCTCCAGCTCGTGCTGGTGCTCCATCGCGTCGAGCCGGTCGGCCTCGAGGAGTTCGTGCACCGAGTTCATCAGGGTCTGCATGTCGACGACGCCCTCGTACGCGCCGCGCCGGCCGGTGACCGCGACCCGGCCCGCGTTGTCCGTGAGCACCGCCTCCAGGGCGTCGCGCAGCGTGGCGTCCCTGGTCACGGTGTCGTGCACCAGGGTGCCCGCGCGGGCGAGCGAGCCGCGGGCGCGCATCATGTCGCCGCGGCGCAGCCATTTGTACGGGCGGCCGCGCTTGTCGAGCAGCAGGATCTCGTTGACCTTGCCGGAGCGCAGCTTGTCGAAGATGTCCTGCAGCGGATCGTCCACGGTCACCGTGGGGTAGTCGCGGATCTCGACGTCCCGTACGCGGGTGAGGTTCAGCCGCTTCAGCGCCGCGCCCGCGCCGACGAATCCGGAGACGAAGTCGTCGGCGGGGTTGGTGAGAATGGCCTCCGGGGTGTCGAACTGGGCGATGTGCGAGTGCTCGCGGAGCACCGCGATCCGGTCGCCCAGCTTGATCGCCTCGTCGAAATCGTGCGTGACGAAGACGATCGTCTTGTGCAACTCGTGCTGCAGCCGGATCAGTTCGTCCTGCAGATGGTCACGGGTGATCGGGTCGACCGCGCCGAACGGCTCGTCCATCAGGAGCACCGGCGGATCGGCCGCGAGCGCCCGCGCCACCCCCACCCGCTGCTGCTGGCCACCGGACAGCTGGCGCGGATAGCGGCCGCGGAACTCGCCCGGGTCAAGGCCGACCAGGTCCAGCATCTCCTCGACCCGCCCCTTGATCTTCGACTTGGACCAGCCGACCATCCTCGGTACGAGGGCGATGTTCTGGGCGACGGTCATGTGCGGGAAGAGGCCCGAGGACTGGATCGCGTACCCGATCTTGCGGCGCAGCTTCACCGAGTCCATGTCGGTGACGTCCTCGCCGCCGATCCGGATGCGGCCGCCGGTGGGCTCGATCAGACGGTTGATCATCTTCAGGGTGGTGGACTTCCCGCAGCCCGACGGGCCCACGAAGATGACCAGTTCGCCGGCCTTGATCTCCATGTTCACGCTGTCCACGGCCGCGTCGGCGGCGCCCGGATAGCGCTTGGTGAGGTTCTCGAGCTCGATGGTGGCGCCGGTCGCCTTCGTCTCGTCGGAGCCGCCGCTCGGGGCGGGGTCGCCGGGCGGAGTGGCCCCGGTCGTCGTCACGGATTCAGGCACGGATCCCCCTCGGGATGGTCAGTCGTCCGATGAGGACGTACGCGGCGTCGAAGAGCAGCGCCAGGACGACGATGCCGAGGGTGCCCGCGAGCACCTGGTTGAGTGCGTTCTTGCTGCCGAGCGAGGCGATGCCGCGGAAGATCTCGTTGCCGAGGCCGGGGCCCGAGGCGAAGGCGGCGATCGCGGCGATGCCCATCAGCATCTGGGTGGCGACCCGGATCCCGGTGAGGATCGGCGGCCAGGCGAGCGGCAGTTCCACCCTGAGCAGCTGCGCCGTACGGGACATCCCGATGCCGCGGGCGGCGTCCACCAGGGTGGAGTCGACCCCGCGCAGGCCCACGATCGAGTTCCGCACGATCGGCAGCAGCCCGTACAGGGTCAGCGCCACCACCGTCGGCGCGACACCGAGTCCGACGATGGGGATCAGCAGACCGATCATGGCCAGCGACGGGATCGTCAGGATCGTCGACGTCGCGGTGGTGGCCACACTGCCCGCCCAGTCGCTGCGGTACGTGGCCACGCCGATCAGTACGCCGATGACGGTGGCCACCACCATGCACTGGAAGACGGCGCTGGCGTGTTGATAGGCGTCCGTCAGGAGCTGTTGGTGGCGACTGCCCAGGTACTCCCAGAAGTTCACTCAGGTCACCTCGGTCACCTCGGTCACCTCCTGCGTCGGCGCGGGAGGTGCACAGAACTCAGCTGCCGTCCTCCGCGGCCTGCTCGACCAGCGGGATGATCCGCAGCGGAACGGGATTTTCCATGACGATCGCCGTGGAGGCCCGAACGATGCCATCAAAGCCCACAACCCGGTCGATCACACGTTGGAGATCGGCGTTGGAGCGCGCGACGAGCCGGCACAGCATGTCGCCGCTGCCGGTCGTGGTGTGCAGCTCGAGCACTTCCGGTACGCCGCTCAAGTGCGCCCGTACGTCGGCCCCCTGGCCCTGCTTGATCTCGAGGGTGGCGAAGGCGGTGACGGGGTAGCCGAGCGCCTCCGGGTTCACGTTCGGGCCGAATCCGCGGATGACTCCATTCGACTGAAGCCGGTCGAGGCGGGCCTGCACGGTGCCCCGGGCGACCCCCAGCCTGCGGGACGCCTCCAGGACGCCGATCCGGGGCTCGCGGGCGAGCAGTACGAGCAGTCGTCCGTCCAGTGCGTCGATCGCCATGGCCTGCGTCACACTCCCAGTGGTCAGCCTGTACAGATAGACCGGCGATGCTGCCGTATTGCTGTGCAGATTGACCAGTGAATGCACGAACTATTGCGCACCTTGTGGTTCGGCGGGACGCTTCGGGCATGACTGAGACCACACACCGAACTCCCCACACCGCGCGCGAGGCCGACCCCTTCCCGGTCAAGGGAATGGACGCGGTCGTCTTCGCCGTGGGCAATGCCAAGCAGGCCGCCCACTACTACTCGACCGCCTTCGGCATGCGGCTCGTCGCGTACTCGGGACCCGAGAACGGCAGCCGCGAGACGGCCAGTTACGTCCTGGAGAACGGCTCCGCCCGATTCGTCTTCACCTCCGTCATCAAGGCCTCCACCGACTGGGGCGCCTTCCTCGAGAGCCATGTCGCCGAGCACGGTGACGGCGTCGTCGACCTCGCCATCGAGGTGCCGGACGCCCGCGCCGCCTACGCGTACGCCATCGAGCACGGGGCCCGCGGCATCACCGAGCCGCACGAGGTGAAGGACGAGCACGGTGTCGTGGTGCTGGCCGCGATCGCCACGTACGGCAAGACCCGGCACACCCTCGTCGAGCGGTCCGGGTACGACGGCGCCTACCTGCCCGGGTACACGGCCGCCGCGCCGATCGTCGAGCCGCCCGCGAAGCGCACCTTCCAGGCGATCGACCACTGCGTCGGGAACGTCGAGCTCGGCCGCATGAACGAATGGGTCGCGTTCTACAACAAGGTCATGGGCTTCACGAACATGAAGGAGTTCGTGGGCGACGACATCGCCACCGAGTACTCGGCCCTGATGTCCAAGGTCGTCGCCGACGGCACGCTCAAGGTCAAGTTCCCCATCAACGAGCCCGCGGTCGCGAAGAAGAAGTCGCAGATCGACGAGTACCTGGAGTTCTACGGCGGCGCCGGCGTCCAGCACATCGCGCTCGCCACCAACGACATCGTCGAGACGGTACGGGCGATGCGGGCCGGCGGGGTCTCCTTCCTCGACACCCCCGACTCGTACTACGACACACTCGGCGAGTGGGCCGGCGAGACCCGGGTGCCCGTGGAGACCCTGCGCGAGCAGAAGATCCTCGTCGACCGGGACGAGGACGGCTATCTGCTGCAGATCTTCACCAAGCCGGTCCAGGACCGGCCGACGGTGTTCTTCGAGATCATCGAGCGCCACGGCTCGATGGGCTTCGGCAAGGGCAACTTCAAGGCGCTGTTCGAGGCCATCGAACGAGAGCAGGAGAAGCGCGGCAACCTGTGATCGAGGCCTCGTCCGCGGACGCCGGACGGGCTTGATCTCGTCGGTCAGGGCGCGTTGAGTATGTCGCGTGATGATGTACGGAGGTATACGTGGCCGGTGGCTGCGCGGAGCGGCCGCCGGCCTGGCGGTGGCCGCCGTGCTGGCGGGCGGAACCGGCGCCGCCCCCGCCCCGCCGAACGCCGAGGTCGCCCTGACCGTCGAGGCGCCGACGGAGTTCGGCCTGTACGACGCCGCGGAGGGCCGCGAGGGACGGCAGGACGACTACGAGATCTTCGTGCGGCCGGCCCACGGCGTGGCCGAGAACGTCGAGGTCACCGTGGACGCCCGCGAGCTGAAGAAGGTCGGCACCCTGACCCCGGGCCACCGCTGCACCGGGCAGGGCGCCGTCTTCCGCTGCCGCTTCGACCCGCGCGACCTGAAGTACGGAGCCCACTCGCGGCCGTTCCACCTGCGCGGGAAGGACGGCGTGGCACCGGGCGACGGCGGCACGGTACGGATCACCGCGCGGGCCGACAACACACCGACCGCACGCGCCCGCACCCGCCTCGAGGTGCGCCCGCCCGACCTGATCGGCAACCGCCCCGAGCACGTGAAGGCGGCCTCCGACGGCGTGACCGAACTGCGGCCGTCGTTCGCCAACCCCGGCCGGTGGACCGTACGGAAGTACGCGCTCAAGCTCTCGACGTACGGGCACCATATGGAGTTCGACCGGCGCTACCGCAACTGCTGGTACAGCGACGGCATCGCCGATCCCGAGGAGAGCGGCGAGGTGTGGTGCGAGTTCAGCACCCCGCTGCCCCCGCACAGCGCCTGGCGGGTGGCCCAGCCGCTGAGGGGAAAGCTGCAGCGGACCATGCCGGCCGACAGCGTGCGCTACGAAGCGGTCCACGGCACCCGGGACCCGAAGAACTTCCCGTACCGCGGCAGCGGGCCGGAGCTCGACCTCGAGCGCGTCCCGTCGAAGCAGGTGCGCGAGAGCCGCACCGGGGCGAGCGCCCTGCTGGTGCGCGGGCCCGCGCAAATGGACTACGCGCCCGTCGTGCAGGGCAAGCTGCGCGGTCGCGTCGGCGACACGGTGAGCCTGCGGATCGGGGTGCGCAACGTCAACGGCGGCCGGCTGCCGGGGCCCAACCCCGACCACGTGGAGGTCGTACCGCCGGAGGGCACCACCATCACCTCCACGCCGTACGAGGTGGACGGCGATCCCATGGACGGCGCGTGCGCCGAGGCACGGCACCGCGAGCGGGTGTGGATCTGCGACCTCGGCGGGGAAGCGTTCGAAGGGGTCGAGGGCCGGAAGGGTGCGCGGGCGACCGTCACCACGCGTATCCGCATCGACCGCAAGGTGCCGGGGGCGCGCGGCTCGGTGCGCGCCGTGGGGAAGTACGACCGCACGCACGGCAACGACACCGTCGCCCTGCCGGCCGAGGTGTCCGAGGCAGCGGGCCCGAGCGGCCTCACCATCGGCTTCACGGCGGTGGGAGCCACCGCCGCGGCAGGCGGTCTGCTGGTCCTGTGGCGCCGGCGCAGGGCGCGGTGACGCCGTGCGGGAGCGGACGCGCCGGGCCCCCGTGACGCATCCTGGACGGCATGACGATGCGGAAGGTGCTGTACGAGGGCTGGGAGATGGAGTGCTGCGGCGAGCCGTTCTCCGTCGGTGACGAGGTCGACTGGGAGCTGTCGCTGATCCCGGACGAGGCCGGCTGGCCGGCGGACGCGCTCAGCGAAGTGGACGGCGAGCGGGGGCTGTTGGCGTACATCGGTCACATCGGCCACTCCGCCGTCGGCGTCCGGATGCGCGGCCGCGTGGCGGGCATCCAGGTGGTGAAGCAGCGCTACGTCGAGCACGAGCCGGGGAGCCGGATGTTCCACCCGGTCCCCGGCGAAGTGTGGCTGCGCCCGGTGGACCGGGCACCGAAGTGGTTCGGCCACGAGACCGATTCCGGTACCGGCCCCGGCGGTGCCGCCTGGCATCGCAGCGAGCAGAGCATGCTGGTCGAGCTCGACGGCGAACTCCTGCCGTCGGCCCGCTGACCCGTCACGGCGCGGCGGAGCCCGAAGGCTTCGCGGAGGGCGTTCCCGCCGGGGAGGGCTTTCCCGAAGCCGAAGCCGAAGCCGAAGCCGAAGCAGGTGCAGAAGCCGACGGAGACGGCGACGCGGATGCGGACGGGGACCCGGACGGCGCCGGCCGAGCGGGCCGGTGACCACCCCCCGCCTTCGACGGCGGAGCAGGCGCAGGCGGCTGCACCTGCTCCGGCCCGCCCTCCGGCGGCTCCCCGAGGTCCTTCAGCGCCGCACGCGCGGCGGGCGCGAGCAGCGGGGAGAAGTGCGGGTTGATGCGAAGCGCCTGCTCGAAGAATCGGCGGGCCGCGCCCTGATCGCCCAACTCCCGCTGAATCTCCGCCCGGTGATACGCGAAGAGCGCGCTGAGCGGCCCGTTCTCCATCGCCCGCTTGGCGAATTTCTCCGCCCGTTTGCTGTCGCCCGCCCGGTGCAGCGCCCACCCGAGCGCATCCGCGACCCGCGCCCCCGGGTGCCGCTTCCACTCCGCTTCCAGCCGCTTCACCGCCGCACCCGCGTCCCCGTGGTCGGCCTCGAAGAGTCCGAGCACCCCTTCGTCGCCCACCCCGACCGCGCCCTCCTGCGCCACCCGTGTACGCAGCCTCTCGTACTGTCCGCGGGCCGCAGGTTCCAGATCCAGTGACTCGTACAACTCGCCCAGTTCCAGGGCATATTGAGGCAGTGGCTGCGCGCCGTACGCGGTCTGGTACGCGGCGACCGCGTCCGTCCCGCGGTCCAGACCCGCGAGCGCCCGAGCGCGTCCCGCGTGCGAGGCGTGGTGCGTCGGGTCGGCGCGCAGCGCGGCGTCGAAGTAGTGCAGCGCCTCGGCGGGTTCGCCCCGCTCCCAGGCCAGTTCGCCGGCCCGGTGCTGGTACTCGGCCTCCGCGGCGGGCGACTCGGCGAGCGCCACCGCGTCCGAGAGCCCGGCCGCCGCGTCCTCGCGCCAGCCCCGCTCCCGGTACAACTCCGCTGCACCCGCGAGGACCGCGGGCCCCTTGCCGTACTTCTGCAGCTTCTCGAGCGCGGCATCGGCACGCTTGGCGTCGCCGAGCCCGGTGTACGTGTCGATGAGCCGGGCGTGCACGGTCCAGCGTGCCGGGGCGGCGGCCACCGCCTGCTCGCCCCACTTCTTCGCCGCCCGGTGGTCGTGCCGCGCGTCGGCGAGCGCGGCCATGCCCTGCAGCGCGTCCACGTTGCCGCGGGCTGCGGGGCGGACGGTGAGCGAGGTGCGCAGCGCGCGCTCGGCCTTCGGGTACGCGGCGTGCTTCCCGGTCCTGCGCGCCTGCTCCACATAGGCCGAGCCGAGCACCGCCCAGGACTTGGCGTCCTTCGGGTGCTTCGCGACCTGCGCCCTGCGCTCACCGATCAGCGCGGCCAGATCGGGCAGCGCCGCGGGCAGCCCCGCCCCGGCGGCGAGCAGCGCCCGGTCGGCCGGGCCCGGCGGGGGCGGCGTCCCGTCGCCCCACGGGACGAGGACCAGGACCCCGGCGAGGACCGCACAGCCCGCCACAGCGGAGATCAGCGCCTTGCGTGCGACGGGGGAGAGGCGGCGGCGACGGGGTGCGGCCGGCCCGGACGGCTCCGGCGTCCGCGCTTCCAGTGCGTTCGGCGCCCGCGTGCCGGATTCCGTCGCGGAGCCGTGCTCCATCGTCTCCATCTCCATGCCGCTCACTCTGCGCCCGTACGACGAGCACATCGGTGTCCGTGAACGGGTTCGCAGACGGGTTCACACCGATGGCCCCGAGTGCCACCCTTGGATCATGGACGCTGCTTCCGTACGGCTTGCCGAGCTCCTGCGTGCGGGTCTGCCCGCCGACGCCGTCCTCACCGACCCGGACATCACCCGCAGCTACGGCCACGACATGGCGAGCTTCTGCGAGGCCGGCACCCCCGCGGTGGTGGTCCTGCCCCGCACGGTCGAAGAGGTGCAGCACGTGATGCGCACCGCCACGGAACTGCGCGTCCCCGTCGTCCCGCAGGGCGCCCGCACCGGCCTGTCCGGCGCGGCCAACGCCGAGGACGGCTGGATCGTCCTGTCCCTGGTGCGGATGGACGCCGTCCTGGAGATCGACCCCGTCGACCGCATCGCGGTCGTCGAGCCGGGTGTGGTCAATGCGGTGCTGTCCCGGGCGGTCGACGAGCACGGCCTCTACTACCCGCCGGATCCCTCCAGTTGGGAGGAGTGCACGATCGGCGGCAACATCGGCACCGCATCCGGCGGCCTGTGCTGCGTCAAGTACGGAGTCACCGCGGAGTACGTCCTCGGCCTCGACGTGGTCCTCGCCGACGGCCGCCTGCTGCACACCGGCCGCCGTACCGCCAAGGGCGTCGCGGGATACGACCTCACGCGGCTTTTCGTCGGATCCGAGGGCAGCCTCGGTGTGGTGGTCCGCGCCGTGCTCGCCCTCAAGCCGCGGCCGCCCGCCCAGCTGGTCCTCGCCGCCGAGTTCACCTCCGCCGCGGCCGCCTGCGACGCGGTCTGCCGGATCATGGCCGGCGGCCACGTGCCGTCGCTGCTCGAGCTGATGGACCGTACGACGATCCGGGCCGTGAACGACATGGCGCAGATGGGACTGCCGGAGACCACCGAGGCGCTGCTGCTCTGCGCCTTCGACACCGCGGACCCCGCCGCCGACCTTGCCGCGGTCGGTGCGCTCTGCTCGGCGGCGGGCGCCACCCAGGTGGTGCCCGCGGAGGACCGGGCGGAGTCCGAACTGCTGCTGCAGGCGAGGCGGTTGTCGCTGGTCGCGCTCGAGGCGGTGAAGGGCACCACGATGATCGACGACGTGTGTGTGCCGCGTTCGCAGCTGGGGGCGCTCCTGGAGGGTACGGCGCGGATCGCCGAGAAGTTCGATCTGACCATCGGCGTCTGTGCGCACGCCGGTGACGGCAACACCCACCCGACGGTGTGCTTCGACGCGTCCGACGCCGAGGAGTCCCGCCGCGCCCGCGAGTCCTTCGACGAGATCATGGCGCTCGGCCTGGAACTCGGCGGCACGATCACCGGCGAACACGGCGTGGGCGTCCTGAAGAAGGAATGGCTGGCCAGGGAGCTCGGCCCGGTCTCGCTCGACCTGCACCGCGGCATCAAGTCGGTCTTCGACCCGCTGGGGATCCTCAATCCCGGGAAGGTGTTCTGAGCCCGTCCGGCGCCTCGGGGGCCGCGGGCGGTGCGGCGGCCTCGTCCGGTGCGGGGTGCGGGCTGCGGAAGGTGAAGGCCTCCGGTCCAGGGCCCTGGTCCCGCACCAGCTGCACCCGCTCCAACGCCTCGGCCACCGACGGGAGATGACCCGCCGGGACCCACCACAGGGCC
This sequence comes from Streptomyces triticagri, assembly GCF_003429565.1. Lineage (GTDB taxonomy): Bacteria > Actinomycetota > Actinomycetes > Streptomycetales > Streptomycetaceae > Streptomyces > Streptomyces triticagri. Next base: position 46,579 of record NZ_QUAK01000238.1, read on the forward strand.
TGGTGCGGCTCCACCATGCGCGTGAACCACTCGCGCCGCCTGCTGAGCACACGCAGATGCCCGGTCTCGTACGTGAAGGCCCGCAGGGCCTCGACCGATTCCCAGACCGAGCAGTTGATCAGGAACAGGTCGTCGTGCCCGTCGGGGCGCAGGCCCGTCGCGTCCTGGCCTTCGTCGTCGACCATGCGCCAGACGAACCCGGGGCTGCGGTCGGCGAGTTCATTGATCTCGGGGAGCTGCTCGACGAATCCGGCGAGCTCGGGGCTGTCGATCGGTGCGACGATGCGGCCGACGTTGACCTGGGCGAGATGGAATCCAGTCTTGGGCATGAGGTCAGGATGGCTGGGTCCAGTTCTATGGTCAATCCTTTTTGTTTTTAGAGTCTCGCCGGTCGTCGCGAGAGGCGTCCCGGACGCCGTCCCGCCGCAGGCTCACACAGCAGCCACCCGGCTGCGGATCCATCGTCGGCGACCACTGGCCGGTCGCCAGCCCTTCGATCAGGGCGAGGTTCATGCCGCAGATCAGGGCCGGGAACTCCTCGGCGAGGCCGTGGAAGGGGCAGTTGTTCAGGCGCAGCGTCTCCCCGTCCTGGAACGGCTCGTATCCGCGGGCCCGCAGCACCTCGACCAGATCCCCGGCCGCCGCGTCCGGATGCTCCGCTCCCTCCGCCTTCGCCGCGGCCTGCAGCGCGCGGTCGAGCCCGCCGTCCTCCACCACCCGGGCGAGCAGGCGGCCGACGGCGTCGTACGAGCGCGGCGGCACGGACGCCGCGTGCTCGCCGTCGGCCCGCCGGTACAGCTTCGCCGGGCGGCCCGCGCCGGGTCCGGTGCGGCCGGAGAGCCGCCGGAAGGACGTGGCGAGCAGCCCGGCCTCCACCAGCTTGTCCAGATGGAAGGCGGCGAGCGAACGCGAGATACCCGCCTCCTCCGCGGCCGCGTCCCGGCCGACTTCGGCCGGGGCGGCGGCCACGTAGCGATAGAGGCGGCGGCGCAGCGGGTCGCCCAGCATGCCGAGCGCCGCGAATGCGGAATCCTCGTCGGTCATACGGCGAATTCTATGACCAACGAGTCTTGTGAAATCGGCGTGCGGGTGCTCCCCGGGGCAGGTCAGTCGCCGTCCTTGGACTCGTCGGACGGCCACGGGTTCTGCAGCCACAGGTCGTCGGCCGGGGTAGGGGTGAGCAGGTCGGCCAGTACCTCGTCGAGGCTGAGGCGGTCCTGCTCGGTGCCCGGCGGCACGACGCGCAGCGTGCGCTCCAGCCAGGCCGAGACGATCGCGGCCGGTGCCTCGAGCAGGGCGTCCCCGTCCGGCGAGGTCAGGGCCATCAGGACGACGCTGCGGCCGTCCACCTTCGTCGGCCAGATCCGGACATCCCCGTGACCGCACGGCCTGAAGACCCCCTCGACCAGGAGCTCACGCGCGAACGTCCAGTTCACGGGCTGCTCGGAGCCGATGTGGAAGGTGATGTGCACGGCGTACGGGTCGCTCGCCCGGTAGGCGAGCCGGGCCGGTACGGGGATGCTCCGCTCCGGCGACAGGACCAGGTTGAGCTCAAGTTCGCGTTCCACGACGGTGTTCATCTCGATGCGCTCCTCTCGGCGACGGGGCCTTCGGCAGGCCCGCAACCGGAGAGAGCGCGGTCCTCACCATCCATTACGCGACTTCCGGAGATTTTTTCTCAGGGCCTCTCCGAGACCCGTCCGCTCCCGGATCCCGGCCCCTACGCTGAGCCCCCGGCATTCCGCCGCATGTCACGATCGCCCGCCCGGGTACGAGTACTTCGGGTACCCGTGCCGGGCCGCACCGGCCGGTCCGTGTCGCACCCGTCTCCTCCTCAACTCCCTTTGCAGCAACCACCCTTGTACTCTGACCGGCCCCGCCCGCAGGAGCGGAAGGAACGTGACCGGAAAGTGGAAGGAACGGTGGGACCGGCCCGGCAGCGAGCGTGGGTCTGATAAATGTGGACCCTCCACAGACCCCCGAGCAGATACGGGACGACGGACCATGAGCGCCCCAACCCCGGCACCCGGCGACAGCAGCCCCAAGGCAGGGTTCTATCCGGACCCTTCCATTCCGGGCTATGTCCGGTACTGGAACGGCGTCGCGTGGGTGCCCGGCACGAGCCGGCCCGCGCCGTCCGAGGGCGAGGCGATGCCGACGCCGCCGGCCGCGGCGGCGGGGCCTCCTCCCGCGCACGGTGGTCCCGTGGACGAGACCGGACCCGTCTTCTTCGACGAGGAGCCGCAGGACGAGGCGGAGTTGCACGGCTCCCGTCCGGAACCGGCCTCCGCCTGGCAGGCCGACACCAACCGGCAGGCGGGCTTCGGCAGCGACGACGAGCGACGGGTGTCCTGGGGCGGCTCGGGGCGTACGCCGCGGGGGGCCGGTCCGGGCGGTACTCCGGGTACCCCTGACCCGCGGGCCGGGTCGGCGCCGTCCGGCGGGGCCGCGTCAACAGCTCCCTCGTCAACCACCCCCGCATCCGCCACTCCTTCGGATGCGAACGCCGCGCCGGGGAGCGGCCGGGACGAGGGCGCGCGTGCCGACGGGACGATGGCCATCCGGTCGCTGTCCGCGGACACCGCCGCGCGGGTGCCGGAGCAGAAGCCCGGCGAGGACACGATGATGGTGCGCCGGATGCAGCCCGGCGACGCGAAGGCCCGCGAGCGGCGCGCCGCGGAGGAGGACCCCGCCGCGCCGTCGCCCGCGCCGGCGACCGAGGGCACCATGACGATCCGGGCGCTGCCCGGGAGTGCGGCCGACTCGGGGCGTACGGCAGGGAGTTCCGCGGAGAGCTCCGCGGCCGCGGCCCCCGCTCCCGCGCCCCCTGCCCCCGCCGCTCCGGCTCCCGCGTCACCCGGCGCGCCGCCCGCGTACGGGTATCCGCAGGGTGCCCCGGCAGCGCAGGCCGGGTCGCCGCTCACCCCCGGGTCCGGTGGCGGCTCCGCCTCCTGGGCGCAGCAGGTGCATCAGCTGGCGCAGACGCCGCAGGCGCAGGCGGGGGAGTCGCAGCCGGTCACGCCGTGGAAGCCGCCGGTCAACGACCCGTTCCTGGCGGCCGCGCAGGCGGCGGCCTCGGGCCGTCCGGCCGGGCTCGGGCGGCGGTTCCTGGCGCGGCTCGTCGACACGGTGGTGCTCGCGGCCGTCACGGGGGCCGCGGCGCTGCCGTTCGTCACCAAGGCGTCGGACCACATCGACGACAAGATCCAGACGGCGAAGATGTCCGGCGAGACCGTCACGGTCTGGCTGATCGACGGCACCACATCGGTGTATCTCGGCATCGTCCTCGGCGTCCTGCTGGTCTTCGGCGTGCTCTACGAGGCGGTGCCCACGGCGAAGTGGGGCCGCACCCTGGGCAAGAAGCTGTTCGGGCTGCAGGTCCGGGACATCGAGGCCCACGAATCGCCCTCTTTCGGGGCGGCGTTGCGGCGGTGGCTGGTGTACGCGGTGCCGGGGGTGCTGGTCGTCGGGGTCGTGGGTGTGGTGTGGTGCGTCTTCGACCGGCCCTGGCGGCAGTGCCTGCATGACAAGGCCGCGCGGACGTTCGTCCTCGGGCCGGACAGGGGCTGAGGCCCAGCCCCGCGTCGGGGCTGGCCTTCCCGACCGGGGGGCGACGCCCCGAATGGCCCCCACCCGGATGCGTCACCCTCGCCCCCGCGTTCGACTCGACGCATGAGTAGTGAACCGCCGCCCCCCGGCGCGGGCCAACCGCCGGACGACGACCCGTTTCTGAAGCAGCCGCCCACCGGCAGTGGCCCCGGCGGCGGCTCCCCCTACGACTCCCCGCAGGGCGGTGGTCCGTACGGCCCCCCGCCGGGCTCGGGCGGCCCTCCGCCCCCGGGAGGCGGCCCGCCCCCGTACGGCGGCGGCCCCTACGGCGGAGGCGGCGCGGACCCCCTCGCCGGGATGCCCCCGCTCGCGGACAGCGGCAAGCGCGTACTCGCCAGGATCATCGACATGCTGATGGTCGCGATCGTGGTCTACGTCCTGTCGCTGCTCTTCGGCGGCGTCCGCTTCGAGACCGACCCGGACGAGGTCAACTACACCTCGTCGTTCGGACAGTCGCTGCTCGCCGCCGTCCTCTACATGGGCTACGACGCGGTGATGATCTCCAGGACGGGTCAGACCCTGGGCAAGAAGTGGATGGGTCTCAGGGTCGCGAATCTGGACGACGGCGCGACCCCGACGCTGCAGACCTGCCTGGTCCGTGCCGCGGTCCTGTGGCTGCCGTTCGCGTTCTGCTGCGCCTGCATCTGGACCGCGATCTGCGGTGGCTGGAGCTTCGTGGACAAGCCGTACAAGCAGGGGCTGCACGACAAGGCGGCCAAGACCGTGGTGGTGACGGTCCCCTGAGCGCCCGCGCGGGATGAGCGCGGGCGAAGCACACGAACGGCGGGCCGTGGGACTCGAGCGGCCCGCCGTCTGCGTGTCCGCGTCAGCGGTGCAGGGCCGAGACGCGCTCGCCCTCCGTACGCCGTGTGCGGGGCGCGGGCTCGACGGACGAGGCGACGGGCAGGGGCGCGACGGTACGTGTCGCCGCCCGCGGCCGGGCCGGCACGGTCACCGCGACCAGCAGCCCGAGCCCGAGGCCCGCGACGGCCACGACCGCGGCCCCGAGAGCCGAAGTCGCGCCGGAGAGCAGCAGCATGGCGAGGGTCGAGAAGACCACGGTGGCGGAGCCGAAGGCGAGCTGTGCGGCAGTCGGACGAGGCATGGCGTAATCCGTCCTCGGAACAGCGGTGTCGGGGCAGCGGTAGCGACCCTAGTTCGCTGGATTCCCGCCCGGAACCGGAAGTAAGCGTGACCTTACCCACGGCGCCGGTGCACGGGGGGCGCACGGGTTCATGCCGCGTTCCAGCAGTCGAGACGGACGCGCCGCCCCGCCGTCCGGATAACGCAACTCCGCATCCGCGTAACGCACTTGGCGGGTTCAAGTCAAGGTCTGTCTTTTCTTCCGTAACTCCGGTCGAATGACGTCACTTGTGACGCGGCCAGGCGCGCGGATTCCGCACCACCCCCACACCCACCTCCATCCGCAGGCGCGGCCGCGGGGGAGGAACACGTCAAGTGAACAGAGAGACAGGCACCGGCAGACACCGCCGGTCGATGCGCACGGTCGCCGTGCTCGCGGCGCTCGCCGCGACGGGCGCCACCGCCTCGGCGTATGCGACCGCGCAGGCGGACGACCGGTCCGCGGGGGCGCCCGGAGTGGAGCGCCGCGACCCGGCGCCCGCGAAGGGGCACGGGGACCACGACCTCAAGGGCCCGTTCAGCGACCGGCAGGCCCAACTGCGCGAGGACGCACTGCGCGAGGTCATATCCGGCGACGCGAAGGTCAAGAAGAGCGGCGGATCGAACGTCGTGAAGCTCGACGACGGCAAGTACGTCGAGCTCGGCCGCGAGAAGACGGACAAGATCTTCACCATCCTGGTCGAGTTCGGCGACAAGGTCGACGACGAGACCATGTACGACCCGGACGGCCCGGACGGGCCCGAGGAGCCGGTGAAGAAGTACGGCGGCGAGCCGGGGCCGCTGCACAACACCATCGCGGAGCCGGACCGCAAGGACGACAACTCCACGGACTGGCAGAAGGACTTCGACCAACAGCACTTCCAGGACCTCTACTTCTCCACGGACAAGAAGAAGGAGTCCGTCAAGAAGTACTACGAGAAGCAGTCCTCGGGCCGCTACTCGGTGGACGGCGAGGTCTCGGACTGGGTCAAGGTCGAGTGGAACGAGGCCCGTTACGGTTCGAACTACTGCGGCGACTCCAACTGCCCGAACGTCTGGGACGCGGTCCGCGACGGCGTCACCGCCTGGGCCGAGGACCAGAAGGCGGCCGGGAAGACCGACGCCGAGATCAAGGCGCAGCTCGCCGAGTACGACCAGTGGGACCGCAACGACTTCGACGGCGACGGCGAGTTCAACGAGCCGGACGGCTACATCGACCACTTCCAGATCGTGCACGCCGGCGAGGACGAGTCCGCGGGCGGCGGCGCCGAGGGCGAGAACGCCCTCTGGGCGCACCGCTGGTACGCGTACGGCACCGACGCGGGCAAGACGGGACCGGCGGACAACCCGGCCGGCGGCACCGAGATCGGCAACACCGACATCTGGGTCGGCGACTACACGATGCAGCCGGAGAACGGCGGACTCGGCGTCTTCGCCCACGAGTACGGCCACGACCTGGGTCTGCCCGACCACTACGACACCAGTGGCGGCGAGAACTCCACGGCCTTCTGGACCCTGATGTCGTCGGGCTCCTGGCTCGGCCGCGGCAAGGACTCCATCGGTGACCTGCCCGGCGACATGACCGCCTGGGACAAGCTGCAGCTCGGCTGGCTGGACTACGACACGGCGAAGGCCGCGACGAAGTCCACGCACAAGCTGGGCCTCGCCGAGTACAACACCAAGAACAAGCAGGGCCTCGTGGTGGAACTGCCCACCAAGGAGGTCACCACCACCATCACCAAGCCCGCCGAGGGCACCAAGCAGTGGTGGAGCGGCCAGGGCAACGACCTCAAGAACACCCTGAGCCGCGAGGTCGACCTGACCGGCAAGTCCGAGGCGAGCCTCGACCTTTCGGGCTGGTGGTCGATCGAGGAGAACTACGACTTCCTGTACGTCGAGGCCTCCACCGACGGCGGCGCGACCTACACCCCGCTCGACGGCACCGCGGACGGCAAGCAGATCCCGCGCGACGGCGGCGACAAGCCCGGCCTGACCGGCGTCTCGGAGAAGTACCAGAAGCTGAACTTCCCGCTCGACGAATACGCGGGCCACAAGGTCGACCTGCGCTTCCGCTACCAGACCGACGGCGGTCTCGCCGAACGCGGCTTCACCGCCGACGAGATCAGCATCACCGCGGACGGCGAGGAGCTCTTCGCGGACGGCGCGGAGGAGGACGACAACGGCTGGACGGCGGACGGCTTCAGCCGCGTCGGCGAGTCCTTCACCAAGGACTACCCGCAGTACTACATCGCGGAGAACCGCCAGTACGTCAGCTACGACAAGACCCTCAAGTCCGGCCCGTACAACTTCGGTTGGGCGACCGACCGGCCGAACTGGGTGGAGCACTACCCGTACCAGAACGGCCTGATGATCTGGCAGTGGGACACCTCGCAGGCGGACAACAACACCAGCCAGCACCCGGGCGAGGGTCTGGTGCTGCCGATCGACGCGCACCCGAAGGCCGAGAAGTGGGCCGACGGCACGGTGATGCGGAACCGCATCCAGGCCTACGACGCACCCTTCAGCCGGCACCGCACCGACGGCTTCACGCTGCACAACGACGGCGTGCCGACGAAGGTCCCCGGCAAGGAGGGCGTGTCCGCCTTCGACGACGGCCACTGGGTCTCGTACTACGACCCGTCGAACCCCACGGGAAGCGTGAAGGTCGCTGACACCAACACCAGGATCGAGATCGTGAAGGAGCCGCGCAGCGGCGAGACGATCACGCTCCAGGTCGGCCCGTCGGACGGCTGAGAAGCAAAACTGCAGGTCAGAGCGTGATTGGCCGCGACCCTCTAGCGGGTCGCGGCCAATCGTGTTTAGGTGCGTGCTGTGGATTTCTTATTGACGCTACGTCTCACGGGGGTGTGAATCGGGATGGCTGGAGGAGGCTTCAGCAAGCTGCCGAACGGCACGGTGGTGGTCGCTCTGTCGCTGCCCGACCCGGCGGCCGGCCCGGCCGGCGGCACGGTCCGGGTGCTGGTGCACGCGGGCAATCGGGCCCGGGCGCTGACCCGGATCAGGAATCTGGGCCTGCGCGCGGTGTATCTGCGGGGTAACACGGAGCCACCGACTCCGGACGAGATCACGGCGGTGCTCCACCATCCCGACGGGCTCATATGGCGCACCGCTCCGGACCGCGCCGAGGAGCTCTGGCACCCGATCCGGGCGCTGCTGAGGCCGGCCCGGCCGGCCTGAGGCCCGCCGCCTCGGGGGCGGACGGGCCTGTGCCGCTGCGCGAGCCTCAGACGACCGGCTTCCCGGTGAGCTCCACGCCCGCCGTGCGCAGCTCGTCCAGGGCCGCGTCGGTGGACTCCTCGGAGACCCCCGCGGTCAGGTCGAGCAGCACGTGGGTGCGGAAGCCCTCGCGGGCCGCGTCCAGGGCGGTGGCGCGTACGCAGTGGTCGGTGGCGATGCCCACGACGTCGACCTCGGTGACCTCGTGGCCGCGCAGCCAGTCGGCGAGCGCCGTGCCGTTCTCGTCGGCGCCCTCGAAGCCGCTGTACGCGGCGGAGTAGGCGCCCTTGTCGAAGACGGCGTCGATGGCGCCGGAGGCGACGGCCGGGGCGAAATTGGGATGGAAGCCGACGCCCTCGGTCCCGGCCACACAGTGCCGCGGCCAGCTGCGCCGATAGTCAGGATTGTCCGAGAAGTGGTCCCCGGGGTCCACATGGTGATCACGGGTCGCCACCACGTGCTGGTATCCGGCGCCGGCGGACTGGCCCACCAGTTCGGTGATCGCGGCAGCCACGTCGGCACCGCCGGAGACCGCGAGGCTGCCGCCCTCGCAGAAGTCGTTCTGCACATCGACGACGATCAGGGCGCGACGCATGATGCCTTTCCTTCGGCTGGGGGACGGGTGGTTCGGGCCGGACGGTGAGCAGCCGTTGCATTCCCGCTCGTCGGGTGTTCATGCGTATTCGTTCAAGGGTGCACGATTTTGCCATCGGAGTGTCCGGTACCTGGTGGGGATGCGCGATCCGGGCGCTCGAGCGGCCGGAACGACCCCCCTTCGTGGAGGGGGAGCGGTCAGACGTATTCCGTAGGGATGACGGCCTCTCCACGGGACAGCTGGGTCGCGGAGAGCGGCAGCTTGGCGCGGGCCTCGGCATGCCGGGCGCGCACCGTGTCCAGTGGTTCGCGGGCCACCACTTCGCCGCGCCGGACGAGCTCGACGAGCAGCTGGTGCGGGGCGAGCTCCTCGGGGACGGGTCCGGTGCCGATCACCTCGGCCTCCGCGTGGCCGTCCGCGTCCGGCCTGCGGGCCGCCCATTTGCGGCCGCCCTTGGAGGTCTTCGCGCCGAGCGATTTCTTGGCCACCGGCTCGAGCGGGGCGTCCGGCTCCGCCGAGCGCGCCCGGGCCACCAGCTTGTAGACCATCGAGCAGGTCGGGTGCCCGCTGCCGGTGACGAGCTGGGTGCCGACCCCGTACGCGTCCACCGGGGCGGCCGCCAGGGAGGCGATGGCGTACTCGTCGAGGTCCGATGTGACCACGATCCTGGTGTTCCGCGCGCCCAGTTCGTCGAGCTGCTGCCGTACCCGGTGGGCGACCAGGAGGAGGTCGCCGGAGTCGATGCGCACGGCGCCGAGCTCGGGTCCGGCCACCTCCACCGCGGTACGGACGGCCTCGGCGACGTCGTAGGTGTCGACGAGAAGCGTGGTGCCGCGGCCGAGCGAGTCGACCTGGGCGGTGAAGGCGTCGCGTTCGTTGTCGTGCAGCAGGGTGAAGGCGTGCGCCGAGGTGCCGACCGTGGGGATGTCGTAACGGAACCCGGCGGCGAGGTCCGAGGTGGTGGTGAAGCCGCCGACGTAGGCGGCCCGGGATGCGGCCACCGCGGCCAGTTCGTGGGTGCGCCGGGCGCCCATCTCGATCAGTGGCCGCTCGCCGGCGGCCGAGGCCATCCGGGAGGCCGCGGCGGCGATCGCCGAGTCGTGGTTGAGGATCGAGAGGATCACGGTCTCGAGCAGGACGCACTCGGCGAAGGAGCCCTCGACGCGCAGCACGGGCGAGCCGGGGAAGTAGACCTCGCCCTCCGGGTAGCCCCAGATGTCGCCGCGGAAGCGGTAGTCGGCGAGCCACTGCAGGGTCGGTTCGTCGACCACGCCGCGCTCGTGCAGGAAGTTCAGCTCGCGGGTGTCGAAGCGGAAGCTCTCGATGGCGTCCAGGACTCGGCCGGTGCCGGCGACGACGCCGTACCGCCGCCCCTCCGGCAGCCGCCGGGTGAAGACCTCGAACACCGAGCGCCGCTCGGCGGTTCCGCCCTTCAGGGCGGCCTGCAGCATCGTCAGTTCGTAGTGGTCCGTGAAGAGTGCTGTCGAGGGAACGTCCACCGGCAGCCGTAGGTCCGCAGTGTTCATGACGGGGATACTACCCCCATCTCGTCAGTTTGACGATTTCTGGGTGCGGGTGGGTCGTGAGCGGCCCCGCAGGGCCCGCCTGCCCCACAAAATGGCCCTCGTGCGTGCGGAAGTCAGCCTTCCGTTTATGCGCCCGGCCCTCCCGGGTGGCAGCATGGGGCAAGTGAGTGTGGCTCCCGATGTGACCCCCGTAGAGACCGGTCAGCCCGAGGCGGCTCAGGACGTGTCCGCCGTCACCGAGCCGGACGTCCCCTGGGTCACGATCGTGCACAACGACCCCGTCAACCTGATGAGCTATGTGACGTATGTCTTCCAGAGCTACTTCGGCTATTCGAAGGACAAGGCGCACAAACTGATGCTCGACGTTCACCACAAGGGCCGTGCGATCGTGTCCAGCGGCACGCGCGAGGAGATGGAGCGGGATGTGCAGGCCATGCACGGGTACGGCCTCTGGGCGACGCTGAGCCAGGACCGCACCTGATGCCGGGCCAGTTCGAACCCCTGCCCGGCGGTGGCGCCGCCGTCGCCCTCGACGAGGTCGAGATCTCCATCCTGCGCTCCCTCTCCGTCCAGCTCCTCGAGCTGATCGGACCCGGGCCCGGCGGTGAGGCCGCGGACGACCCGCTGGCCGAACTCTTCGCCGAGGGCCCGAGCGAGCCGCCGAGCGACCCCGTCCTGCAGCGCCTCTTCCCCGACGCCTACGGCGATCCGGAAGCCGTCCCCGACGACCAACTCAAGGAGTTCTCCGCCGAGTTCAGGCGCTTCACGGAGAACGACCTGCGGGCCGGCAAGCGCGAGAAGGCACTCACCGTGGTGCGCACCCTCGACGCGCTCAGCATCGAGGGCGAGGGCGGCGCCGTCCTCAAGCTCTCTCCGGACGAGTCCCGCGAATGGCTCGGCGCGCTCAACGACCTCCGCCTCGCCATCGCCGCCCGCCTCGACGTGATCGACGACGAGGACACCGACCTGCTCTACCGGCTGCCGGACTCCGACGAACGCAAGCCGATGGTGATGGCGTACCTGTGGCTGGGCGGGCTGCAGGAAACTCTGGTCGAGACACTGCTGCCCTGAACATCCCGGATCGTCCCGGAAGCTGTTCGCTCAACGGACGCTCAGATCCGGATAACGATCGCGTCACGCCCAGCGTGCTTACGTGCAGCTCAGGGGCTTTTCGGTGCTTTATATGTGGCGTGTGCCACTCGAGCCGTCGGTCAACGCGTGGTAAAAATCGGCAACTCCCGGCTCGGCACCACCCCTCGCAGGGTCGGGAACCTGGCGCATCGCCAGGCGCATCACATGACGCACGACGCATGCAGACCCGAGGAGTCACCGGTCCCCGTCCAGGTCCCGGTCCCTCAAGTCGCCGATCGGACAACGGCGTTCGCTCAAGAAGCCCCCCGCCACTGCCCCGAGCACCACGGCAGTCCTGCGCCCGAGGTACCAGATGTCATTCGAATCCTTCACCGACTCGGTGGACTCCGCCGTCAACGGCTTTTTCGAGCCGGTGACCGAAGCCCTCTCCGACGTCGTGTTCTACGCCGTCCCGGTCGCCGGTACGGAACTCCCGCTCATCGTGGCGTGGCTGGCGATCGCCGGCATCGCGTTCACCGCCTACTTCGGCTTCATCCAGCTCGGCAAGTTCCGCCTCGCGCTGGACGTGGTCCGCGGCAAGTTCGACGAAAAAGGATCACCGGGCGAGGTCAACCACTTCCAGGCGCTCACGGCGGCGGTGTCCGGCACCGTGGGTCTCGGGAACATCGCCGGTGTCGCGGTGGCCGTCAGCATCGGTGGCGCCGGTGCCACGTTCTGGATGATCCTCTGCGGGCTCCTCGGCATGGCGACCAAGTTCGTCGAGGTCACCCTCGGCGTGAAGTACCGCACCGTGCACGCGGACGGCACCGTCTCCGGCGGTCCGATGCACTATCTGCCCAAGGGCCTGACCGAGCGGTTCGGTGAAAGCGGCCGCAAGCTCGGCAAGGTGCTCGCCGTCGCGGCCTCGGTGATGATCCTCTTCTTCGGTCTGTTCGGCGGCAACCTGCTGCAGGTCAACCAGAGTTACGAGCAGCTGGCCTCCGTCACCGGCGGTGCGGACGGCCTGCTCGGATCCTCCGGCGGCGCGCTCTTCTTCGGCATCCTGATCGCCGCCCTCGTCGGCATCGTGCTCATCGGCGGCATCCGCTCCATCGCCTCCGTCACCAGCCGCCTCGTCCCGGCGATGGCCGGCATCTACGTGGTGGCCTGCCTGATCGTCATCCTCGTGAACATCACCGCCGTACCCGACGCGGTCGTCAAGATCATCGAGGGGGCCTTCGCTCCCGAGGGCGTCGCCGGCGGTGTGATCGGCGCCTTGATCGTCGGCTTCAAGCGTGCCGCGTTCTCCAACGAGGCCGGCCTCGGTTCCGCACCGATCGCGCACTCCGCGGTGAAGACGAAGCACCCCGCGAGCGAGGGCTTGGTCGCCCTGCTCGAGCCGTTCATCGACACGGTGATCATCTGCACGATGACCGCGCTGACCATCGTCATCGCCCAGCCCGCCAGCTGGAAGGTCGGCGAGGAGGTGCAGGGCGTCACCGTCACGTCCGACGCCTTCGAGACCGTACTGCCGTGGTTCCCGTACGTCCTGACCGTCGCGGTCCTGCTCTTCGCCTTCTCGACCGTGCTCACCTGGGGCTACTACGGGCTCAAGGCCTGGACGTTCCTCTTCGGCCGCAGCCGGGTCAGCGAGTTCTCCTACAAGGCCCTGTACTCCCTCGGCTGTGTGCTCGGCTCGCTGCTCACCCTGCAGACGCTGTTCGACCTGGCTGACGCGGTGCTCTTCATGCTCGCCGTCTTCAACATCATCGGCCTCTATCTGCTGGCCCCGGTGGTCAAGCGGGAGCTCAAGTCGTTCCTCGACGTCGTGAGCCGCAGGAGGGCCGGGCTGCCCGACGAGGATGCCGAGTCGGAGGGCGCCCAGATCAAGGGCTGAGCCCCGGGCGACTCACCGTCCACCGCACGAGGCCCGTCCGCGCACCAGGCGCGGGCGGGCCTCGTCGTGCGCGCCCCGACACCCGACCGCGGTTCGCTCAACGGACACTCAAATCCGGATAACGATCCCACCAAAGGGGACAGCCCTTGCCGGCTTCCTTTGGTGCCGCAGGAGAAATTTGTCCCCTTCTTCCTGTGCGATGGGTCGCATTTGCGTGACCGGTCGGTCCATCGGTGCGTGATAGAAGTTCTCGATCACCCGGCGGGACGCCACCCCTGTCTCCCGGGTGCGCCCGAACCGGCGGACCGCCGGCAGGCACGTTCCATCCGCATCCGGGGGGGATCGCCAAGGACGTTGCTGCCGATCCCGGCCCACGTGGCCCGGACCGGCATGGAGAAAGGCGCACTACATGACCTCTCTGCAGGTCGAGAAGAACGACGACGGCAAAGCGGCCGGACCGTCCGCGGAAACGTCGGGCGAGGGATATCAGCGTGGCCTCGGTGCCCGCCAGATCCAGATGATCGCCATCGGCGGAGCCATCGGCACCGGCCTCTTCCTCGGCGCGGGCAAGGCGATCTCCAAGGCCGGCCCGAGTCTCATCCTGGCCTACGCCATCGCGGGCCTGGTCATCTTCTTCATCATGCGAGCACTCGGCGAACTGCTCATGTACCGCCCGGTCTCCGGGTCCTTCGCCGAATACGCCCGTGAATTCATCGGCCCCTTCGCGGGATTCGTCACCGGCTGGACGTACTGGCTCTTCTGGGTCGTCACCGGAATCACCGAAGTCACCGCGGCGGCCACGTACATGACGTACTGGTGGGACATTCCCCAATGGCTGTCCGCGCTCGTCTTCACGATCATTCTGTACGGCGCGAACCTGATCTCGGTGAAGCTCTTCGGCGAGATCGAATTCTGGTTCTCGATGGTCAAGGTCACCGCGATCCTCGGCATGATCCTCATCTGCGCCGGAGTCCTCACCATCGGCTTCTCGGACGCCGGTGACACCGCGTCCGTCTCGATGCTCTGGGATCAGGGCGGCTTCTTCCCCAAGGGGCTCGGCGGCACCCTGATGACGCTGCAGATCGTGATGTTCGCCTTCCTCGCCGTGGAGCTGGTCGGTGTGACCGCGGGCGAGTCCAAGGACCCCAAGACGGTGCTCCCCAAGGCGATCAACACCGTGCCGTGGCGTATCGCCGTCTTCTACGTCGGCGCCCTGATCATGATCCTCTCCGTGGTGCCGTGGACCGTCTTCAGCGACGGTGTCTCGCCCTTCGTGAAGGCCTTTGAGCAGATGGGCCTCGGCGTCGGCGCCGCCATCGTGAACTTCGTGGTGCTCACCGCCGCCCTGTCCTCCTGCAACTCCGGCATGTACTCCACCGGCCGGATGCTGCGCGACCTGGCGCTCAACGGCCAGGGGCCGAAGATCTTCACGCGGCTCAGCGCCCGCGGCATCCCGCTCATCGGCACCACCTTCTCTGCGGCGCTGATGATGTTCGGCGTCTGGATCAACTACCAGTGGCCGGGCGAGGCGTTCAACTACGTCGTCTCCTTCGCCACGATCTCCGGCATGTGGGCCTGGATCATGATCCTCTGCAGCCAGCTCAGGTTCCGTCGCGCGGTCGCCCGCGGTGAGCTGCCCGAGTCCTCCTTCAAGGCCCCGGGTGCGCCCTTCACCAGCTGGTTCGCACTCGGCTTCATCGGCCTGGTGATCGTCCTGATGGGCATCGACTCGACCGCCCGCAACGCGCTGTACTGCGCGCCCCTGTGGGCCCTGATCCTGGTCGTCTCGTACCGGGTGCTCAAGGCCCGCAACCCGCACATCGGCGAGCGTGCGCAGGCCGGCGACAAGGCCTGACGGCCGCAACGCCCCGTACGGGAGCCCGCTCCCCGGACGCAGGCGTCTCGACAGGTGGTCCCCGTATCTCGGATCCGGGGACCACCTGCCTATTCTCTGGGCATGCTGACCATCACCCGGGACCTGTACGACCGGATCGTCGCCCACGCGCGCGCGGACCACCCCGACGAGGCCTGCGGCGTCATCGCGGGCCCGGCCGGATCCGGCCGTCCCGAACGCTTCATTCCGATGCTGAACGCGGCCCGCTCGCCCACGTTCTACGAGTTCGACTCGGGCGATCTCCTCAAGCTGTACCGCGAGATGGACGACCGGGACGAGGAGCCGGTGGTCATCTATCACTCGCACACGGCCACCGAGGCATACCCCTCGCGCACGGACATCACGTACGCCAACGAGCCGGGCGCGCACTACGTCCTGGTCTCCACGGCCGACACCGATGCCACCGACGGCACGACTCCCTTCCAGTTCCGCTCCTTCCGCATCGTCGAGGGCGAGGTCACCGAGGAAGAGGTCGAGGTGGCGGGCTGAGCCGCCCCGGCCCGGTGACCGGGACGTTTCCGGCCACGGCATACTGAGCGGTGAAAACGAGGCGGCAGGACCCAGGAAGCCGGTGCGAATCCGGCACGGTCCCGCCACTGTGACCGGCGCGCGCCCCATCCGGGCGGACCGCCGGGAAGTCAGGAACTGCCCTGCCGCCTTCTCCCACCGATGAGGGGACGTGGAAATCCCCCCGAGGAGGCACCGCCGTGTCCTGGCGTCCCCGTGCGCGCACACTCACCGCCATAGCCCTGCTCGTCCCGCTGGCCGCCTGCGGCTCCCCGGACGACGACGCGGCGAAGAAGCCCGCGGCCCAGGCCGAAGGCTTCCCGTACACCGTCGAGAACTGTGGTGTCAGGACCACCTTCGACGCCCCGCCGGAGCGCGTCGTCACCATGAACCAGCACGTCACCGAGATCATGCTCGAACTCGGCCTGGAAGACCGCCTGGTGGGCACCGCCTACCTCGACGACAAGGTCCTGCCCGAGTACGCGAAGGCCTACAAGTCCCGGCCGGTGATCGCGGACGAGTACCCCAGCCAGGAGAAGCTCCTCTCGGTCGACCCCGACTTCGTGTACGGCGGCTACACCAGCGCCTTCGAGGCCGGCGCCGGACGCAGCAGGGCCGCCCTGAAGAAGTCCGGCATCGACAGCCGCCTGAACATCGAGGGCTGCACCGAGGGCGCCGTCACCATGGCCGACGTGCACCGCGAGGTCCGTGAGGCCGGCCGGACCTTCGGCGTACCGGAGCGCGCCGAGCGCTGGATCGAGGAGGCGAAGGCCGAGACCGCGGCGACGAAGGAGAAGCTCGGCGACACCGACCCGCTCGACGTCTTCGTCTACGACAGCGGCGACAAGACCGCCTTCACCGCGGGCGGCACCGGCATCGGCAACGAGATCATCACCAGGGCCGGCGGCCGCAACGTCTTCGCCGACCTCGACAAGCCCTTCGGCGACGCCTCCTGGGAGAACGTCGTGGAGCGGGCGCCCGAGGTCGTGGTGATCTACGACTACGGCGGCACCACAGTCGCCCAGAAGAAGAAGCGGCTGCTCGAGGACCCGGCCCTCGCCGACGTGCCGGCGATCAAGAACAAGCGGTTCGCGGTGCTCCCGCTCTCCGACGCCGTGCTCGGCGTACGGGCACCGGCCGCGGTGCGGAAGCTGGCCGAGCAGCTGCACCCGGACGCCGCGAAGTGAGCAACTCGCTCAAGGAGACGGGGACTTCACCGGCCGTGGCCGTACGGGGGCCCGTGGCCGAGGCGGCCCGCAGGGTCCGCACACCGCTGATCCTCGTCGTGCTCGCCGCCGCCTTGGCGGTGGCCGTGGTCGCCGGCCTTGCGCTCGGCTCGGTGCGGGTCCCGCCCGGACAGGTCGTGGACATCCTCACCGGCCGGGCCGAGGCATCCCCGCTGCGCACCATCGTGCTCGACGTACGCCTGCCGAGGGTGCTGCTCGGCGCGGTCGTCGGGGCCGGGCTCGCGGTGGTCGGAGCGGTGCTGCAGGCCCTGGTGCGCAACCAGCTCGCCGACCCGTTCCTGCTCGGCGTCTCCTCCGGCGCCTCCACGGGCGCCGTCGCGGCCATCGTGTTCGGCCTCGGCACCGGGCTTGCGACCACCGTCCTGGTGCCGGTCGCCTCGTTCGCGGGCGCCCTCGGCTCGCTCGTGCTCGTCTACACACTGGCCCGCAAGGGCGGCGTGCTGACCACAAGCCGGCTGATCCTCGCGGGAGTCGCCGTCGCGTACATCCTGTCCGCCCTGACCAGCCTGATGCTGGTGACCTCGGCCCGTGCCGAACACCTCAGGGACGTCCTGTACTGGACACTCGGCGGGCTCGGCGCGGCCCGCTGGGACATCCTGCTCGTGCCTGCCGCGGCCCTCGCCGTCGGTGTCGCGCTGCTGATCACCCTGGCCCGGCCGCTCGATCTGCTGCTCGTCGGCGAGGAGGGCGCCACCGTGCTCGGGCTCGACACGGCGCGCTTCCGGGCCGCCGTCTTCGTCCTCACCTCGCTGCTCACCGGGCTGCTCGTGGCGTACAGCGGGGCCATCGGCTTCGTCGGTCTGATGGTGCCGCACGCGGCGCGGATGTTCGTGGGTGCCGTGCACCGCCGGCTGCTTCCGGTGTGTGCGCTGATGGGCGCGGTGTTCCTGGTGCTCGCCGATCTCGCCGCCCGTACCGTCGCCGCGCCCCAGGACATCCCGGTCGGGGTGCTCACGGCGCTCACCGGCGGACCGTTCTTCCTGTGGCTGCTGCACCGCGGCCCCGCCTCCGAGGGAAACCGCGACTGATGCTCAGGACCGAGGAACTCAGCTACCGCACGGCCGGCCGCACCCTGGTCGACGCGGTGTCCCTGCAGGCCGCACCCGGCGAGACGGTCGGTCTGGTCGGCCCCAACGGCAGCGGCAAGACCACCCTGCTCCGCTGCATCTACGGAACCCTCACCCCGACCGGCGGCCGTGCCCTGCTCGACGGTGACGACCTGCACGCGATCGGCGCGAAGCGACGGGCCCGGCGGCTCGCGACCGTCCCGCAGGAGACTCCGGCCGGCTTCGAGCTCACCGTGCGGGAGATCGTCGCCATGGGCCGTGCCCCGCACAAGTCCTTCTGGGCGGCCGACACCGCCGAGGACGACCGCATCGTGGACGCCGCACTGTCCAGGGTCGGCGCGGGGGAGCTGGCGACCCGCCGCTTCGCGGGCCTGTCCGGCGGCGAACGCCAGCGGGTCCTGGTGGCCCGCGCCCTGGTCCAGGAGCCCGCGCTGCTCGTCCTCGACGAACCCACCAACCACCTGGACATCCGCTACCAGTTGGAGATCCTCGGCCTGGTCCGGAGCCTCGGCACCACCAATCTGCTCGCGCTGCACGACCTGAACCTGGCCGCGTACTACTGCGACCGGCTCTACGTCCTCGAGCAGGGCCGGGCCGTGGCATCGGGCCCGCCCGCCGAGGTGCTGACCCCGGAGCTCCTCGCCGAGGTCTACGGTGTCCACGCGGAGGTCGCCGAGCACCCGGCGACCGGGGCGCCGACCATCACGTACCTGCCGCAGCGGGTGTCGGGGGACGTGCCATACCTGGGCAAGTACGACGCCGTCCCGACCGGTGAACCACACCCGTCCGGCATGTGAGATCACATTCCGGGAAGCGGGACGGGAATCGATACGATGACCGCATGGTTCCCCACGACGTGAGCGAGAAGACGCCGGGCGCACTGCTCGTGGCGCGGCTGCACGTCGACCTGTGCAGGCTCAGCAGCGCCATCTGTCCGCGCTGACCCCTGCCGCCGTACGGCCGGGGATGCGGCGGGCCCCTCCGCGCAACTCCCGCGCCGTAGAAGCAGCTTGGTGCCCACGGCGGCGAGAAGCCGCCTTCCACGTTCTTTCGAGTTCGACCCTCTCCCGACCCCCTTCCGACAGGAGCCCGCAGACATGGCCATCGAGGTCCGCATCCCGACCATCCTCCGCCAGTACACCGACGGTGCGAAGGCCGTCGAGGGCAGCGGCGACACGCTCGCCGCCCTCTTCGCCGACCTCGAGACCCGGCACACGGGCATCGAGGCCCGCATCATCGACGCGGACAACGGCGCGAAGCTGCGCCGCTTCGTGAACGTCTACCTGAACGACGAGGACGTCCGCTTCCTGGACGGGATCTCCACGAAGGTCAGCGACGGCGACAGCGTCACCATCCTGCCGGCCGTGGCCGGCGGCTGATCAGCATGCGCTACGACTCCCCGCTCGCCGCGGTCGGCAACACCCCGCTGGTGCGCCTGCCGCGGCTCTCGCCGTCCGACGACGTACGGATCTGGGCGAAGCTCGAGGACCGCAATCCGACCGGCTCCGTCAAGGACCGGCCCGCGCTGCACATGATCGAGCAGGCCGAGAAGGACGGCCGGCTCACCGCCGGCTGCACGATCCTCGAGCCGACCAGCGGAAACACCGGCATCTCGCTGGCGATGGCGGCCCGCCTCAAGGGCTACCGGATCGTCTGTGTGATGCCGGAGAACACCTCGTCCGAGCGCCGGGAGCTGCTCGCCATGTGGGGCGCGGAGATCATCTCCTCGCCCGCGGCGGGCGGTTCCAACACGGCGGTACGGGTCGCCAAGGAGCTCGCCGCGGAGCACCCGGACTGGGTGATGCTCTACCAGTACGGCAATCCGGACAACGCGGGTGCGCACTACGCCACGACCGGTCCGGAGATCCTCGAGGACCTGCCCTCGATCACCCACTTCGTGGCCGGGCTCGGCACCACGGGGACCCTGATGGGGGTCGGCCGCTACCTGCGCGAGCACAAGCCGGACATCCGGATCGTGGCCGCGGAGCCGCGCTACGACGATCTGGTCTACGGACTCCGGAACCTCGACGAGGGGTTCGTGCCGGAGCTGTACGACGAGTCGGTGCTGACCACGAGGTTCTCGGTGGGCAGCGAGGACGCGGTCACGCGGACGCGGGAGCTGCTGGGGCAGGAGGGGATCTTTGCGGGGGTGTCCACGGGGGCGGCGCTGCATGCGGCCGTCGGGGTGGGCCGTAAGGTCCTCGCCGCGGGCGAGAGCGCGGACATCGTCTTCCTCGTCGCGGACGGCGGCTGGAAGTACCTCTCCACGGGGATCTACACGGCCCCCACGACGGCCGCGGCGGTCGCGGCACTCCAGGGCCAGCTTTGGGCCTGATCCGGCCCGCCACCTCAGCCCGTCCGGCGTTTGAGGACAAGGCCGTCAGGCCGGGCCTGTGACGTCACCAGCCCTGGGGGCTGCGCCCCCTTTGTCCTCAAACGCCGGACGGGCTGAGGGTGCCGGACGGGCTGAAGGTGCCGGACGGGCTGAGGGTGCCGGACGGGCTGAAGGGTACTGCCGGACGTCAGTCCGAGAGGTGCTTGAGTTGGTCCCAGAGCGCGGGGTCCACGACCCCCACGTGGCGGCGGAAAGCCCACAGCGGGACCTCGCGTAGCTCGTCCGTCTCCAGAAAGCTGGGGCGACCGTGCGCGTCCCCGACCGACCCGGGCGGCAGCGGAATGACCCCCGCCCTCTCGTCGTGGTAACGACTCGTGATCTTGGCGACCCGCGCCCGGTCGCCATGGACCGACAGGACCAGGCAGGGCCGGTCCTTCGACCCGGGCCCGTCCTCGTAGGGCACCTCGGCCCACCAGATCTCCGCCCGCTCGGGCCGCCGCGACGGCCGCCGCCGCGGCCCCTCGCCGGGCCGCCCCGGCG
>NZ_QUAK01000125.1 GCF_003429565.1 Streptomyces triticagri
GCCCGCGCCCCAGCCGCCGGCCGGCAGGCCGAGCAGCGCACCGCACACCGCGGCCGCCACCAGCGCCACCAGGGCCGCCGTACGGTGCCGGCGGCGCCGCAGCAGGTCGGTCGGCCTGGCCTGCAGCGAACAGGCGTCGAACTCCGGCGAATCGAGCAGCTCCGCCGCCGGCCGCTCCCGCCGCGGGACCGAGTCCGCCTCCGTGAGCGCCGCAACCGGATCGGCCACCCCCGCGGACTCCAGCACCCGGCGCACCTCGGTGTCCGGCAACCGGTCGAGCGCGCGCAGCACATACGCCGCGCGCCCCGCGGCCGACAGCGCCGACAGCTCCTGATCCAGGGCCAGTTCGTCCGCACCACCGGAGCGCGGGAACAGGCTCAGGCCCCACACCCGCGGCAGCGGCGGTGCGAGCGCGAACCGGCCGAACCCGCGGGCGCGACCGTGCGCCAGTGCGCCCCGCAGCACCCGCCCGCGCAGGAACGCATAGCCGGGGCCGCCGCCCTGCCCGCGCGCCGACCGCTGCTCCGGCACGTCCGGCACCCTGGCCGGGCCGCGGCCGCGCGGC
>NZ_QUAK01000127.1 GCF_003429565.1 Streptomyces triticagri
CCCGATCCGAATCCGGCCCCGTCCCCTGCTACGTCGCCGCCCCGACCAGCCCCGCCTACCGCGGACCCACGACACCAGGACCGGCCACCACCACGGAACCGGGCCCCGACCCCTTCTCGTACAGCCTCACCCTCCCCGCCCGACCCACCTCCGCCGGCGTCGCCCGCAGCGCGGTCCGTACCACCCTCGAGACCCACGGCCTGACCGCCCTCACCTTCCCTGCCATGGTCCTGGTCGGCGAACTCATCGCCACCGCCGTCCACTTCACCCCGTCCCCGGACATCTACCTCGCCCTCCGCTACCGCCCCCACGACCCCTGCCCCACCACCGAAGACACCCCGCCGGAGGCAACCGGCACCCTCCGCCTCATCGCCTACGACGCCCACCCACCCCACACCTCCCCGCACCTCGGCGCCCTCTGCAACGCCCGCCGCCGCACCGCACTCCGCGTACTCGCCGCCGTCACCAAATCCTGCACCGGCACCTGGGGCTTCGGCCCTTCCCCCGACCCCGGCGGCGGCACCCGCACCTGGACCACCCTCCCCAACACCCCACCCGCCACCACCTGGTGA
>NZ_QUAK01000126.1 GCF_003429565.1 Streptomyces triticagri
CCCCACCGGAACCACCCGCTGCACACCGTCCAGCACATGCACCTGCGTCCCCGTGATCGGCCGCCCGATCGGCACCCGACCGGTCAGTGGGAGCTGCACCCGGTGGGTGGCGGCGTCGATGGTGGTCTCGGTGGGCCCGTACATGTTGTGCAGCTCGGCTCCGGGGAGCCGGCGCAGGAATTCCGTGGCGAGCTCCGGGGGCAGTTCCTCGCCGCCGCAGAGCATCAGCCGTACGGTGCCCGCTCGTTCGGTGAGGGCGTCCTGGTCGAGCAGGGCCCTGAGCAGGGACGGGACGACGTCGCAGCAGGTGATTCCGGATTCGGCGCAGACGCCGAGCAGGTAGTCGGGGTCGCGGTGGCCGCCGGGTGCCGCCATCACGATGCGGGAGCCGGTGATCAGCGGCAGGAAGCACTCCCACAGGTGCGGGTCGAAGCCGAGGGGCGACTTGTGCAGCACCTGGTCCTCGGGGCCGAAGCCGAACTGGTCGACCATGCCGAGGAGTCGGTTGGATATCGCCCGGTGGTGGAGGACCGCGCCCTTGGGCTTGCCGGTGGAGCCCGAGGTGTAGAGCACACACAGCGGGGTCTCCGGCGGGAGTTGTACGCCGGGTGGGGTGTCGGGGTGGGTGGCGAGTTCGGGGCCGAGGGTGTCGATGCGATGGACCGGAACGTCCGTGTCCGGCAGGTCGAGACCGGTCGCCGACACGATCACCTTCGGTGCGGCATCCCGCACCAGATGCTCGAGCCGGCCCGCCGGATACGCCGGATCCAGCGG
>NZ_QUAK01000131.1 GCF_003429565.1 Streptomyces triticagri
GAGACGATCTCCAGACGCCGCGGCTTCAGATTCAGCGACTCCAGGATCTGATTGCCGACCTTGATCTCCTCGACCGGCGGCGCCGACAACGACACCCGGATGGTGTCCCCGATCCCCTCGGACAGCAACGCACCAAAAGCCACAGCCGACTTCACCGTGCCCTGGAACGCCGGACCCGCCTCCGTCACCCCGAGATGCAGCGGATAGTCGCACTGCGCGGCGAGCTGCCGGTACGCATTGACCATCACCACCGGGTCGTTGTGCTTCACCGAAATCTTGATGTCCCGGAAACCGTGCTCCTCGAACAGCGACGCCTCCCACAGCGCGGACTCGACGAGCGCCTCGGGAGTGGCCTTGCCGTACTTCTGCAGCAGACGGCGGTCCAAAGAACCCGCATTGACACCGATACGGATCGGAGTACCCGCATCACCGGCCGCCTTGGCGATCTCCTTCACCTTGTCGTCGAACTGCTTGATGTTCCCCGGATTCACCCGCACCGCGGCGCAGCCCGCATCGATCGCCGCGAACACGTACTTCGGCTGGAAGTGGATGTCCGCGATCACCGGGATCTGCGACTTCTTCGCGATCACCGGCAGTGCGTCGGCGTCGTCCTGCGTCGGGCAGGCGACCCGCACGATCTGGCAACCCGACGCCGTGAGCTCCGCGATCTGCTGCAACGTCGGGCCGATGTCCGACGTACGCGTCGTCGTCATCGACTGCACCGACACCGGAGCATCCCCACCGACCGCCACCGTGCCCACCTGAATCTGCCGCGAGCGACGCCGCTCGGC
>NZ_QUAK01000128.1 GCF_003429565.1 Streptomyces triticagri
CCCCACCGGAACCACCCGCTGCACACCGTCCAGCACATGCACCTGCGTCCCCGTGATCGGCCGCCCGATCGGCACCCGACCGGAGGCCGGTATGTCGGTCACGTGGTGTGCGGTGACGTCGATGGCCGCCTCGGTGGGGCCGTAGAGGTTGTGCAGTTCGGTGTCCGGCAGGGTGCGGTGGCAGCGCTCGGCGAGTGCGGACGGCAGTTCCTCACCGCTGCAGACCACGCTGCGCAGGGCGGTGGGCCGGGTGTCTCCGGTGCCGTCCGCTTCCTCGAGGAAGTCCAGGAAGACCCGCAGCATGGACGGTACGAAGTGCGTGACCGTCACCGCCGAGTCCGCCATGGTGCGGATGAGGTAGCCGGGGTCGCGGTGGCCGTCGGGTGCTGCCATGACGACGCGTGCGCCGGCGATGAACGCCCAGGTCAGCTCCCAGACGGAGACGTCGAAGCCGATCGGGGTCTTGTGCAGCACCCGGTCCTCGGGGCGCAGGTCCAGGTGGTCCCGCATCCACAGCAGCCGGTTGGTGAGGGCCTCGTGCGTGTTGACCGCGCCCTTGGGCTTGCCGG
Organism: Streptomyces triticagri; assembly: GCF_003429565.1. Taxonomy (GTDB): domain Bacteria; phylum Actinomycetota; class Actinomycetes; order Streptomycetales; family Streptomycetaceae; genus Streptomyces; species Streptomyces triticagri. Next base: position 570 of record NZ_QUAK01000128.1, read on the forward strand.
TGGAGCCCGAGGTGTAGAGGACGTAGGCGGGGTGGTCGGGGCGGATGTCCGGGGTGGGTGGGGTGTCGGGGTGGGTGGCGAGTTCGGGTCCGAGGGTGTCGATGCGATGGACCGGAACGTCGGTGTCCGGCAGGTCGAGGCCGGTCGCCGACACGATCACCTTCGGTGCGGCATCCCGCACCAGATGCTCGAGCCGGCCCGCCGGATACGCCGGATCCAGCGG
>NZ_QUAK01000130.1 GCF_003429565.1 Streptomyces triticagri
AAGACTGCCCGACGCGCAGCCAGCTTAAGGGGCCATGATCACTCACCCCAAAGCAGCTCCAGCCCAAACCCGCTCCACCGACCGCTCGATCAGCGCGCGAGTCGCCGGGCCAGCGTTTCGACGAGTTCGGCGTCCTCTTCGTCCAGCGAGTCAAGAACTGGCGTCAGACTGAGCATTCGCGCCGAGAGATGCGTATCTGTCTCCACCCCATACCAGTCAGCAGCCACCATGACGGCCACCTGGTCGGCTGTCGTGTTGAACAGCTTGGCAATGCCATCGATTGCTTCCGGAGTAGGAGGGCCTACGCGGGCGCCACCCGGGCCTTCCCAGGCTCCATACTCGACGACGTTCTTCCACCAAGAATGGGAACGAACGCGGTCGCAGTTCACGGACATCGTGATGTAGTCCGAAGTTCTTGCAACCTTCGTAGCTGTGTCCCGGAATGGAGTGCTCGACATGCTGCGATCATTACGCATGTGCGCTCATCTCACAATGGTTTGAGCGAAACGAAAAGTGATCAGGCCGTCCGGGAGCCGTACCGCAGCGAAGTACCGCAACCGCAGCAACCACCCTCGTCCGGGTAGTGCCCGGAGGGGACCCTACGGTGACCGATCTGGCCGCTACTGACCGTTCCATGTAGGGCCACGGGTCAGGAGGCACCACGTGCCCGTTCCGTGCCCGACGGAGCGGGGAACAGCGGGGAATGACGAGTGCGGTCGCAGTTCGCAGGAACGGCCAGCCGTACCCGTTCGTGCAGGTCACCGCATCAACTTCCGCCGGATCGCCGGTGATTCCCAAGCTCAGAGCGCGGGTTCGATTCCCGTCACCCGCTCCAT
>NZ_QUAK01000129.1 GCF_003429565.1 Streptomyces triticagri
CCCGCGGGTGCGCCGCGTGCGGCGGACGGCGAGTCCGCGCCGGCCGCCGAAACCGAATCGCCCGCGGCCGAGCCGGTGGCCGTGGCGAGTGCCCCCGAGGACGGTGCCGCCGCCGAGGCGGACGAGGCGGCGCCGAAGCGCAGCCGTCGGCGCGCCACCCGCAAGGTGACGGCGCCCGCCGGTGCGCCGGCCGCATCCGGCGATGACGCTTCCGAGCCGAGCGCCGCCGAGACTCCCGCGCCGGAAGCTCCTGCCGAGTCCGCTGCTACTGCCGCTGCCGATGACGAGGCTCCGGAACCCCGGGCCCGTACGCGCCGTCGTGCCTCCCGCCGGGCCGAGTCGCCCGCCGGTGCGCCGGAGGCGGCCGGGGCCGATGCCCCGGAGCCCGCCGCCGAGCCCGCTGCGGCCGCTGCTCCTGAACCCGCGTCCGAGCCGGCCGGCGAGGCCGAGACCGGAGCCCGTCGTGGCCGCCGCCGTGCGTCCCGCAAGTCGGCGTCCGCGTCTACCACGTCTACCGCGTTTACCGCGTTTACCGCACCCGAGCAGGGCGCCCGCGCCGCCGAGCCCGCCGAGGAGGCCGCGTCCGCCGAGCCGGGCGAGGAGCCGGCCACCGGTCGGCGCAAGCCGAAGCGGCCCGCGGTGGCGGTGTTCCAGGCGCCGGTGTTCACCGAGCCGATGTTCCAGACGCCGGAGCGCGCCGCGGCCGCCGCTGCCGCCGAGGCGGCGCAGGAACCGGCCGAGGAGCCCGCCGACGAGGAGCCGACGCCGCGCCGGCGCCGCCGTCGCCGTGCCGAGCAGGCCGACAGCGCCGCGCCGAGCCGGCCGGAGCCCGCGGAGGC
>NZ_QUAK01000133.1 GCF_003429565.1 Streptomyces triticagri
AGACGCCATTTCACTTGGCCAGGCGGCGGTGACATATGAGGGTTGCGGCGATGGCGGTGAAGGCGAGGAAGTGTTCCGGCTTGCGCTCGTAGCGGCGGTGCAGGCGGCGGCAGCCGGACAGCCAGGACACGGTCCGCTCCACCACCCAGCGGTGCCGGCCCAGGTGCCGGGAGGACTCGATGCCTTTGCGGGCGAGGCGGTGCCGGATGCCGCGGGAAGCGAGCCATCGCCGCAGATGGCGATAGTCGTATCCCTTGTCGCCGTGCAGTTTGCCGGGCCGCCTGCGTCGTGGACCGCGACGTGACCGGATGGGCGGGATGCCGCGGACCAGCGGGATGAGTGCCTGGCTGTCGTGGAGGTTGGCGGCGGAGATGCCAATCGACAGGGGCAGGCCCTGGCGGTCGACGATGAGGTGGATTTTCGATCCCTTCTTGCCGCGGTCGGTCGGATTCGGTCCCGTCAGATGCCCCCTTTGAGGGCCCGGACGCTGACCGAGTCGATCGCGCACCGCGACCAGTCCAGCTCCCCCCGGGCACCGAGTTCGTCCAGGACCAGGCGGTGGAGCTTGGCCCACACCCGGGCCTCGGTCCACTCGGTGAACCGGCGGAAGGCGGTCACGCCCGACAGGCCAAAGCCCGGTGGCAGTTGGTTCCAGGTACAGCCCGAGGTGGCCACGAAGATGATCGCGGCCAGCACCTCACGGTCTCCTCGCCGACGATGCCCTCCACCCTGCGGGCGAACCGGCGCCGGCGGCACCACCCGCTGGAACAGGGTCCACAAGTCTTCCGGCGCCATCCGCTCGACAAGCGCAGCAGTCATCACCCCAGACTGCCGCAAGATCACGCCAAGTGAAATGGCGTCTTAG
>NZ_QUAK01000135.1 GCF_003429565.1 Streptomyces triticagri
CTCCTGGACGATGCGTTCGAAGGGCACGTCCTGATGCGCGAACGCATCCAACGCAACCCCCCGCACCTCCCGCAACACCTCACGAAAACTCGACTCCCCCGACACCCCACACCGCAACGCCAACGTATTGACGAAAAACCCCACCAACCCCTCCAACTCCGTCCGCGTACGCCCCGCCACCGGCGTACCCACCACCACATCCCCCTGCCCCGTAAACCGATGCAACACCCCACAAAAACCCGCCAACAACGCCATGAACAACGTCGCCGACTCCCCCTCAGCCACCTCACCCAACCGACCCACCACACCCGACGACACCCGCACCGGAACCGAATCACCCGCAAACGAACTCCGCACCGGACGCCCACGATCCCCCACCACATCCAACGCCGGCGCCCCCGCCAACCGACCACGCCAAAAATCAACCTGCCCCGCCACACCCCCACCCGACAACCACTCCCGCTGCCACACCGCAAAATCCGCATACTGCACCGGCAACACACCCCACCCCGGCACCCCACCCCCACTCAACGCCCCATACGCCTCACCCAACTCCTCCACCAACACACCCAACGACCACCCATCCACCACAATGTGATGCACACACAACACCAACACCCACTCATCCACCCCACACCGCAACAACCGACCCCTCAACAACGGCCCACACGACAAATCAAACCCCCGACCCGTCTCCTCCTCCACCACCGACCACACCCCACCCTCACCCACACCCGACACATCCACCACCGGCAACGACACCCCACCACCAGGCAACACCACCTGCTCCACCACACCCCCCACACCCTCACGAAACACCGTCCGCAACACCTCATGCCGCTCCACCACCAAACCCAACGCACCCTCCAACACCCCCACATCCACCACACCCCGCAACCGGA
>NZ_QUAK01000132.1 GCF_003429565.1 Streptomyces triticagri
AAAAAGCCCCCGGCCATCGGCCTGGGGCTCTTGCTATGGAGCGGGTGACGGGAATCGAACCCGCGCTCTGAGCTTGGGAATCAATCGGCATCTGAGGTGCGAGCAGGCCGCTGACCAGGGATAACGAAGCCTGAAGGTAGCGGCCCTCGGGGGTGTTTGTGACCTCCATTTACCGCTGTGGCGTGTCCTGTATGGCACGCGAATGGCACGGCTGGTGGCGACTGCCGTCACACTCGTACCGCTGAGGCTCACCGGCCACGAGACGGTGTCCCGCATGAGCGATGCGAAAGGGTAGCTGCAAGCATGGCTGGATGAGCGATCCGCCGCGTTTGAGGAGTGGGCGAGTGAGACCGGCATTCTCCACGAGGCTTGGGCCACCGGTGGTGACCCAAGCCGAATCTGAGATCTGTACGGCCTGACTGTCAGCGCGGCCTTGCGCTACACCTCCACCATCGACCAGGCAGGCCTCGTGGAATACAACCGCAGCAACGTCGACGCACGGCCGAAGGCTTGCGCCGACGTTGTCTTCTCGGGCACTGCGACGTCAGATGTATGGGCCGCGGTTCGACTCACCGAGCTTGCCAAGAGGGCTCCGGGGCTAGCGAGAATCGCTTCCGCTATTTCTGCTCTGCCCAATCCGGTGTGTAGACCCATCCGGCTCGTCGGAGTTCATCGGACTTGCCGGGTTTCCAGAACTCCACGGGCGCCTTCCTCATTCGCTTCGTGACAAGAGCCGGGATGTCCACCATGAAGACGTCTGTGTCCTTGCCTCGCCACGTCGCGGTGTTTGGCCTGGTGGTCAGGATACGGTGGACGAACCGAAGGTCCTCGAGTTCAACGATCTCCCGACCCCAGTCGGTATCCATGTGCTCACGGCTGACGAGGAAGAAGAACGTGTCGCGGTTGCGGACGAACTTCACGAGGTCGGCGAATCGCGCTTCTAGG
>NZ_QUAK01000136.1 GCF_003429565.1 Streptomyces triticagri
GTCGACCAGACCCTGGTCACCACCACGCCCGACGCCGACGGCAACCCCCAACTCACCGCCTACCTCACCCAACCCACCCACACGGACCCCCTCACCGCGGGCGAACTGCGGAGCTTCCTCGCCGAGCGCCTGACGCCCGCGATGGTGCCCGCCCGTCTGGTGCGCCTCGACACGTTCCCGCTGCTCACCAACGGCAAGATCGACCTCAACTCACTGGCCGGCGCGGCGGGTGAGGAACTGGTGGCCCAGCGGGAGTACGAACCGCCGGCCGGCCCGCTCGAGGAAGTGCTCGCCGGAATCTGGGCGGACGTCCTCGGCCGGGAACAGGTCGGTGTCCACGACGACTTCTACGACCTCGGAGGGCACTCGCTGCTCGCCACCCAGGTGGTCTCCCGCGTACGGACGCTGCTGCGCATCGAGGTGTCGCTGCGTTCCTTCGTCGGCATCTCGACCGTCCGCCAACTGGCCGCCCTGGCCCGGACCACCGGCAGCCAGGAGGGCCTGGACGCCGACCAGATCGCCGGACTCGTCCTGCAGATCAGCCGGCTCTCCCAGGACGAGGCCGCCCAGCAGCTCCGGAGCTGAACCCACGTCCCCGGGGCGGACATCCGCCCCGGGTCACACCCACGCGTCCCGCGTCACACGTACGCCCACGTCCTGCGTCACACGTACGCCCACGTCACACGGAGGTACTTCACCATGGCTCTCGCACCCTTCTCCCCCGAGCAGCAGAAGCTGCTCGACGCGATGCTCGACGGCCAGGGCGTCGCCCGCAAGGATTCCGTCATCGCCCGCCGGCCCGACCCGGACGCGCCCGCACCGCTGTCCTTCGCACAGGAGCGTCTGTACTTCTTCGACCGGATGCAGCCCGGCTCCCCGCTCTACTCCATGATCGGCCTGGTCCGGTTGCGGGGTGTGGTGGATGTGGGGGTGTTGGAGGGTGCGTTGGGTTTGGTGGTGGAGCGGCATGAGGTGTTGCGGACG
>NZ_QUAK01000137.1 GCF_003429565.1 Streptomyces triticagri
ACCCCGCACCCCACCAGACCCGGCACCAGCCCCCGTCAGGACCTCCTCGGTCACCGCCGGCAAAGCCTTCCGATCCACCTTCCCGTTCGCCGTCAACGGCAACGCCTCCAACACCACCCACACCGACGGCACCATGTACTCCGGCAACACCCCCGCCACCGCCGAACGCACACCCTCCACACCAGCCTCAGCACCCGTCACATACGCCACCAACCGCGGACCACCCGACCCATCCACAGCCACCACCACCACCGCATCCCCCACACCCTCAACCGCACGAACCGCCGCCTCGATCTCCCCCAACTCCACCCGACGACCCCGCACCTTCACCTGATGATCACGCCGCTCCAAAAACTCCAACTGACCATCCGCACGCTGCACCACCCGATCCCCCGTCCGATACATCCGCGCACCCCCACCCACAAACGGATCCGCCACAAACACCGACGCCGTCCGCACCCCATCACCCACATAACCCCGACCCACACCCAAACCACCCACAAACAACTCACCCACCACACCCACCGGCACCGGCCGCAACTCATCACCCAACACATACAACCGCGTATTACGCACCGCACCACCAATCGGAACCCGACCACCACCCACAGCCACATCACCCACACCCACCACCGCATGCGTCACATCATCCGAGCACTCCGTCGGCCCATACGCATTCACCAACGGCACCCCCGGAAACCACCCCAACCACCGCTCACACAAATCCACCGGCAACGCCTCACCCGTCACCACCAACCACCGCAACGACCCCAACTCCGGAACCACACCCTCCCCATCCCACACATCCAAAACCGCCCGCAACAACGACGGCACCACCTCCAACACACCCACACCCTCATCCCGCACCACACCGAACAACCCCACCGGATCCGAAGCCAACCCCACACCCGACACCCGAACCCGACCACCCACCACCAACGGCGCCAACATCTGCCACACCGACACATCAAACGTCAACGGAGCATTCTGAACCACCACATCACCAGCAGAAAGCCCCAAATCACCCACCTTCGCCCACACATGATTCACCATCCCCACCCGATGAACCATCGCCCCCTTCGGACGCCCCGTCGAACCCGACGTAAACATCACATACGCCAAATCCAACCCC
>NZ_QUAK01000134.1 GCF_003429565.1 Streptomyces triticagri
CGGGTATGGCGGAAGGGCGGGCGAACACCGAATGTTCGCCCGCCCTTCCGCCGTCCGTCGCCGGGGCCCGGCCCGGCTCGTCGCCGCAGCTCGTCGCGCCGGCCCGTGGCGCAGCGCTCGGGACGTCGGTCCTTTCGGGACGTCAGCCCTTGAGGGCCTTGTCCAGCGCCGCGTTGTACTGCTCCGGGGACTGCGGAGTCTCGATCTTCTTGCCGTCCATCTTGAGCGCGGGGGTGCCCTCGACGCCGCTGTCGTCGTACTTGGCGGACATCTCGAGCGCCCAGCGGTCGTAGGTGCCCTTCTCGACCGCCTTCTGGAAGGACTTGTTGTTCTTCAGGTCCGGGACCTGGTTCGCGACCTTGATCAGGTACTTGTCGTCGGCGAACTTGTCGTCCGACTCCTCCGGGTGGTTCTTGGTGGAGTAGAGCGCGGTCTTGTACTCGAGGAAGGCGTCCTCGCCGACGTTCAGGGCCGCGCCGAGGGCGCTCAGGGCGTTCTTGGAGCCCTCGCCGCCCGCCCCGCCGTCGATGAAGGTGGCGCCGATGTACTGGACCTTGTACTTGCCGGCGTCGATGTCCTTCTTCATGGTCTCGCCGAGCGTCTGCTCGAACTGGGCGCAGGCCGGGCAGCGCGAGTCCTCGAACAGCTGCAGGGTCTTCTTGGCGCTGTCCTTGCCGAGGACGACCGTGGTGCCGTTCTTGCCCGAGGTGTTGGCCGGCTTGACGAGCTTGGCGTCCTTGGCGCTCTCCCAGTGGCCCGGCTTGTTGGCCTGTACGACCGCGTAGCCGACGCCGCCCGCGACGGCCAGGATGCCGACGACACTGGCCGCGACGATCATCTGCCGGCGTGCCTTGTCCTTCTTGGCCTGCCGCTCGCGCTCGGCGCGCAGCCGCTCGCGTGCCGCCGACTTCGCCGCCTGGCTGTTCCGCTTGCTCATGATGGTGTTCTCCGTGCTCCGTCTGTATGGGGTTCGTCCGCGTGCGCGGCGGGCCGCGCGGTGCCGGCCGGGGTGGCCGGTCTCCTTCAGGCGAGGACGGAGCGCGGTGGTCCGCGCCGGGCGACGGAGTGCACAAGGAGACGGACGCGGGCGGCGCGGCCGGTGCGGACGGGGCGCGGCAGCCGCCGGGCCCGCTCGGGC
>NZ_QUAK01000138.1 GCF_003429565.1 Streptomyces triticagri
CGCCGGGCCGCCCCGGCGGCCGGGACCGGCCACCGCGCCGCCGGATCCGCCCGACCCCGTCGGTCAGCGCGGCGAACAGCGCGAGCAGCACCACCGCGCCGAGGGCGATCCACCAGGACGTGTCCATGCCCCGACCGTACCGGCGCCCCCGCCCGCGCAGACGTACGACAAGCCCGCACACGGTTCGGCCGACCGCGCCCGAACCGGTGACAACGCAGGTGAGTTCGCCCACAACGGCCCACGGCGGAGGAGCGACCTGCCGTTTTGCGCCTTACGCTCAACGGACCGCACAACCCCCGTCCTTCCCCGCCAGCGCGGAGGTTCCTGCTCCATGAAGCTCACCGTCGTCGGCTGCTCCGGCTCGTTTCCGTCCGCGGATTCCGCCTGCTCGAGCTACCTCGTCGAGGCCGACGGCTTCCATCTGCTGCTCGACATGGGCAACGGCGCCCTCGGCGAGCTGCAGCGACACTGCAGCCTCTACGACCTCGACGCGATCTTCCTGAGCCATCTGCACGCCGACCACTGCATCGACATGTGCGGCTATTTCGTCGCGCGTTACTACCGGCACGACGGCGGCCGCTGCGCCCCGATGCCGGTGTACGGGCCCGAGGGCACCGAGCAGCGCCTGACCACGGCGTACGCGGACACCCCTTCGCCGTCCTCGATGAGTGAGGTCTTCGACTTCCACACGCTCAAGCCGGCCGCCTTCGAGATCGGTCCGTTCACCGTGCGCACCGAGCGCGTGCGGCACCCCGTCGAGGCGTACGCGATCCGGATCGAGCACGGCGGCAGCACGCTGACGTACTCCGGTGACACCGGGGTCAGCCCGGAGCTGGACGAACTCGCCGATGGCGCCGACCTGTTCCTGTGCGAGGCCTCGTTCACGTACGGCAAGGAAGACATCCCGGACCTGCATCTGAACGGTCGCGAGGCGGGCATCTCGGCGCGGGACGCCGGCGCCGCGCGCCTGGTGCTCACCCACATCCCGCCGTGGACCGACCCCGGTACCAGCCTCGCGGACGCCCGATCCGTCTATCCGGGCCCGATCGACGTGGCCAGGCCCGGCGCGGTCTACGAGATCTGAGCGCACGGAGCGGTCTCCGTACAGGACACGCAGAAGCCCCCGCCGCTGTCGGTGACGAC
>NZ_QUAK01000139.1 GCF_003429565.1 Streptomyces triticagri
CGCGCGTGCCCGCCGCCGGGACGCCCGCTTGCGCCTCCTGCGCGCGCACGCCCGCCGCGCGCCGTGTCCCGCGCAGGGCACCCTTCCGACGGCCGTGCCGACGCCCCTGTGGCCCGTCCCCCTGGCGGGGCACGAACCGCTCCGGCTCGGGCACCGTCCGCCCGGTGGCCGGGGCCGCATCCGCGTCCCGTACCACCCGGTGCACCAGCGCCCAGAGGGCGGCGTCGAGGTCCAGGTGCATGCCCTGGATCCAGTCGGCGAACTCCTCGTGGGCGAACCGGTATCCGTCGCCCGCCGGCACGAGCAGCCCTTCGGTGAGCACCGCGGAGGCAAGTCCCGTCGACCACGGGAAGACCGTCTCGAAGCCCGCTCGGTCCAACTGCCCCTGTCCCGGGCCGAGACAGCGGCGCGCGGCCTCGTGCACCTGCCCCGCGACCTTCGCTGCGAGGCGGGTGACGGCCCTCCCGCGCAGCCCGCGCGGGACCGCGAGCCGTACCGCCACCCGCAGGCACAGCAGGTCCAGATGGGCGGCGAAGACCTGGTCCCGCGCCGGGCGCCCCGCGAAGCCGTCCGGGAGCGCCCCGAGAAGGTCCGCGACGAGGCGCAGGGTCAGCGGATGGCCGGCGTCGGCGACACCGAGCGCCTGCTCCGCCACGCCGTACCGGGCACGCGCGCGTGCGGCCTGTTCGCCGGTGAGATCGCCGAGCCGCACACAGTCGGGCAGCCGCGGATCGCGTCCGTACAGCAGATCGGCGGGCAGGTGGGTCCCGGCCTGCTCCCAGTACGCCGCACGGCACGCGACGATCATCCGCGCGCCGGTCGCACGCAGCCACTCGGCCGTCCCCTCGCTCCACTCGGCGAGGCGGTGGGCCAGGCCGGGCGGCATCTCCTCGGGACAGTCGAGGAGTACTAGCAGCGGGCGCCCCGCGTCGCGTGCGACCCGCGCCACCCGGTCGGGCCCGAACTCCCCGAGCGACACCGGGCCCCCGCGCGGACCCGGGTCGGCCACTGCGCCGCCGTCCGGAGCCCGCTCCCCCGAACCGCCCCCGAAAACCGCCGCGTTGACCGCCGCATCCGATGACTCCGCACCGCCCGCCGACACCACACTCCTGCCCCGCACGGCGCCGCTGCCCGATTCCGCGCCTCTTCCCAGCCCCGCCCCGCTGCCCGGTCCTGTGCCGCCCGGCGGCACCACGTCGCCCTCCGACGCCGCGGCGATCCGCCCGGCCGCCCGCAGCGCCCGCGCCACCGCATCCGCGACGGACGCG
>NZ_QUAK01000144.1 GCF_003429565.1 Streptomyces triticagri
TGTGGGTGAGACCTGATGCCGAGCCGATTGTGGTGAAGTGGATGATCCTATGCTGTCGAGAAAAGCCTCTAGCGAGTTTCATGGCGGCCCGTACCCTAAACCGACTCAGGTGGTCAGGTAGAGAATACCGAGGCGTTCGGGTGAACTATGGTTAAGGAACTCGGCAAAATGCCCCCGTAACTTCGGGAGAAGGGGGGCCACACCTGGTGATCACTCTTGCAGTGTGAGCTGGGGGTGGCCGCAGAGACCAGCGAGAAGCGACTGTTTACTAAAAACACAGGTCCGTGCGAAGCCGTAAGGCGATGTATACGGACTGACGCCTGCCCGGTGCTGGAACGTTAAGGGGACCGGTTAGTCATTCTTCGGGGTGGCGAAGCTGAGAACTTAAGCGCCAGTAAACGGCGGTGGTAACTATAACCATCCTAAGGTAGCGAAATTCCTTGTCGGGTAAGTTCCGACCTGCACGAATGGCGTAACGACTTCTCGACTGTCTCAACCATAGGCCCGGTGAAATTGCACTACGAGTAAAGATGCTCGTTTCGCGCAGCAGGACGGAAAGACCCCGGGACCTTTACTACAGTTTGATATTGGTGTTCGGTTCGGCTTGTGTAGGATAGGTGGGAGACTGTGAAGCGGCCACGCCAGTGGTTGTGGAGTCGTCGTTGAAATACCACTCTGGTCGTGCTGGATGTCTAACCTGGGTCCGTGATCCGGATCAGGGACAGTGTCTGATGGGTAGTTTAACTGGGGCGGTTGCCTCCCAAAGGGTAACGGAGGCGCCCAAAGGTTCCCTCAGCCTGGTTGGTAATCAGGTGTTGAGTGTAAGTGCACAAGGGAGCTTGACTGTGAGACCGACGGGTCGAGCAGGGACGAAAGTCGGGACTAGTGATCCGGCGGTGGCTTGTGGAAGCGCCGTCGCTCAACGGATAAAAGGTACCCCGGGGATAACAGGCTGATCTTCCCCAAGAGTCCATATCGACGGGATGGTTTGGCACCTCGATGTCGGCTCGTCGCATCCTGGGGCTGGAGTCGGTCCCAAGGGTTGGGCTGTTCGCCCATTAAAGCGGTACGCGAGCTGGGTTTAGAACGTCGTGAGACAGTTCGGTCCCTATCCGCTGTGCGCGTAGGAGTCTTGAGAAGGGCTGTCCCTAGTACGAGAGGACCGGGACGGACGAACCTCTGGTGTGCCAGTTGTCCTGCCAAGGGCATGGCTGGTTGGCTACGTTCGGGAGGGATAACCGCTGAAAGCATCTAAGCGGGAAGCCTGCTTCGAGATGAGGACTCCCACCCCC
>NZ_QUAK01000140.1 GCF_003429565.1 Streptomyces triticagri
GCGGTGGCGGGCGGAGCCCGGGCGCGGGGCCCCGCTGGGGCGCGGTACGCGGGCCGTGCCGCGGGCGCCGCCGGCCAGCTCGTCCGGTTCCGGTACGCGCATCGAGGTGTGGGTGTCCCGGTTGGAGTCCGGTGCCGACGAACCGGGGACCAGGGGTACGGCTCCGCGGCGCGGCTGCTGCCCGGTGTGCTCCGGGGCTGCGGGCTCCTCGGCGGGCTCGTCCGCGGAGTCCGCGTCCGGTTCGTCCACGTCGAGGGGCGGCATCCCGGCGAGCAGCGGGAGCTGTTCGCGCAGTCGCTCCGCGAGTTCGGAGGCGCGCAGCCGGGAGGCGGGTGCCTTGGCCAGACACTGGACGATCAGCTGCCAGAGCTCGTCCGGGATCCCCGGCAGCGGCGCCACGCTCTCGGTCACGTGCCGCCGCAGCACGGCGCCGGGGTGCCCGCCGCCGAACGGCGTGAAGCCGGCGAGGAGTTCGTACAGCACGGTGGCCAGGGCGTAGATGTCGACGGCCGCGCGGGGCGGCAGGCCCTCGACGATCTCCGGGGCGAGGTAGTCGGGGGTGCCGATGACCTTCGTCGCGCGCGTGCGGCGCGGGGAGTCGACCAGCTTGGCCACGCCGAAGTCGGTGAGCAGGGCCGGGTGCGAGCCGCCCGGGCCGAGCGGGCCCTGCATGTCGAGCAGCACGTTCTCCGGCTTGACGTCGCGGTGCACGACGCCGGCCGCGTGGGCGGCGGCCAGGGCATCGGCGACGTCGGCCGCGATCGCCACCGCGGCCTCCGGGGCGAGCCTGCGCTCCCGGTCGAGGCGGGTGCGCAGATCGGTGCCGCGGACCAGGTCCATGACCAGGGCCAGGTCGTTGCCGTCGACCACCAGGTCGTGCATGGCGACCACGCGCGGGTGGTCGAGGCCGAGGAGTGCCGTGCGCTCCTGCACGAAGCGTCCGACGAGCTCCTGGTCGCTGGCCAGGTCCTCGCGCATCAGCTTGATCGCGACGGGCCCCTCGGGCCCCTCGCCCAGCCACACCGTGCCGGCGGAACCGCGCCCCAGGATCTGGTGGGCGGTGTACCGGCTGCCGATTTTCCGTGCCAAGGCTGCTCCTACGGACGCTTGTTGACGACAAAGCTACGCGGCGCGGGAGCCAACCTTCACTTCCGTACGGGAAATCACCCTTCGGATATCGACAAATCGGCAGGCTCGGGGGTGCGTGGGGCGTGGCGTGGCGTGGTGTGCGTGCGGCCGGTACGCCGTCGGTGCGCGCCAGTACGCGTGAAGGCCGGTCCCGTACCCGGGATGCGGGTACGGGACCGGCCTTCAC
>NZ_QUAK01000141.1 GCF_003429565.1 Streptomyces triticagri
CAGGGCGGTTTCAGAGTCTGATTGATCATGCGTTGGTGCAGGTCAGTTGAGGTTGATGAGGTCCAGTGGGCGGCGGAAGCCGTCGTAGGACATCTCGCGGAGCCCGGCGGCGATATTCGTGTGGCCGGCGGCGCGCAGGGCGTTGATCGCGAAGCTGCGGAGGGTGGCCATGTTGTCCGGACGGTGGCCGGTGCGGATCTTGGAGGCGTCCACCGCGAAGGTCGTATCGCGGACGAAGTGGAGCCGGTTTTCGATCACCCACTGCAAACGGATGATCTTCGCGAGTCGCTGTGGGGAGGCTTGTTGGCTGGTCAGGTCGGTGATGACGAGACGGTTTCGCGGCTGCGTTTACCGGTCTTGGTCCGGGTGCGGTGGCGCACGACGCGGGCGACCTGGGCGGCGTGGGGGAAGTCGACACCGAGGTCGGTGACGGTCAAGGCCGTAACGACGCGGTCCTCGGTGCGGCCGTGCCCGGTGGTGCGGTCGTAGTACTTCGCGCTGGCCTGCTGCCAGGGAAGAGCGTGAAGCTGTTCATACAGACCGGGCCGGTTGCGTTTCACGGTGAGCGCGTAGCGTGCCTGCTTCTGCTCGACGAGGAAGCGGGCGTGGTCCCGCTGGGCGTGCAGCGCGTCGGCGGTCACGGTCACCCCTTGCAAGTCGAAGGGCGCCAACAGGTCGGCGAAGCAGGTGATCTCGTTCGTCTTCTTCGGCACCCGCAGCCGGGTGACGGTCATCCCCTCACCGGTGATCGCGGCCAGCAGATGGGCCGCGGGACTGTCATCGGTCCGCGAGCCGCGGGCGCTCTTGCCATCCACCGCCAGGGTGTCGGCCCGGGCCGGATCGTGCCCGAGCAGGTCGGCGAGCCCGCCGGGACAGACGGCGTTGATGACGCGGCGGATGGTCGCGGCACTCGGCGCGATACGGACGTGGAAGGCCGTCGTGGTGCGGACACCCAGCCGGGGCCAGGGTGTCCTGCGGCGGGTTGGACGCCCACTGCCCGATCGCGGCGAACGACTTCGCGCCAGTCAACACCGCCGAACAGGCCGTCAGGAGCACACTCACGAACGGGTGACGCCGTCCGCGTCGGCCGCGCGGATCAGTCAAGGTCGCCAGCCATCCGGGCAGACCCGCGATCGCACGGTGCTGACGCGACGGCGACTTGATCAGGCACACGGTGGCAGACTGGCGACACATCGAAGCTCCGTTGGGCGAAGGTGACTTGGGAAGGTCACCTGCACAACGGAGCTTCGTTGCGCGGGCCACGGCCCCAGTCGGCACCGTCACGCCGCCGTGGCCTGCACACTCACTTAATCAACTCGACTTTGAAACCGCCCTGCCC
>NZ_QUAK01000143.1 GCF_003429565.1 Streptomyces triticagri
CCGTCCGGCGCGGCGGCAGGCCGGCGGCCCGCCGAGCGGGCTGCGGCGGGCAGCTCGGTGCCGGCCGAGTCGACGCCGGCGACCTCGTCGGCGCGGTGCACCGGCGCGGGGATGTCGGAGCTGTCCACCTCGGGTGCGGTCGGCCACTCCACCGATGCGGACGGCGCGGCGGGCGGAGCCGGCGCCTCGGCGCCGTTGATGGCGACCGTCGGATGGTCCACGGGCGGCTCGGGCACCTCGGAGAGGTTGTACCCGCACGCACCACAGAACAGGTCACCCGACTCCAGCGGCTCCTCGCAGCCGGGGCACGCGGACAACTGGTGCATCTGCGGCGTCACTCACTCTCACCTCGCCTTGGCGTGCAGGGCACGACTCGCTCGTCGGTCCGGGCGGACCGTGCGGACCGCCGACCGGGACACGGGCCCGGCCGGCCGGCTCAGACCCATGTCCGTGGACGGAATCGGTTGGCCCGTTCCACCAGTTCGATCCTCTCGTCACCGCGTTGCGCGAGCCTCGCCAGGGTCCGGTACGAGCGTTCCAGACCGAAGCGGAGCCCGCGCTCGTCCAGCGGGGCGCCCAGGAGCACCGTGTGCCCGCCGCCCTGGGGCGGAGCGGAACCGCGGCTACCGGAGAGTATCCAGTCGAGGGCCGTTCCGAGTACCTCGGTGGACAGCTCCTCCTGCCGGACCGCGTCCAGACCGAACTGGCGCAGCGCCTCGACCTGCCCCGCCGCCGCCGTCAGATCGTCCAGGAGCGGTTCGTGCACGGCCTGTTCACGCAGTCTTGCGCGCACCGCCGCGACCCGGGCCGCGGTGTAGTGGATGGACGCCTCCGGCACCGACTCGAGGGTGCGGACCGCCGAACGCCGGTCGCCCGCGGCGAGTTGCACCCGGGCCAGACCGAAGGCCGTACTCACATAGCTCGGGTCGGTGGTCCACACCAGGCGGTAGTACTCCGCCGCATTGTCCAACTGGCCGAGCACCTCCGCGCAGACGCCGAGGGCCAGCTTCGGCGCCGTGTCCCCGGGGAACGCGTCGTACACCGCGTCGAAGGACAGCGCCGAGGTCTCGAAGTCGCCCGTCGTCAGGGCCACCACGCCGCGGTACCAGACCACCCGCCAGTCGTCCGGGTGGCCGGTCTCCAGAGTGGTGAGCAGCCGGGTCGCCGCGTCGATGTCCTGCATCTCGAGCCGGGCCCGCAGCTCCCGCAGCCGGATCTCCAGGGACGGCGTCGGCGCGGACTGCAGGGCGCTGATCAGCTCGGCGGGCGCGGAGGCCATCAGGCCGGCGAGGAAGCCCGCGTTCGGATCGCCCGGGTCGACCCGGGGGACCGGCAGCGCGAGCGCCGCGGCGGGCGCGTCGAGCGCCCGCACCAGGCGGGCGCTCCCCGG
>NZ_QUAK01000142.1 GCF_003429565.1 Streptomyces triticagri
CGTCGCCGCCCGGCACGCGGCGGCCGCGCCCCCGCGCGAGCGCGGCGAGCCGCCCTCCGCTCATCCCAGCCGCCGCGACTACGAAGGAGCGCCGGGACCACCCCGGATGTGACGATGATCGACTACTTGCAAAGCCAGGACCTGGTCTTCTGGCTCCTCGTCCTTGTGATCCCGGTGCTCGTGGTGGTCGCACTGCGCGAGCGCAGCGTGGCCAGAACGCACCGCAGACGCAGTGCCCGCGCGCTCGACCAGCGCCGCGAGCGCGATGCCGCGCTGCGCTGGCTGGCCGAGACGTATCTGCGCCAGATCGAGAATCCGAACGAGGATCCAGGACCGTTCTCACTGCCCAACGACGCCCTGGCCGGTACCGAGTTCGAGCAGACCCTGGCCGTGGTCGCCCAGCGGTTCCACGGCTCCACGATCGACGCACGGGACCGGGCCGACGCCGCGGTCCGTACCGCACTGCAGGCCGTCACCAGCGGATTCCTCTCCCGGACGCTGTCCCAGCAGCGCTCCATCGAGTCGATGGAGCGGCGCTTCGACAATCCGCAGGTCCTGGAATCGCTGATGGAGATCAACCACCAGAACGCGGGTCTGGGCAACTGGGCCCGCACCATCGCCGTGATCTGCGGTGGCACCGTCGGACGCCAGCGCGAACCGGTCACCCTGACCGATGTCGCGCGCGCCGCCGCCGGTGAGATCCACGACTACAAGCGCGTCCAGGTGCGCAGCATGCTCGACGTGAGCGTGCTCTCGCACGCGGTCAACCCCGTCGTCCTCGCCGTCGCCGCGCTCCTCGACAACGCCGCGCGCTACTCGCGTCCGGAGCACGAGATCGAGGTCAATCTGCGCACCGTCCCCAACGGAGCGCTCGTCGTGATCGACGACTACGGCATCGGCATGGGCGAAGCGGAGCGGCGCAGGGCCGTCGAACTCCTCGCCGGTACGTCCCAGATCGAGATCGCGTCGCTCGGCTCGACACCCCAGTTCGGGTTCCGGGTGGTCGGCCTGCTCGCCCACCGCTTCGGCTTCACGGTGAACGTCGACCACAGTCCCTACGGGGGCGTGCGCGCCGTGATCCTGCTGCCACACAGCCTGCTCACCAGCCAGGCCGGGGCCGACACACCACCGGCCGAGGAGACCGGGCAGGCGCCCGTGCCCCGCCCGCGCGCCGGTGAACCCGCCATTGCGCCCCCGGTGCCGGGACAGGGCGGCGTGCGGCACGTACCGCGCCAGCCGCTGGACCCGTCCGTACCGCCGCCGAGCGCCCCCGCGGCCAGGGAACCGGAACGGCCGCGTGCCGTGCCGCCGCCTGCCGTCGCGGAGCCGGGCGGGCATCGCTCCGCACCGCCGCCCGCTGCCGCCGATCCGGCCGGCCCCGGCTCCGTACCGCC
>NZ_QUAK01000146.1 GCF_003429565.1 Streptomyces triticagri
AGCTGCGCCGGCCGCGCCCGGTGCCGTACAGATCGTCCAAGGAGACAAGCGACAGTGACGGACATCGTCGACGACCTGAAGTGGCGGGGGCTCTTCGCCCAGTCCACTGACGAGGACGCTTTGCGCAAGGCCCTCGCGGACGGTCCCGTCACGTTCTATTGCGGCTTCGACCCGACCGCCGCGAGCCTGCACGTCGGGCATCTGGTGCAGGTCCTCACGGTCCGCAGGCTGCAGCAGGCGGGCCACCGGCCGCTGGCCCTGGTGGGCGGTGCCACCGGGCAGATCGGCGACCCGCGGCCGACGGCCGAGCGCACGCTCAACTCCCCCGAGACCGTGGCCCTCTGGGTGGACCGGCTGCGCTCGCAGATCGAGCCGTTCCTCTCCTTCGAGGGTGAGAACGCGGCGACGATGGTCAACAACCTCGACTGGACGGCGGGCATGTCCGCCATCGAGTTCCTGCGGGACATCGGCAAGCACTTCCGGGTCAACAAGATGCTGACCAAGGACTCGGTGGCCCGCCGCCTGGAGTCCGCGGAGGGCATCAGTTACACCGAGTTCAGCTACCAGCTCCTGCAGAGCATGGACTTCCTGGAGCTGTACCGGCGTTACGGCTGTGTCCTGCAGCAGGGCGGCAGCGACCAGTGGGGCAATCTCGTCGGCGGTCTCGACCTGATCCACCGGCTCGAGCCGGACGCCGAGGTGCACGCGTACGCGACTCCGCTGATGACGAAGGCCGACGGCACCAAGTTCGGCAAGTCCGAGGGCGGCGCCATCTGGCTCGACCCCGAGATGACCACGCCGTACGCCTTCTACCAGTTCTGGCTGAATGTGGACGACCGGGACATCTCGGCGTACTCGCGGATCCTCAGCTTCCGCAGCCGGTCCGAGCTCGAGGAGCTCGAGCGGCAGACCGAGGAGCGTCCGCAGGCACGGGCGGCACAGCGGGCGCTCGCCGAGGAGCTCACCACCCTGGTGCACGGCGCCGACCAGTGCGCCGCAGTGATCGCGGCGTCCCGCGCGCTGTTCGGCCAGGGCGAGCTCGAGGCGCTGGACGAGGCGACGCTGAGCGCCGCGCTGTCCGAGGTGCCGCACGCGCGGGTCAGCGAACTGGGGCCGGTGGTCGACCTGTTCGCGGAGGTGGGTCTGGTGCCGAGCAAGTCGGCGGCCCGCCGCGCGGTGAAGGAGGGCGGCGCGTACGTGAACAACGTCAAGGTCGCCGCCGAGGACGCGGTCGCCTCGGCCGAGGAACTGCTGCACGGGCGTTGGCTCGTACTGCGTCGCGGAAAGAAGAACCTGGCGGCGATCGAGGTGGCCTCGGCCTGAGGCCGGGGCGGAGGCAGGGCTCGACGCCTGCCCGGACATGACGGCGCGGTGGCCCGGTCCTGCACGGACCGGGCCACCGC
>NZ_QUAK01000147.1 GCF_003429565.1 Streptomyces triticagri
TCGGCCAGGGTCCGGTCGATGGCGATCCGGCCCTGGCCGAGCCGCCCGAGACTGCCCTCGGTCACATCCAGGTCCTGCACCTTCGCCAGCTCCGCACCGGAACCGGTGACACCCTGCACCGCCGCACCCTGCAGCCACCGGTCGCCGCCCGATCCGACGGGTACGAGCACCTCGGTGTCCAGCAGGCCGACGGCGGTCTCGACTCCGGGCGTACGGGCGGCCCGTGCGACGGCGTCGGTCGGAAGGCCGGCCGGGTCGGTCACCACATGGTCGGCGGTGATGCCGGCGCGCAGTTGCTTGTCGGCGACACGGGTCTCGCTGGTGTGCATGAAGACGAGCGTCGAGGCGAAGGCCATGGCGAGCACGATCGGGGTGATCGCGGAGGCCAACCGCCGTTCGTTCGTACGGGAGTTGGCGGCGGCAAGGGACGCGGAGGCGCCGGCCCCGCGCAGCGGAATCCCGAAGAGGCCGGCGCAGAGGCGTGCCACCAGCGGCCCGAGCAGGGCGACCGCGAGCATGAAGAGCATCACGACGCCGAGTGCCGCATTGGCCGCGTCCTCGCCGGCCGACTCGGCGGCGACACCGGTGAGAAAGCCGCCGCCGACCAGCGCGCCGACTCCGAGGACGGTACGGATGACGCCCGGCCGCAGCCGTTCGACCGACGCTTCGGTCAATGCCTGCCCCGGTTTGATCTTCGAGGGCCTGCGTCCGGCGGCCCAGCCCGCGGCGAGCGCCGTGAGCAGCCCGCTCCCGACGGCGACCAGGAGCGGGATCCAGGAGACGTGCAGTTGCACGGCCTCGGGGATGGCTCCGCGGTCCGTCAGCTGCCCGAACCACCAGCGGGCGAGGGCGATTCCGGGCAGACAGCCGAGGATCCCGGCGAGCGGGGCGACGAGGAGGGCCTCGGCCGCGACGGCGCGGCGGATCTGCCGCGGGGTGGCGCCGACGGCCCGCAACAGGGCGAACTCGCGGGCGCGTTGGGCCACCGACAGGGCGACGGTCCCGGACGCGGTGAAGACGGCGACCGCCGCGGCGATCCCGCCGAATGAGCCACCCAGCCCGAGCAGCGTGTCCTTGGCGTAGGCGAGGCCCGGATCCTCGACGGCGCCGCGGTCGTCTCCGGTGTGCACCTGGGCGCCCGATCCGGCCAGCGCCTGCTCGACACCGGTGGCCAGCGCGTCGGCACTCACCCCGTCCTCGGCCAGGACGGCGATGGCATCCGCCTTGCCGGGATGACCGGCGAGCGTCGGTGCCCGGTCGTCGGCGAACCAGGCCGTGGCACCCTCTGGTTCAGCCGACGCGACGAGCCCGGACACCCGGAACTCCACGCTCCCCGCAGCCGTTTCGAGCACGATCGTGTCGCCGACGCCGGCCTTCGCCGTCCGGGCCGTATCCGCGTCGAGTACGACCTCGCCGC
>NZ_QUAK01000145.1 GCF_003429565.1 Streptomyces triticagri
CGGGCCGTCGGAGCCCGGCCGCCCCGGGCCGTCACGCCTGGGGCGCGTCCAGGCCGCCCGGCAGGCCCAGGTCGCGCAGCCGCGCGCGGTCCGCGATCAGGTTGATCTCCACCACCAGCCCGTCCCGGACGGTGAAGTCGATGACGGAGAGCGGATCGCCGTGCGGGGCGGTCATCAGACCCGGAGCGCCGTTGACCAGGACCACCCGCGCGAACGGCGCCGCAGCACGGAACTGCACCGCCTCTCCGGCGACTTGACCGGCACCGTGCACGAGGCGGGACACCCCGGCCGCCTCCGGCCCCGCGTCGACCCGCATGACCACGTCCGGGTCGAGTACCGCGACGAGACCGTCCAGATCGCCGGCGCGAGCGGCCGCGAGGAACGCCTCCACCACCTGCCGCCTGCGCGCCAGGTCGGTCTCGGGCGCGGGCCCTTCGCCGCGCACCCGCTTGCGGGCCCGGCTGGCGAGCTGCCGGGTCGCGGCCGGGGTCCGGTCGACCACGGGCGCGATGGCGTCGAACGGCACGGCGAAGAGATCGTGCAGGACGAAGGCGACCCGCTCGGGCGGCGCGAGCCGGTCGAGGACGACGAGCAAGGCGAGCCCCACGGAGTCGGCGAGCACCGCGTGTTCCTCGGGAGCGGTCTCGCCGGTGATCACCGGGTCGGGCACATGGACGTCCAAGGGCTCCTCGCGGCGGGCCGCCCGGGAGCGCAGCATGTCGAGGCAGACCCGCCCGACCACCGTGGTCAGCCAGGCACTGACGTCGCGCAGCTCGCGGCCTCCGGTGCGGTGGAGGCGGATCCACGCCTCCTGCACGGCGTCCTCGGCCTCGCTCAGCGAGCCGAGCATGCGGTACGCGACGGCCCGCAGCCGCGGGCGGTCCCGTTCGAAGCGTGCGGCCAGAGCCTCGGCGTCGTGGTCGGCCTCGTGCATGTCGTACATGGTGCCCCTTCTGTGGTCCGGCGGCCCCGCCGCGTACGGCGGTGTGCTGTTCCCGGTGGTACGGAGCGACTGCGCTCCACGATGAGGACGTACCGAGCCCCACGATGAGGACGTACCGAGCCCCACGATGAGGACGTACCGAGCAGGGCCGACCGTGACATCCCGCCGCCCGCCCGCATGAGTGCATTCACCGGGCGTGGGAACGCGAGCCGGGAGACAGTGGGACGACACGGGCCGCCCGGCGGGGGACGTGGACGGCGCCCGCCGGGTACGGCCGCTCAGCGACGGAGGAGCACCTCATGACCCACCCGATCCCCGACCCCGTACCGCCGGGTCCCGCACCGGAACCCGGGCCCGCGCCCGGTCCGCCGCCGGGTCCCGGCCCCGGACCGGGCGATCCCACCCCGGGCCCCGGACCCGGCCCGGGTCCCGGCCGTCCCGGTGAGCCGGGGCCCGAGCACCCGGACCCCGAGCCGTTC
>NZ_QUAK01000148.1 GCF_003429565.1 Streptomyces triticagri
GCCAGGCCGGCCCGGCGCCCGGGCAGCCACCGCGGCGCGGGGGCCGCCGCCCGACTCCGGGCGCTCCGGCCGCGCGGGCCCCGTACACCGGAGGGCACCGCCGACCCCAAGTCGTCGGCCACGTACGGAAGTTCACCCGGCAGCGGCAGCGGCAGCGGCAGCGGATCCGGCTCCGCGCCCCCGGCGAGCACGCATCCCGCGCACCTGCCGTGGTTCACGCCGGACACCGGACCGAGGCCGCCGGCCCGGCGCTCCGCTCCGTGGGACGAGTCCCGCTCCGCACCGCAGCACCCCCAGCACTCCGCACCGCACGAGAACGGCCCGACCACCCCGACGACGAAGGGAAACACGTGATCACTCATCGCAGAGTGAGTGCGGCGGGCGTCGCGCTCATGATCGGCGGCGCGGGCATGCTCCTCGCCGCGGCCCCGGCGCAGGCCGCCGAGGTCAGTTACGAGACGGAGTGCATCCCGCCGCCGATCTCCGGCATGGACCCGATCCAGGGCACCACCGTGGTGGACATCGAGGCGCCCGCCGAGGCGAAGGTCGGCGACGAGGTCGACGTGGTGTGGAAGACGGTGGAGGGAGCGTCCAAGAATCCGGACATCCTCGACCTCTCGGAGAACACCGTGAAGCCGACCGGCACCCTCAAGGTCGGCGGCGCCCAGACGGAGGACCTCGCAGTGGAGGGCGAGCGGAAGAATCCGCCGATCCCGAAGGGCGCCCCGATGGTGCTTTCCGACATGGTCGGCAAGCTGAAGCTCACCGCGCCCGGCAAGGTCACCCTGACCCCCGACAAGTACGACATCAACGTCAGCGAGCCCATCTCCACCGACACCAAGTGCTCGCCGCAGGAGGACGTCGGGGCGGGCGCGACGATCGACGTCACGGACGGCGGCGGGGATTCGGGCGGCTCCACCGGCGGTGACAGCGGCGGCTCCGGCGGTGACTCGGGTGGCTCCGGCGGCGACACCGGCGGGACCACGGGCGGCGACAGCGGCGGCTCCGGCGGCGACAGCGGCGGCGACTCGGGCGGCTCCACCGGCGGTGGCGGCGGCGAGACCGACTTCGAGGGCAAGGAGGTGCAGGTCCCCTACAAGTGCAAGACGCCGATCGGTGACAAGGAGGCCACCTCGCCCGTCCAGATCAACGCCAAGAAGGACGGCGGCAGTTACGGCCTCACCGTGCAGTTCAAGGAATCGGTGATGGACTCGCCCGCCGACATCCCGGCGGACTCGGTCAAACCGTCGATGGCGGTGAAACTGGGCGGCGCCGACAAGGGCACCGTGAAGGTCGAGGGCCCGACGAACCCCGAGCCCATCAAGTCCGGCGACCCGATGACCATCCCCGACCTCAAGGGCACCTACAAACCGGGCGCGGACGGCAAGTCCACCCTGTCACCCGGCGTCCTGACGGTGGAGGCCCTCGGTACGACCACCACCTGCACCCCGGACAAGACCGAGGTCTCCCTCGAACTCGACACCTCGGCCCAGCCCGGCGGCGCCTCCGGCGGAGACTCCGCGGGCGGCGGCGAGGCGGGCGGCGGCGAGGCGGGCGGGGCCGCGGGCGGCGGC
>NZ_QUAK01000151.1 GCF_003429565.1 Streptomyces triticagri
GTCGACCAGACCCTGGTCACCACCACGCCCGACGCCGACGGCAACCCCCAACTCACCGCCTACCTCACCCAACCCACCCACACCGAACCCGCCACCGAACACACCGGTGACCAGGTCGACCGGTGGGGCGAGGTCTTCGACCAGATCTACGAGGCCGGCGACCAGCAGACCGAGGACCCCACGTACGACATCTCCGGCTGGATCAGCTCCTACACCGGCGAACCGCTGCCCGCACACGAAATGCGGGAGTGGGTGGACTCGGTCGTCGGCCGCATCAAGTCGCTGCCGCACCGCCGAGTCCTCGAGATCGGCTGCGGCACGGGCCTGCTGCTCTTCCGCATCGCCCCGGACGCCGAGCTGTACTGCGGCACCGACGTCTCGGCGGTCGCACTGCGCGATCTGCAGGCCAAGCTGCCGCTGCTGCCCGAGGGTTCGGCGCGCGTCGAGCTCCGCGAGTGCCCCGCCGACCGGTTCGACGGGTTCGACGAAGACAGCTTCGACACCGTGGTGATCAACTCCGTCGCCCAGTACTTCCCGGACGTGGCGTACTTCGTGGACGTCCTCACCCAGGCCGCGCGCGTGGTCCGGCCCGGCGGCTCCATCGTCATCGGCGACGTACGCAACCTCGCCCTGCAGGAGCAGTTCCACACCTCGCTGCACCTGGCCCGCACCCCGGGCGACGCCGACGACCCGGCCGCGCTCGCCGCCGCCGTCGCGGACCGCGTCGCCCAGGACGCCGAGCTCGTCCTGGACCCGAAGCTCTTCACCGCCTTCGCGGCCGCCCGGCCCGAGATCGACGGGGTGTCGCTGCTCGCCAAGCCGAGCCCGCACCGCAACGAGCTGACGAAGTACCGCTACGACGTCGTCCTGCACATCCGAGACGACGCGCAGCAGCCCGGGACACCCGCTGCCGCCGCCGGCACCGGCACCGGCGAATCCGAGGAACTCTGGGACGCGACCCCCGTCGAGCAGATCTCCCAGCGCCTCGAACGCGACCGCCCGTCCCGCGTACGGATCGCCGGGGTCGAGGACGCCCGGCTGTCGGCGGACCGCACCGCGGCCGGCCGGGACGCCGCAGGACCGGAGCTCGACCCCGCGGAGCTCGCCCGAGCCGTGACCGCACTCGGCTACCGGGCGGTCCCCGCACTCCGGCCCGACCGCCCCGGACAACTCGACCTGGTGATCGCGCCGGAGGGCGGCCCGCTGCCGACCACCACGGCCGACGCCGAAGCCGCCGGCGCGGGCTTCGAGGCCTTCGCCAACGACCCGGCCGACGCGAGCCGACGCGCCTCCCTGGTGCCCGAACTCCGAGGCCACCTCAAGCACCGCCTGCCCGAGTACATGGTCCCGCAGCACTTCATGGTGCTCGAGGCCTGGCCGCTGAACGCGAACGGCAAGCTCGACCGCAAGGCACTCCCGCTGCCGCGCACCGGCGACCGCAAGGGCGGCACCGCCGCCTACGTCGCCCCGCGCACCGCACTCGAGCGCTCCGTCGCGACCGTCTGGGCCGATGTACTCGGGGTGTCCCGGGTCGGGGTCCTGGACAACTTCTTCGACCTCGGCGGCCACTCGCTCCTCGCGACCCGGGTGTGCGCCCGCATCGGTGAGGCATGCGGCGCCGAGGTGCCACTCGGCGACTTCTTCCAGTACCCGACGGTCGCCGGACTGGCCGCCCACATCGAGGAGTCGGGCGCCCGCCGGGAGCGCGGCCCCGCCATCCGCCGGGCCGACCGCAGCCGCCGCCGGCGCCCCGGCC
>NZ_QUAK01000150.1 GCF_003429565.1 Streptomyces triticagri
CTAGGGCCGGAGCGTCGCGCCCGGCATCGCTACGGAGGTCTCTCTGCTTGCGCTGAAGACGTAGACCTGCCGCGGCTTGGACATCCTCGGCTCCGATCATGAACGAATCACCGTTTTGGCCGCGCTGTGCTGACTCCCACCCAGCGTCCGCTGCCGCGCTAAGGAGGTCGAAGTAGTCACGGGCAACAGCACCGCCCGCAATCAGCACGGCCCGCTCACGCGCGGCCGGCGTGAGGACGTCACTGATCTTGAAACCTACGGAAGCTAGCACACCGTTCGCGACCTCTTCGAGGAAAGCTTTCGCCGTCCCGAAGTCTGCAAGGCCGACATCAAGCGAGAGGTACTGGAGGTCGTGAGGCGGTTGCATGCCGAGCGGCGGGTCTCCATCCGCGAAGGAGTGCGTCCGGGACTGGACGCTACCGATCTTCAGCCAGACATTGCTCCGCTTAGTTATGCCGTGGAGGTGGTCCAGTACGAGCGGCTGCCTGTCCTTGGCGATGAAGTAGAAATCGTCAAGGACGACGAGGAGGGACCTGCGTCCCTCGAACCTCGCAGCCTTTTCGAGGGCTTGGGCGATCGCAGGAGCGAGGTCCCGGAGGAAGTCCTCTTTCCGGCGCGTCTGCGTGGAGGTCTGCGATGTCTTGCTTCGCTTGGAGCGCGAGCCTCCAGCCGTTGCGCTCAACTTCGCGTACTGGTTGGCGACGCTGCCTTTGAGTTGAACCTTGAGGTCACTCGACCGGGTCTGGTCGCTCTCGGTGCTCTGCGTGACCTCGGCGCCTGCATCGCGGAGTGCAGTGAGGACGGTGAGGATCTCCTTGACCTCACGGCGAAGGATCCGCTGTGGCCTCTTCCATCCCCCGGGCTGGATCGCTTGCAGAATGTCGATGATGATCTCGATCAGGACATCTGGGTAGGAGCGAGACTTGTGCGTCTCCACATCCACGAAGACGACTCGCGCCCCCTGCTGCTCGGCGCGCTTCTGGAGGACCGCGAGCGTCGTGGACTTGCCGACGCCTCGACGGCCCGTGAGGAGGTGGTTGACAGATGACTCGAGCGTGGAGACTGTCCCTGGGCGCAGTTCGACGAACCGATCGCTCAGGGCATCATCAGCTTGACTGGTCGTTCGCAGTGCGGCGGCTAATGCTGCCTTGAACGACTGGAGGTTGTTTCGGTTCAGCAAGCTCCACCCCGGATAGTTGGCCTCGCCAGCAAGGCTACGTGAAGAAGCTCAACAGGGTGGCAGTCCTGAGTTCATTACCGCCCAGTCAACATCCCATCTCACAAGGTGGGTTGGCGTCCTGCCTCGCGTGAGTTCGCTGTCTATACCCCTTCGTCGCGGATCGATTAGGTGATGGAGTCGCTCCAGGTCCCGTGTACGTGGACATGCAGGAGAAGGCGGCCATCCTCGGTCATTCCGCGGCGCTGAGTAGGGGTTTGTGGGAGGTGGCTTTGAGGGGGCGCTACCCAGACGCGATGGAGACCGAAAGTCTCGATGGCGAGGGGCGAAGGCTGCGCGGACGCTTTCGGTGCGTATTCCGGGCGGAAGTGACGCAAGCCTCGTGACAAGGTCGGGCTCCCGGACGGCTTCCGCCTGTACGGCCTTCGTCACACCGAGCACACCCTCTCCACCCAGTCCGGCGCCACCCTCAAGGACACGATGGTCCACGCCGGCCAGTCGTCCGAGAAGGCCGCGATGATCTACCAGCACTCCAACCTGGAGCGGCAGCAGGAGGTCGCCGACGGCATCGATGATCGTGTCCGCGCCGCGCGAACCAAGGTTGCCAGCAAGGTAGATGAGCAGCCTCGGGCACGAGACGCTAGCCCGGCCCAGACAACACACAAACCCCAGGTCGCTGACCTGGGGTTCTGTCATGGAGCGGGTGACGGGAATCGAACCCGCGCTCTGAGCTTGGGAATCACCGGCGATCCGGCGGAAGTTGATGCGGTGACCTGC
>NZ_QUAK01000152.1 GCF_003429565.1 Streptomyces triticagri
GGCCCTCGGCTCGGCCGCGGTCGCCGGCGCGGCCGGTGTCGCCGGCCTCGCGCTGCTGCGCGGCCGCGCCCGCGACGAACCAGACGCCCGCACAGAATCCGAGGACGGCCGGCGCTGAGCCGAACCGCCCCGGGTCGCCGCCGAAGCCACCGCCCACCCCGCAGATCAGGCCGTACGGCGATCCGGCTGGTGTTCACCGCATCGGTGCTCTGCGCCCTGACCGCCGCGCTGTTCCACCTCCACCCGCCCCTCGAGGCGGCCCTGAAGGCCGAACTCCGGTCCGTCACCGCGTCGTTGCTCGGCTCGGCAGCCCCGGGACGTAGCGGCGCCCCAGGTTCGTGGGCCCTGAGGGAGACGCCCCCTACGCGGCCAGATCCTTGCGCGCCGGGTCCCGCCCCGGCTCCTCGGCGTCGCGGCCCTGCTGCGGCTCCGGCAGTTCCACGGCGCCCGGCACCGTCCGCCGCGCGCCGCGCGCACTCACGAGCCGGCCCCACCGTCCCGACCGGGCCACCGCCCGGGTCAGCGGCGTGAGCAGCGCCATCGCGACCGGCGCGAGCAGCAGCGTGACGGCCGTGCCGAGCGCGAATCCGCCGATCACGTCCGTCGGATAGTGCACGCCCATGTAGACGCGGCAGAAGCCTTCGAGCAGCGCGAGCCCGATCCCGATCAGGCCGAACTTCCGGTGCGCCACGAACAGTCCGACCCCGAGCGCCATCGCGAGCGTCGCGTGATCGCTGACGAACGAGAAGTCCGTCTTGCCGTCGGCCAGCACCTCGAGGTCGTTGTACTCGTAGAACGGCCGGCGGCGCTCGACGAACTCCCGGATCGGGATGTTGACCAGCAGTGCGATGCCGGCCGCGAGCGGCGCCCAGACCAGGGCGGCCACCGATGTCTCGGCGTCCGGCCGGCGGCGCACCGTCGTCCAGCACCACAGCACGAGCAGCACCATGGCGAGTGGCAGACCCCATTCACCGACGAAGCCGACCACCGAGTCGACCCAGTCGGGGGCGTCCTTCGCGAGGCCGTTGATGCCGTGCAGCAGATCGGCGTCCGGGCCCATGCCGACCGTACCCACGGTGCCGGGTGCGCCGGGTGTGCCCCGGGAGGTCTCCGCCTCAAGCATGTGCCCGGCCCCTCAGTCGTGTGCCTGTCCGTCGTCTCAAGGAACGCGCACTCCCGGCCCGAGCGTTCCACTCTCCACCGAAAGATCACCCGGACGTTATCCAAGAGTGACGAATCGCCGCAGCTCAGGGGCAAGGCTTAACGGAGAGTTCAAGCCATGTCACGCCTTCTTGCCGGCCTCCGCAAGCGCCTTCGCGCCATCGCCCGTGACCCGCGTCGCACCGAAGTAGTCCGGAGTGTCCACGGGCGCGAAACGGATCACTGCACCGGGCCGCGGCGCATCGATCATGTACCCGCCACCGACGTAGATCCCGACGTGCCGGATGGCCCGCGAATTCGTCAAGTCGTCCGAGAAGAACACCAGATCACCCGGCAGCAGCTCCTCGCGCCTCGGATGCGGGCCCGCGTTGTACTGGTCGTTCGCCACCCGAGGCAGGGTCACCCCGACCGTGTCGTACGCCGCCTTCGTCAGACCCGAGCAGTCGAACCGGCCGCCCTCCTCCGGCGTACCGTCCCCGCCCCACAGATACTCCTTGCCCAACTGCTCCTGCGCGAACGAGATCGCCCCCGCCGCCTGCTTCGACGGGCTCACCCGCTGCGTGGGACGCGCGAAACTCTTCTCCAGGGTGGTGATCGTCTTCACGTAGTTCTGTGTCTCGCGGTACGGCGGGACGCCACCGTGCTTGATGACGGCGTACGCGCCCGCGTTGTACGCGGCGAGCATGTTGTGCGTCGGGTCGCCCGGGGCGTCCTTCACATATCCGGCCAGTTTGCAGTCGTACGAGGCGGCCGACGGGATCGCGTCGGCCGGATCCCAGACGTCCTTCTCGCCGTCCTTGTTCCCGTCGACCCCGTGGGTGGCCCAGGTGCCGGGGATGAACTGCGCTATGCCCTGCGCATCGGCCGGACTCTCCGCCCTCGGGTCCCAGCCGCTCTCCTGGTACAACTGCGCCGCGAGCAGCGCCGGGTTGATGGCCGGACAGAGATTGCCCCATTTCTGCACGAGCGGCTGATACGCGGCGGGCACGGAACCCTTCGCCAGTCCTACGGCGCCCTTGCCGATCCCGTTCGCCATGTTCCCCGCCACGAGATACGTCCCGAGGACGAGCGCGACGACGAACCCGCCACCGCCGACGGCAGCGCCACCCGCGACCAGCCACGCCTTACGCACCGTCAAAACCCCTCACGCCGCACCGCATCGGAGAGCCGGGGGTCAGTTTAATGTGCCCTCAATCGCCGGGCGGGCTCCATGGAGCCCGCCC
>NZ_QUAK01000153.1 GCF_003429565.1 Streptomyces triticagri
ACCGTCGGTGCGGCGGCCCTGTTTCACGTGAAACGTGACGGGGAGCGGAGTCCTGTCTCGGCCCCGGCGGTCAGTTCTCCGGTCGGCCGAACCAGCCGTTGTCCTCGCCGGCGTTGTCGCCACCCCCGCTGGGATCGGGTGTGTTACTGGCTCCGCCGTCCTGGCCGCCGTCCTGACCGGCGTTCTGGCCGCCGTCCTGACCCGCGTTCTGACCGCCGTCGTCGTTGTTGCACAGCGGGTCCCACTGCTCACAGCTGTGGCTCGGTGTCGGGTCGGGTGCCGACGGCGTGTTCGTCGGCTCCTCCGGCTCCTTCGTCGGCTCCTCGGCCTCCTCGGTCTCCGTCGGCGTGGGGGTCGGGCTCGGAACATCGCCGAAGATCTCACCGATGTCGCCCGGCTCCGGGAAGTCCTCGGCGTCGATGCCCTTCATCGCATCCGTCATGTAGTCCTTCCAGACCTGCGCCGGAATGTCACCACCGTGGATGGAGGGGACGCCGCCCGTCCCGTTCATGGAGAGGAGCTCGCCCTTGGCCGGGTCGGTCCGGTAGAGCGTGACGGCGGTGGACAGCTCGCGGGTGTAACCCACGAACCACGCCGACTTGTTCTTGTCCGTCGTACCCGTCTTGCCGGCCACCGGGAAGCCGACGTCGGCGACCTTCTTGCCCGTACCGTTCTTGACCACGTTCTGCAGGGTCTTGGTGACCGTGTCGGCCACGTCCGAGTCCATGGCCGCCTGACGCTTGGGCTTCGTGAAGCCGGGCAGCTCCTCGCCGTCCTTGACGACCTTGGTGACGGAGTACGGCTCGTAGTGCGCACCGGAGGCGGCGAAGGTGCCGTACGAGTCGGCCATCCGGATCGCACTCGGCGTCGAAGTGCCGAGCGAGAACGAGGCGTTGCTCATATTGCCCTTGTCGAAGCTGCTCTCGAGGATGCCGGTGCTCGCGGCAACGTCCCGCGTCTTGTCCAGGCCGACGTCGATGCCGAGCTGCACGAAGGGCACGTTGATGGACTGCTCCATCGCCTTGTCCAGGGTCACCGGGCCCCAGGGGCGGGTGCTCTCGTTCTTCTGCCGGAACGGCTCGCCCTTGTTGTCCTTGATCGGCTCGCCGTTCTGGTCCTTGATCACGGACAGGTCGTTGCCGTTGTACAGGCTCTTGATCGAGATCGGCCGGCCGTCGCTCTTCACCGTGCCGTGCTCGAGCGCGGCGGCGAGGACATAGGGCTTCCACGTCGAACCGACCGGCACACCACGGGTGTCGGCGTTGTTCGTGTAGTGGCCCTTGTCGTGGCCTGCACCGCCGTAGAGCGCGACGATGGCACCCGACTTCGGGTCGACGGACGCGGCACCGAACTGGACGTTCTTGTCGGTCTTGGGCCGTGCCTTGTCGTCGAGGAAGTCCTTGCGAGTGGCCTTGACGGCCTTCTCCATCGCCTTGACCTTCTTCTCGTTGAAGGTCGTGTAGATCTTGTAGCCGCCCTTCTCGAGCTCTTCGACCGGGATGTTCAGCTTGTTGGCGACGTATTCCTTGGCCGTGTTGACCAGGTAGCCCGTCTGACCGGCCACGGTGGACTTCTTCGTCGCGAGCTTGGGGAAGCCCTTCACCTTGGCGCGCTCAGCCGCGGTCATCATGCCGGTCTCGACCTCGCGCTTGAGGATCCAGCTCCAGCGCTCCTTGGCACGCGCCGTGTTGGCCTCCGCGGTCGCGTTCGCGCCGAGGCCGCCATCGGGGCTGTAGAGGTTCGGCCCCTTGAGCATGGCGGCGAGGAACACGCTCTGCTCGACGGACAGCTCCACCGCATCCACGTCGAAGTACGCGCGTGCCGCCGCCTGGATGCCGTAAGCGTTGCGCCCGTAGTAGGCGGAGTTCAGATATCCCGCCAGAATCTCTTCCTTGTCGACCTTGGCGCCCACCTTTATGGAGATGAACAGCTCTCGGGCCTTGCGGGAGAGGGTCTGGTCCTGCTTCAGGTACATGTTCTTCACGTACTGCTGGGTGATCGTCGAACCACCCTGGGTCTCCGAGCCCTTCGCCATGTTGACCACGGCGCGGGCAATGCCCATCGGGTCGACGCCCTTGTCCTCGTAGAAGGAGGCGTTCTCCGCGGCGATCACCGCGTCCTGCATGGACTTGGGGATCTGGTCGAACTCGATGTTCTGCCGGTTGGTCTCGCCACCGGTCGAGGCCATCTGGGAGTCGTCGTCCCAGTAGAAGACATTGCTCTCGGCCTGGGCCGCCTTGTTCGGGTCCGGAATGTCGACCATGGCGTACGCGATCCCCGCGATACCCAACAGGACACCGAGGAAGGCGACCACGCTGCCCAGGACCTGCTTCCAGGAGGGCACCAGCTTGCGCCAGCCGTGCTTGTTCGACCGCGGATAGTCGATGAACCGCTTCTTCGGGGGCTCCTGTCCGCGGCCACGGCCACGACCGGGCCCGCCGCCGGGTCCGCCGGTGCCCCGGCGGCCACCGCCGCC
>NZ_QUAK01000158.1 GCF_003429565.1 Streptomyces triticagri
CCGGTCCTGCACGGACCGGGCCACCGCGCCGTCCCGCACGATCTGCGGGAGCGGATGTCGGATGTCCGGGGGTGGTCGTGCTTCAGGTCGTCTGTCTGTTCCCCTTGACCGCCTTGTAGACCATGTCACCGAGGAACACCAGCACGACGGCGGCCGCGAGCTGCAGCGCATGCCGGCCCCAGTCGATGCCGCGGGTTTCGTCGATGCCGAAACCGGCGGCCAGCGAATTGCCCACCACGCCGCCGATGATGCCGAGGATCGTGGTCATCCACAGCGGCAAATGCTGTTTCCCGGGAAGGATCGCCTTCGCCAGGAGTCCCAGCACGAATCCCACGATGATCGCCCACAACCAGCCCATGGTCGCCTCCTCAGACGGCTCCGGTGCGGATACAGCCAGTGTCGGCCCATGTGCCCTACGGCGCATGTCGGCGAGTCGGTACTGGACCCGGCGCAGCCGTTCCGTCCCCGCCCGTCCCGTTGTGGACACCCCCTCTCGTACGGGGGCGGGGCCCCGGCGTAACGTGGTGAACGGTCGCCCGGACCGGGGGGAAGGTTGGTGGAACGTGATGCGGAAGCGACATGACAGCGGGGTCTTCCGGATCACCGGGGCCCGCACCGGGCTCGCCGAGGACGTGCGCGGCAGGCAGCGCCGCTATGTGATCTCGATGTCGGTACGGACGCTCTCGGTGATCCTCGCCGCCTTGCTGTGGAACGTGGAACGGCACGTCGCGATCGTCGCCCTGGTCCTGGGCCTGCTCCTCCCCTACGTCGCGGTCGTGATCGCCAACGCGGGCCGGGAGAACGCCCCTTCACTCCCCTCGACCTTCGCGGTCACCCCCGTACGCCCGATGCTCGGGCAGGCGCCGGCGGCCCCGACGGCGGAATCGCCGGCGGAACACCGTGCGCCCGGCGCGGATGCCGGACCACGCGCTCCGAGCTGACCTGCTGCTGCCCTCCGCGCGGCCCGAAAGCTCAAGAACTGCTCAGATCAATCATGTAGTTCCGGTGCACTGCACCGGGTCCCCCGTGACATACTTCAGACGCGCTCCGCATCCCCCGTCGGAGCGACAGACCGACGCCGGGCAGCTCCCCCCGTGGCTGCTCGGCGTCGCCTTGTCACCGCCGGGCCGACTAGGCTGCCGGGTGTGAACTTCCCCGGCCTTTCCGATACTTCGTCCCCGTCGCCCTCCACTCCGCAGTGCTCCGCCAAGGGCTGTCGTGCGGACGCGGTGTGGGTGCTCGCGTGGAACAACCCGAAAGTGCACACCCCGGAGCGGCGCAAGACCTGGCTGGCCTGTGACGAGCACCGGGAGCATCTGTCGAAGTTCCTCGGAGTCCGCGGCTTCCTCAAGGACGTGGTGCGCCTCGCCGACTGGGAGGCGTCAGCCACCGATCGCTGACATCGGGCGCTCGGGCTGCAGGAAGGACGGGTCGTCCAGTCCGGAACCGGCCTTCTTGCCCCACATCGCCAGCTTCCAGATCCGCGCTATCTCCGCATCGGGGGCGCCGGAGCGCAGCGCTTCGCGCAGATCCGTCTCCTCGGTGGCGAACAGACAGGTGCGGACCTGGCCGTCCGCGGTGAGCCGGGTGCGGTCGCAGGCGGCGCAGAACGGCCGGGTGACCGAGGCGATGACGCCCACCCGGTGCGGCCCGCCGTCGACGATCCAGCGCTCGGCCGGGGCCGAACCGCGGGCCTGCTCGCCCTCCTCGGTGAGCGTGAACCGGGTGCGCAGGGAGGCCAGGATGTCACCGGCCGTGATCATGCCCTCGCGCTTCCAGCCGTGCTGGGCGTCGAGCGGCATCTGCTCGATGAAGCGCAGCTCGTAGTCGTGCTCGACCGCCCAGGAGAGCAGGTCGGGGGCCTCGTCCGCATTGAGGCCCGGCATCAGGACCGCATTGACCTTGACCGGGGTGAGGCCGGCTTCGCGGGCCGCGGCCATGCCGTCCAGGACGTCCTGGTGGCGGTCGCGGCGGGTGAGGGTCTTGAAGACGTCGGGACGCAGGGTGTCCAAGGAGACGTTGACCCGGTCGAGGCCTGCGGTCTTGAGGGCCGCCGCGGTGCGCTTGAGTCCGATGCCGTTGGTCGTCAGGGACATCTTGGGGCGGGGCTCGAGCGCCGCGCACCGCTCGACGATGCCGACCAGGCCGGGGCGCAGCAGGGGCTCACCGCCGGTGAAGCGGACCTCGGTGACGCCGAGCTCGGTGACGGCGAGGTGGATCAGGCGGACGATCTCGTCGTCGGTCAGCAGGTCCGGCTTGGCCAGCCACTGCAGGCCCTCCTCGGGCATGCAGTACGTACAGCGCAGATTGCAGCGGTCGGTGAGCGAGACCCTCAGGTCGGTGGCCACTCGGCCATAGGTGTCGATGAGCACGTCGGCCTCCTCCCCGTCGGTTTCGTGCCGGGCGCGATCGGATCCGGTTGCTTCCCGAGCCTACGCGACGGCACCGACATCGAGGGCGGCCCGATCCCACGACGAGCGGCGCGGCCGTGTCGTAGGTCCCTACGAC
>NZ_QUAK01000157.1 GCF_003429565.1 Streptomyces triticagri
CTTCCGGCGCCATCCGCTCGACAAGCGCAGCAGTCATCACCCCAGACTGCCGCAAGATCACGCCAAGTGAAATGGCGTCTTAGCCTTACGCGTTCAGTACAGGCATCGTTTGAAGCCTGTACCAGACGACTCCGGTGGTGACGGTCCCCCAGGCGATGGGGAACCAGGGCAGGTGCGACATGCCACTGTCCGACAAGTTCGCGGCGCAGACCAAGTAAACGGCCAGGACTGCGGCGGAAGGGCGCCGTCTCCTTATGCCGCGCCGGGCGCGGACGCACGCCAGTAGCACGTAGGCGGCCACGCCGAGAGCGAGGCCGGCGAGAGCGAGAGAGAACTCTAGGCCCGGGTTGCCGTCATGGGGAGTCTGGAGGGCCATGCCGGCACCGATCATGAGTGCACACACCGGTGGCACCCAGACAGGCAGGCGCGGCGGAATCGAGGCGCCATCGACATGGCCTTCTCGCGAGAGGTTGCGGCTGGCGTGTGCTGCATCCATGCCAGGCATTGTGGCAGCCGCCCACCGGCGCTCAGTATCCGCCCTTTCAGTGCCCTGGTCGGCGGGGTGGGCTGACGGTCAGGTGCCGGGTTGGGCGAACAGGCCGGGTTCGGAATCGGTGAGGATGCCTCATGCGACCAGGCGTTTCAGCTTGGAGCGGATGCCTTCGGTGGTCTCCGGGAGGATCGGCAAGTCGAGGGCTTGGCAGAGGGCCTTGGCCACTGTGTCGCACTGGGCGGCCACGCCGTCCAGCAGAGCGATGCCGGCGGCGTTGTCGTGCGCGGACGCGGGCAGGACGACAGCGTCGATGACCAGGCCGTTCACGTCCACGGCGAGTCCCCGTTTCCTGCCCGGCACCCGTTTCGAGGCGCCCTTGCCGGTAGTGCCGGCCGGCACGCCAACGGCGGCATGAAGGCTCTGGGTGTCCATCGCGATGAGACTCGGGTCGGCTAATCGCTCCCTCCTCTCCCGCAGTTGCCATCGCAGCAGGTCGTGGATGGTCTGGTCGGTGCCGTTGCTCCGTTCGTGTCAGCGTCCAGACTGCAGGGCGGAGGTGGTGACGCGGACAGTGCAGCCGGGGCCGGACAGCAAGTCCTGGGCGTTCGGCGGCACGCACCTAGTGATGTATGCGCGCACGCGGTCAGCTCCGTCGCTCAGGTGTGTCACACCGGCCAGCGCTCATGGTCAACGCCGTAGTGGCGGCGACAAGAAGGCGGGACGACTCCTCTGCAGTGCCCTTGGCCGCGTCCTTCGCCCTTCCCTCGGCATGCTGCTGGCGTGCGCATGCTTGGGCCCCGCTCCACAGGCTTGGCAGAATCAGGCACGTGAAGACAACGCACAAAACTCGGCGACACCTCGTCTCCCAGGTCCTTCTCCGACAGTTCGCGATGATGGGGCCCAAGGGCAGCGGCCGGTGCTGCTCTTCTCCGTCATCCATGCCTGGCATCATTCTGCGGACGTCCCGTCCTCCTTTGGCGCGGCCTCGCTTCACTCTCCCTCGCGCGCCGCGGGCCGTTCTGGCGGGACAAACGGCTCCTTCAGACGCTGTCTCTTCGTGCGGGCCAGCCCCTCACTTCTTCAGCATCTGAGCGGGAAGCTCGGTTTCATCCCCATCGAGCGTCGATCAGAGGTTTGATGGTGCTATGCAGGGGTGGAGGAGACGCGCGCTCATGGCGTGCGCAGCCATGTGTGGGGTGGCTGCCGTCGGTCTGGGTTCGGTGGCTGTTTTTATGGACCTGGAAACTGCGGACCGACTGGGCAGCGTTCTGGGCGCAATGGGAGGGCTGGCTGGCCTGGCGGTCTCGATATGGGCTCTCACCGGCCCTCGCCACTTGTCGGTCGGGGCCCGCGACGGCGGCGTTGCCTCGGGAGGGCATATAGGTCGTGTCATCGTCGGCCATCGCAATGAGGTGACTCCGAACGCGGCGGCGCATCGCGCCCCGCCAGCAATCGGCACCGTGCAGGCTTCGGGGGCAGGCAGCACCGCCGCCGCGGGCGATGTAGATGAGGTCATCACCGGGGACGGGAACCGCGCGTGACTCCCCCGCCGATATGGCCACGCCGGGACGGCACTCACGCCATGAGTGACAACGGCCCTCCCCGCTCCGGCGGTCAGGTCCGGGCAGACAAACAGTCGGTGGCCGCGGGCGGTGACGTCGGTGCAGTCGTCACCGGCGACCGCAATGCCATTACACATGTCTACGTTCTCCCGTCCGTCGGCTCTCCCGGCAGCGACACGGTCCCGACGGAACTGGCCACCAGGCGCATCGGCGTCTGCCATCCGCTCGACCTGGAAGTGCATCACGCGATCCATCTCGCCTCGGCACAAGAGGTTCTGCCGACCTATGTGCCGCGCGAGCACGATGCTCATCTGCAGCACATCGTCGAGGCCGCACGCGCGGGCAGGAGTCAGTTGTGTGTGCTGGTGGGCGAATCCTCCACCGGCAAGACCCGTGCGTGCTGGGAGGCGATCCAGAGTCTGGACACTGATGGGTGGCGGTTATGGCACCCCTTTGATCCCACGCGCGCCGACGCGGCTATGGCTGGCTTGGCCGCGGTGGGGCCTAAGACGCCATTTCACTTGGCGTGATCTTGCGGCAGTCTGGGGTGATGACTGCTGCGCTTGTCGAGCGGATGGCGCCGGAAG
>NZ_QUAK01000155.1 GCF_003429565.1 Streptomyces triticagri
CCTAGGCCCTGTCCGGCCGATCATGAAAGTTCGACGCCTGGGTCGTCAGACCCCGGGAGGTTGCTATGCGTAGACCGTCAATGAAGACGCTGACCATGTGGTGGGGCTGGTAGGCGGGGTGTTCGACGGGGACGGGCATGCAGAGGTTGGCGACGGCGTAGAGCACGTCGTGGGCGCTGACGTCGGTGCGGGCGGCACCCGCTTTCGCGGCGGTGTCGAGGAGTGCGGCGAGGACGGGGCCGACCTTGTCCATGAAGTGGGTGGCGAGGTCTTTGTAGGCGGGGTCGCCGGAGTGCAGGGCGGGGGTGAGTCCGCGTTTGGCGCCGAGGAAGTCGGCGTAGCGGTGCAGCCATTGGGCGAGGGCGTCGCCGGGTTCGTGTTCGGCGGCCAAAGCGGGGCCGTCGGCGGCGATGCGGTCGATCGCGTCCTGAACCACGGCCTTGATCAGGTCCGAGCGCAAGGGGAAGTGGCGGTAGAGGGTACCGACACCGACGCCTGCGAGGTCGGCGATCTCCTTGGCGGGGGCGTCGACGCCGGAGGTGTCGAAGACGGTGCGCGCCGCGTCGAGGAGCGCGTCGAGGTTGCGCTGCGCATCCACGCGCCGGCGGCGATGCTGGACGGGGGGTGTGTCGGGCACGGCTCCTCCGGTTGCTGATCCGGAAAGCCTTTCCGTATCCTGATTCGGAAAGGCTTTCCGCTTTGTTGGGAGTCTACCCGCTCCCAACGCCCACTCCCGGAGGATCTCCATGCAGTACCGCCCCCTGGGCCGCACCGGCATCATGGTCAGCCCCTACGCGCTCGGCACCCTCATGTACGCCACCCGCATGGGCAACGAGCCCGAGGAGTCGGCCCGCATCATCCACAAGGCCCTGGACGCCGGGATCAACTTCCTCGACACCTCCGACGCCTACGGCGACTCCGAGGACGTGGTCGGCAAGGCGCTGAAAGGACGGCGCGAGGACGTCGTCCTGGCCACGAAGTTCGGCCTCCCCATGGGCGAGGACCCCAACCGGCGCGGCACCTCGCGTCGCTGGATCATGAAGGCCGTCGAGAACTCGCTGCGCCGCCTGCAGACCGACTACATCGACGTCTACCAGATCCACCGCCTGGACCCGGCCACCGACATCGAGGAGACCCTGTCCGCGCTCACCGACCTCATCCGCAGCGGCAAGGTCCGCGCGGTCGGCTCCTCCACCACCCCCGCCAGCGACATCGTCGAGGCGCAGTGGGCGGCCGAGCGCCGGGGCCTGGAGCGCCTGCGCACCGAACAGCCCCCGTACTCGCTGCTCAACCGCGGCATCGAACGCGAAGTGCTGCCCGTCGCCCAGCGATACGGCATGGGTGTCATGGTCTGGGGCCCCCTGGCCCAGGGCATGCTCACCGGCCGCGTGCGCAAGAACCAGGAGAACTCCCTCAGCCGCGCCAGCTTCTTCAAGCACCTCACCGACGAGCACAGGATCGACGCCGTCGAACAGCTCCTGCCCCTCGCCCAGAAGGCCGGGATGCCCCTCACCCACCTCGCCATGGCCTTCACCATCGCCCACCCCGGCGTCACCAGCGCCCTGGCCGGCGCCCGCACCATGGCCCACCTGGACGACCTCATCGCCGGCTTCGACGTCCGCCTCGACGACGACCTCCTGGACCGCATCGACGAGATCATCCCGCCCGGCACTGACATCGGCACCCTCGACCAGGACTACCAGCCCCCCGCCCTCCTCGACCCCGCCCTGCGCCGCCGCCCCGCCGCAGACCGCGCCGCCGCCTGAACCCACACCTCCGCCCGCGCGGCGCTGGGCAGTGACCTGACGATCAGGTGTGCCCTTGATACGGCCATGGGAATTCACACGGATCTGACGGATGCCCAGTGGGAGCGCCTGGAGCCGTTCCTGCCGGCGAGCAACGGACGTTGTGGCAGGTGGCGGGACCATCGCCAGGTCGTGAACGGGGTGCTGTACCGGCTGCGCACGGGTGTGCAGTGGCGTGGTCTGCCGGAGCAGTACGGGCCGTGGAAGACGGTGCACGAGCGCCATCGCCGCTGGTCGGCGGACGGAACGTGGGAGATGCTCCTGCGCCGGATGCAGGCGGAGGCGGACGCGGCCGATGAGATCGACTGGGACGTCGCGGTCGACTCGACGTCCGTGCGCGCGCACCAGCACGCCGCCGGGGCCCGGCTCGCTCCGCCGCCCCGCGCTCACAAGGGGGCCCGTGCGGTTGGTCAGAGCCGCTCGGGGCCGGGAGGAACCGAGCGACCGGCCGGCGGAGGTGGTGCGGGAGGTGAGGCGCTCGGCCGCTCACGGGGCGGCTTCACCACCAAGATCCACCTGAGTGCGGACGGCCGCTGCCGGGTGCTGTCGCTGGTCATCACACCAGGACAGTGCGCCGACTGCACTCAGTTCCAGCCGGTCATGGAGGGGATACGTGTGCCGCGGCTCGCTGCTGGCAGGCCACGCACCACCCCGAACAGCGTCAGTGCGGACAAGGGCTACAGTAACCGTCGGACCCGCCACTACCTGCGCAGACGCGGCATCCGACACACCATCCCGGAGAAGCGTGACCAAGCAGCCGGACGGGCTCGGCGCGGCAGCGCCGGGGGCCGACCGCCCGGGTTCGACAAAGACCGCTACAAGAAGCGGAACACCGTCGAACGGGCGATCAACAAGCTCAAAGCATTCCGTGCGGTCGCAACCAGATACGACAAACGCGGCTACGTCTACCTCGGCACCGTCACCACAGCGGCACTCGTCATTTGGCTCCGTTCGTGATCGCCAGGACACAGCCTAG
>NZ_QUAK01000154.1 GCF_003429565.1 Streptomyces triticagri
CGGCGCGGCGGGCCGGGACACCGCGGAGCCCGCCGGTGCGCTCGACGCCGTCGGCGGCGTCCGCTTCGGCGCCGCCGAACTCGACCGCTTCGCCGACGAATTGCGCGAACTCCTCGATGAGGGGGTGGGCAGCGCCGAGCGTCAGCTCTTCGAACTCCGCACCGCCGCCGCCGACGACTCCCGCATCCTGGGCGCCCTCGGCGACGGCGGACTGCTGCCACCGGGCCCCGATGTCCTGGCCACCGTCGAGTACCTGGCCGAGCACGGCATCCCGGCCCTGCCCGGCTGGCGCTATCTGGCACAGTCCGTCGACCCGGTCGACCACGCCCGCGTGCTGGCCGCCCGTCCCGAACTCGTCGACGGCGTGGTGCTCACCGACCCGGCGGCCCACGCCCGGGCGCGCGAGGCGCTGGCGTCCGCGGCACTGCTGCCCCGCTCCACGGTCGCCGTCGGCACGGCCGCGGCGCTGCTCGCTCCGGCGCCGGGGGAGGCTTCGGACGACGGCGACGTGTTCCTCGTACCGCCGAATCCGGCGATGCACGACGAGCATGCGGCCGACGCCGAGCGGCAGTCGCTGCGCAGCCGGGCCGCCGCCCGCGACGAGGAGATCAGGGCGCTCGCGGACCGCCTCGGCAAGGACCGTGAGCTCGCCGCACGGCTGGGTTCCTGGCGGGCCGGCTGCCCCGCGGGCCGGCTCGCCGAACTGTCCGAGGCGGCCCGCGCGGCCCGGGAGTTCGCCGAGGAGTCCGAGGCGGAGCTCGCCGGGGCCCGCGCCCGGCGGGCGGAGGCGGACGAGTCCGCCGCGGACGCGGCACGGGTGCGCGACGAGCGGCAGGACACGGCCCAGCGGGCCCGCCGGTCCGCGGACGCCCTGGCCGGACTGGCCTTCCGGCTCCGGGAGCGCTCCGGCTGGCAGGCCCGGCTGCGGGAACTCGCCGACGACGCCGCGGAGTCGGAGGCCAGGGCGCAGTCCTGCCTCGAGCAGGCGCGGGCCGCCGACGAGGACCGGCGTGCCGCCCAGCGCGCCGCCGACGACGCCCGGCGCACCGCACGCGCACTGCGCGCCGAGCGTGCCGAGATCGCGGGCGCGCCCGACGACATCCCCGAGGCGGACGGCCCCAGGGCGCCGTTGCCCGCGCTGCGCGAGGCGTACCGCGCCGCCTCCCAGCTGTACGAGAAGGTCGGCGTCGGCGCCGACCTTCGGGCCGAGCAGGCCCGCGCGGAGAGCGAGGAGAGCTCCGCCACCGCCGAGCTCGAGCGGTTGACCAACAAGGTCCGCACCCGCGCCGCCCAGCTGCTCGAAGGGCCGGACGGCGCGGACGGCCCCTCCCGTCAGGCCGCTGCCGCGCGCGCCGAATCACTGGTCCAGATGCTCGAGGCGCGGGCGTCCACGGCGAGCGAGCAGCTGGGACGGCTGCGCGGCGAGGCGGAGCGGCTGGCCCCTGAGGACGGCGCCGCGCACACCGAGCTGCCGGCGGACCTGGTGCCCGCCGACGCCGAGCACGCGCAGCAACTGCTGCGCACCGCGACCGCCGAGCGGGCCGCCGCGGCCGAGGCTCTCGACCTCGCCGGGCAGGCCCACACCGCCCTGCACCGGGACCACCGGGCGGCCGAGGACGCGGCCGGAGGTTTCGACGAGACGGCCGCCCAGCTGCGGGACCTGCTGCGCGATCACCACGACAGCCACGAGGACGAGGGCGCCGACCCCGAGCAGTATCCGGGCACCCTCGAGCAGGCCCGTACGTCGGCGGCCGAGGCGCGGCGCTCGCTGCGCGGCTGCGCGGCCGACCTGTCCGCGGCCGAGACGGCGGTACGCGAGGCCGGTGACATCCTCGTCCGGCACGCCAACTCCACCCGGTACGAGCAGGTGCGCACCCCGGCAAGGCAGCAGATCAGGGAGCTGCCCGCCGCTGCACTGCCCGAGCACGCGGCGCGCTGGGCGGAGGCCTTCGCACCCCGACTGCGGGTCCTCACCGACGAGTTGGAGCAGCTGGAGCGCAACCGCGACAGCATCGTGGACCGGCTGCGCGGGCTGGTCGGCACCGCGCTCGCCACGCTTCGTTCCGCGCAGCGCCTGTCCCGGCTGCCCGAGGGACTCGGCGAGTGGTCGGGCCAGGAATTCCTGCGGATCCGCTTCGAGGAGCCGGACCAGGCGACCCTGACGGAGCGTCTCGGCGAGGTCGTCGACGAGGCCACCAAGGCGGCCGTCGCCAAGAACTCGGACCTGCGCAGGGACGGGATGTCCTTGCTCCTGCGGGGAGTTCAGGCCGCGCTCGAGCCCCGGGGGGTGTCCGTCGAGATCCTCAAGCCGGACGCCGTACTGCGCGCCGAGCGCGTCCCGGTGGGGCAGATGGGCGACGTCTTCTCCGGCGGCCAGCTGCTCACCGCGGCGATCGCCCTGTACTGCACGATGGCGGCACTGCGCAGCAACGACCGGGGGCGGGACAAGCACCGGCATGCCGGCACCCTGTTCCTGGACAATCCGATCGGGCGGGCGAACGCCACGTATCTGCTGGAGCTGCAGCGGGCCGTCGCCGACGCACTCGGCGTGCAACTCCTTTACACCACGGGGCTTTTCGACACCACGGCGCTGGCCGAGTTCCCCCTCGTGATCCGGCTGCGCAATGACGCGGATCTCCGTGCGGGGCTGAAATACATCAGTGTGGAGGAGCACTTGCGTCCGGGACTGCCCGCGCCGGAAGCGGAGGGCGAGAGCATCCAGGGCGAGATCACGGCCACGCGCATGTTCCGCAAGCCGGTCGCGGAGGTCTGAGGGCGGTACTGCCGGACACCGGAGGAGGAGCCGGTGTCCGGCGGCTCGGGTCGCGAGAGGCGACTCACGCCCGCGAGAGGTGCCCGGCTCCCGCTGGCCGCGCACGGGCCGTCGCGCGCGCTGCCCGGCGGGCCCGGCGGCGCTCCCTGCGCAGCCGCCG
>NZ_QUAK01000156.1 GCF_003429565.1 Streptomyces triticagri
CGCCGGGGTGCGGGGTCCTGCAGGGGCGCCGGCTCCGCGGGCGCGGCCGGGGCCTCGGCCACGGTATGGACTGCTTGCTCCGCCATGGTCAGCCGACCGCCTTGCCCCAGCCCTGCACGACCTTCTCCTTGGCGGCGGCCTCCTGCTCGGTGTCGGCCGACTTGGGGGTGCCGGAGACATCCGGGAGCTTGGCGGCGGCGGCCTTGTCGGCGGTGCCGTCCTTCTCCATGGGCTCGAGGAGCGCGGGGCGCGAGTAGCCCTTCAGCCAGATGTTCTGGCCCTCGGGGCTGTAGATGAACTCCAGCCAGAGGCGAGCGGCCGCGGGGTGCGGGGCGTACTTGTTGACGCCCTGGTTGTAGTAGAGCGAGTACTGGCCGTCGGAGGGGACGGTGACCTTCCAGTCGACGCCCTTGGCCTTGAGCTTGTCGCCGTAGCCCAGGTTGAGGTAGTCCCAGTCGATCGAGATCGGGGTCTCGCCCTTCTGGATGGTGGCGAGGGTGGACTCGGCGGGGACGTAGTTGCCCTTGGTCTTCAGCTCCTTGAAGAAGTCGAGACCGGGCTGGATGTCGTCCAGAGAGCCGCCGTTGGCGAGCGAGGCGGCGAAGACCGCGGAGAGTGCGGAGCTGGACTCGGTCGGGTTGCCGTTGAGCGCGACCTTGTTCTTGTACTGCGGCTTCAGGAGGTCCTTGAAGGTCTCGGGGCACTCCTTGACGGCCTTGGCGTCGCAGCCGATGGAGATGTAGCCGCCGTAGTTGTTCAGGAACGAGCCGTCGGCCTGCTTCTGCTCGTCGGGTATCGAGTCCCAGCCCTTGACCTTGTACGGAGCGAGAAGCTTCTTGGCCTTGGCGTCCTGCATGTAGGCGGTGCCGAGGTCGAGGGCGTCGACGGCGCGGTCCTGACCCTTGCGCTTGGCGGCGGCGTTGAGTGCCTGCTGGCTGCTGCCGCCCGGGTTCTCGTTGTTGACCTTGATGCCGTACTTCTCCTCGAAGGCCGCGATCATCTCGCCGTAGTTGGCCCAGTCCGGTGCCAGGGCGTAGACGTTCAGCTTGCCTTCCTTCTTCGCCGCCTCGACCAGCTTGTCCAGGCCACCGAGGTCGGCCACCGAACCCGCCTTGCCGGCCTCGCTGCTCTGGGCGTCTGCGGTGGGCGCCGATCCGCAGCCTGCTGCGGTCGCGACCACGGCGAGTGCGCAGGCCGCGGCGGCCGCGGCACGCCTGGTCACACGGGGACGGGATGCCTTCACGATGGGAACTCCTGGCTCTTCGGGATGCCACCTGTATGGACAAGCAACGTCAGTCAGCCGGACGAAGATAACCACCAAACGACCCTCAGGTAAAGCTTCCGTGGAATAAAAACCCCAGGTCATAAGCGTTATAAAGAGATGCGTTTACCGACTCATGGAGCGGAAAGACGCAAGGCTTCG
Organism: Streptomyces triticagri; assembly: GCF_003429565.1. Taxonomy (GTDB): domain Bacteria; phylum Actinomycetota; class Actinomycetes; order Streptomycetales; family Streptomycetaceae; genus Streptomyces; species Streptomyces triticagri. Next base: position 1,424 of record NZ_QUAK01000156.1, read on the forward strand.
CTGGTCAGGGTGCACACAGCTGCGCACAACCGGAGGTGCGTGGGACCTGCTCCTGATGGCATGATCCAGGCCCCGGGCCGGAAGGAGACGCCCCCTGGGCCCGGACCCACCCATCAGCACGGCTCCTCGAGGAGACAAGTGACCCGACGGCACGAGCACATCGCCGACGAGCTGCGCCGCGCCATCGCCGAAGGCCGCCACCCGGTGGGCGCGGCCCTGCCCTCGGAGTCCGAACTGGCCGCCGCACACGGCGTATCGCGCGGCACCCTGCGCCAGGCCTTCGGCACCCTGCAGGCCGAGGGCCTGATCGGCTCCCGGCAGGGCGCCCGCCGTGTGGTGCTCTCCACCACGCCCAGCCAGAGCTTCACCGAACTGCGCAGCTTCGCCCAGTGGGCGAGGGCGGGCGGCCGCACCCCGGGCGGCCAGGTCCTCGACAGCCGCCGCGCCGCGGCCACCGACGCCGAGGCCGGACTGCTCCAACTCGCCCCGGGCGACGAGGTCCTGCACATCCTGCGCATCCGCACCCTGGACGACGATCCGGTCCTGCTCGAACGCACGGTGTACGCGGGCTGGACCGCCGAAGCGGTCGAACAGGCCCCCGCCGACTGCGAGTCGGTCACCCAGCACCTCCAGGACACCGTCGGCCTGTTCATGTCCCACGGCGAGCACCACCTCGACGCGGTCGCCGCAGGCACCGTGGACGCCCGGGAGTTGGGCGTACGGCGCGGCTCCCCGCTGCTCAGGGTGCGCCGCACCACGACCACCCCCGAGGGCCGCCCGGTGGAGACCTCGGACGACCGCTACCGGCCCGGCTCGGTCGTCTTCACCGTCCGCAACTCGGTGCAGGCCAACCCGCTCGCCCGCACCACCCCCGACCGACCCGCACCGTGAGGAACCCCGCGATGTCCGCGCCCCGTACCCTCGACCGGCCCGCCGCGCTCCTGTGCGACATGGACGGCACCCTGGTCGACACCGAACACGCCTGGCTGGAGACGGTCGCGGACTTCCTGCGCGCCCAGGGCTCCCCTGCCGACGCCCCCGTACTGGCGCCGTTCGCCGGCGCCGCCGTGGCCGACGCGGCGGAACATCTCGTACGCAGTGGACTGACCTCGCGTACGGCCGCCGAGAGCAGCGCCGTCCTCGACCGGGAGTTCACAGCACGGGTGGCGTCCGGCGTCACCGTGCAGCCCGGCGCGCTGCGCCTGCTCGACCGCGCGCGCGAACTGGGCGTGCCCACCGCCCTGGTGACGGCCTCCGAGCGACATGTGGCCGATCTGGTGCTGCGCGCGCTCGGCGCGCACCGCTTCGACACCTCGGTGACCTCGGGCGAGTCGGAGCGCGGGAAGCCGCACCCCGATCCGTATCTGACCGCGGCCGCGCGGCTCGGCGTCGACACCGCGGACTGTCTGGCGGTGGAGGACACGCCCACCGGCGCCGCGGCGGCCCTCGCGGCCGGCTGCCGACTGCTCGCCGTCCCGTCCGTGCCGGGCATCTCCCCCGGACCCCGTACGACCCTGGTGCGCTCCCTGGAGGACGTCACCCTGCAGGGACCCGCCTGAGGCGGCCCCGACCCCGTACGAACCACCCGCACACACAGGAGGGCGGCACCCGGATCACTCCGGGTGCC
>NZ_QUAK01000159.1 GCF_003429565.1 Streptomyces triticagri
CGCGCGGACCTCCGCCTGGACGCCCGGCGGGATCGCCGCGGCCGCGGCCGCCGCGGTGGTCGGGGCCGTGGTGCTGGCCTCGCTGCTGTCCGGCGGGTCGGACGGTTTCGGCGGCGCGGGAGGGTCGGGCGGCTCCAACTCCGAGGCCGGGGACACCACTTCGAGCAGCCCGGCGTACTCCGGAAACGACGGGGACGACGAGGACGACGCGGGCCCCACCTACTCGCCGCGCGAGCGGCCCACGTACAGCCGCCCGACGAAGACCGCCCGCTCCACTCCGGACCCCCCGGACACCGACGACGAGCCCGCGCCGACGCGTACGTACCGTGCCCCGACGCCCGCTCGGTCCACCTACCGGCCGCCGCCCCCGCCACCGCCGACGTACTACGGCGCGATCGCCGTGAGCGGCAAGGGCAGCATCGGCAGGGCGTGGGACTACAAGTCCCGCAGCGCGGCCGAGCAGGCGGCGATGAACAACTGCAGCGGCGCCTGCAAGGTCATCACGTCGTTCCACAACGGCTGCGGCGCCGTGGTGCACAACTCCACCACCCACCGGTACAGCGGCGGCCACGGCGAGACCCGCGGGAAGGCCCAGCGCTCGGCGATGAACCGCGCGGGCGGCGGCCGCTACGTCACCTCCGTGTGCACCAGCAACTGAACCTCAGCGGGCGAGCGGCACCCGCGGCTGCGGGCTTGTGTCGTCCGCGGGGCGCCGGTGCTTGAACAGCACGGTCAGGGTGGCCGCGAGGAAGATGATCTGGGTGACGGTGCGCGGGCCCAGTTCGTCGTACCAGGGGACGTCACCGCCGGCCGCCAGGTGGACGTTCGCCGGGAACACGACGACCAGCAGCAGGCTGAGCCCGCCCGCCGCGAGCCGGGCGGTAGGCGCCCACAACAGGCCTGCGGCGCCTGCGAGTTCGGCGATTCCGGAGAGGGTGACGAGCAGCTCGGGTGCGGGGAACGCGGACGGCACCATGTCCACGAGTTCCGCGCGCATGCCGGCGAAGTGCGCGATGCCGGTGAGGACGAACATGGCCGCGAGGCCACCGCGCAGGGCGGCCACCGGCCGGCCGCGGAGCCGGGTGACGCCACGGACACGCCCTGGGTGGCCGGCGAGCAGGAGGAGGGCGGTCACGGCGATGAGGGTGATCAGCGGTTCCATGAGGTGGTCTCCTGTCCGGCCGGCCGACCGGGGCGGGCTGCGCGGCCGGTCCGGGCCCGCCACTCCTTCGGCGGCCCGTGCCCCTCAGCGTCCCGCCGGAGGGAGCGGTGGGCGCTGTACAGTCGGCCGGAACGACGCCATCCGACACCGGAGAGCCATCCGATGACGCAATCCGTCACTCTGGACGACCTCGATCGGCGGCTCGTCCACGCTCTGCAGGTCGACGGGCGCGCCCCGTTCAGCCGGATCGCGGCGGTGCTCGGCGTCCCGGAGCGCACGCTCGCCCGGCGCTATCACCGACTGCGGTCGGCGCTGGCCGTCCGGGTCGCGGGCCTGGTCGACAGTGCGCGGATCGGGATGGCCGACTGGTTCGTGACGCTCGACTGTGCGCCCGATGCGACGGAGACGCTGACCTCCCTACTCGCCCAGCGGGACGACACCTCGTGGATCGCACCGCTCGCGGGCGGCGGCCGCCTGGTGTGCATGGTCCGCACGCCCGCGCCGGGCCGGCCGGCGGGTGGACCGGACGGCGGCCGGTCCTTCTTCGAGCAGCTCGCCCGGACACCGGGTGTACGGGATGTGCAGGCGGGCTGCGTCCTGCGGGCGGTGGCGGGGGTCGGTGGCTGGTCGGGCCGTACGAGTGCGCTCGACGCGGCTGAGCAGGAGCGGCTGCGGACGGCGGCGGAGCCGGCGAGGTCGGCGGTGGGCGGCGACGGGGGCGCGGGCTCGCCATCGACCGGCGATGCGGACGGGGCCGCATCCTCACCCGGGCCCGGGCCCGACCCCGGCCCCACGGCCTGGACCGAGGCCGATGCCCGCCTCGCCGGGGAACTGGCGCGGGACGGCCGGGCCGACATCCGCCACCTGGCCGAGGTCACCGGCTGGTCGGCCTCCACCACCCGCCGCCGTATCTCCCGCCTGCGCAGCACCGGGGTGCTGCACTTCGAGGTGGACGTCGACCCCGCGCACTTCGGCGCACCGCTGGAGGCGCTCCTCTGGCTGGACGTGGCACCCGGCACCCTGCCCACGGTCACCGAGGCACTGGCGGGGCATGCCCCGGTCGCCTTCGCCGCGGCGACCACCGGCCGGGCGGCCGTCTTCGCCATGCTGCAGTGCCGCGACGCGGGCGCACTCTACGAGTACCTGTCCCGTGACCTCGGCGCGCTGCCCGGCATCCGGGGCGCCGAGACGGCCCTCGTACAGCGCCGCACCAAGCGGGCGGGCACGCTGCTCCTGCCGGAGCGACACAGTTCGCCGCCGAAACGGGCGAGTTGAAAAGTCGCCGGCCGGGGACGACGTCGCGCCGCTCGCCGCGGCTCGGCGGCACGCCGGAGACTTGGTCTCTGACAGGCACTCAAATGTGTTGTCGGTAAGCTCAGTTGAGTACCTGGGGTGAAGGGTGTACGTAGCGGAGCGCCGTACGCTCTGGGCCCGCGGGCCCAAATGTGAAGGAATCCGGGCCCAGTTGTGGAGGGAATGGCTCCACACCGTCCACAGGACGTGTTGAGTGTTCCCGGCGTCGGCGGAAGGCACCGCCACCGTCTGCCGGCGCCGCTGAGGTCACCCCCTCTGCCCGCCCTCGGCCCGCAACCCGCCTCCGATCAGGCGGACTTGCGCGCGGTGGGGGCCCCGGACGGCGCGAGCCGCCCGGTATCACCGCGCACCGGCCCGTCCGCGGCGCAGTCCCCCCTGCCCCGAGGAGCACCTGCATGACCACGCCCGGCCCCCAGCACTCGTCGGCGTACCGCACCGCGGCGCACTCCCGGCCGCCGCTTCCCGCCCTTCCGGAGCGCCCCGCGCTGCCCAGTCGCCCGGCGCTCCCCGCACTCCCGTCCCCGCGCGCGCTCCCCGGCCCGGACACCGCCCGCACTCCCCCGGCGGGCCCCGGCGCCGAACAGCCCCGCCCGGCCCTGCC
>NZ_QUAK01000161.1 GCF_003429565.1 Streptomyces triticagri
AGCAGGCCCGCGTTCCGCTGCTGCGGCGCCTCCGGATCCAGCGGCAGATACGCACCACCGGCACCCAGCACACCCAACACCCCACCAATGAACGGCACTCCGGGGTCGGCCAGCATGCCGACGATCGTGCCGACCTCGGCGCCCTCGCCGGTCAGGGCGGTGCTCAGCCCGCCCGCCAGCTCGACGAGGCGGCGGTAGCTGACCGAGCCGTTGGGGTCGGTGACGGCGATGGCGTCCGGGGTGCGGGCGGCGACGGTGCGCACCCGCTCGACCACCCCGACGCTCTCCTCCTCCTGCGTCGGGTCCCAGCTGCCCAGCACACCGTCGGTCGCGCCCGGCAGCAGCACGTCGACCTGGGCGAGACGCCGGTCGGGCTCGGCGGCCACCGTGCGCAGCAGCTGCAGGAAGCGGGCACCGACCAGCTCCACCTCGATCCGGTCGAACAGGTCCGTGGCGTAGTCCAGACGCAGGCCGAGCGCCTCGCCGGGGAAGACCGCCATGGACAGCGGGTGGTGGCGGGCGTCCTGGGCCTCGGTGTGCACCACGCGGACCGCGTCGCCCGCGGCGCCGCCGGAGCCGTCGAAGGGGAAGTTCTCGAAGAGCAGTACGGTGTCGAAGAGTTCGCCGTTCGCCCCGGTCACCGAGGTGAGCCCGGCCGCGCGGTGGATCTCGGCGAGCCCCAGGTGCTCGTGCGGCAGCAGCTGCGTCTGCTGCTCCTGCAGCGCGCCGAGCAGCTCGGCCAGGGTGGCTCCCGGGGTGAGCCGGGCCCGCACGGGCACGGTGCTCAGGAAGTTGCCGATCATCGACTCGACGCCGGGCACCTCGGCCGGACGGCCCGAGGTCACCGCTCCGAACACCACGTCCTGGCGCCCGGTGAGCCGGCCGAGCAGCAGCGCCCAGCAGCCCTGCACCACGGCGTTCATGGTCAGGCCGCGGCCCCGGGCCAATGTGTCGAGTTCAGCGGTCAGTTCGGCCGGCACCTCGAGGCGAACCGAGTCCGGGAGGCCGGGGACGCGGTCCGGTGCGGCGGGCTTGAGGAGCGTGGGCTCCTCGACGTCGGCGAGCGCCTCGCGCCAGGCCGTACGGGCGGCCTCGCGGTCCTGGGCGACCAGCCAGCTCAGATAGTCGCGGTAGGCGACCGGGTCCGGCAGGGCGGCGCTCGCGCCGTCGGTGCAGAGCGCGAACAGTTCACGCATCAGCAGCGGCATCGACCAGCCGTCGACCAGGATGTGGTGCGTCGTCCAGATGAAGCGGTAGCGGTCCTCGCCGTGCTTGACCAGTGTGAACCGCAGCAGCGGCGGGCGCCGCAGATCGAACCTGCGGGTGCGCTCCTGCTCGGTGACCGCCTCCAGGGCCGCGGCCCGCTCGCGCTCCGCGAGTGCGGTCAAGTCCTCTTCGTACCAGGGGAGTTCGATCTCGTCCGGGATGAGCTGGACGGGCTCGCCCGCCTCGCGGGCACGGAAGCAGGCGCGCAGGTTCGGGTGCCGGCGCAGCAGTTCCCGGCCCGCCTCGCGCAGGGCCGCGGCGTCCACCGGGCCTTCGAGGTCCGTGACGATCTGCAGGGTGTAGACGTCCACCGCACCGTCGTCACCTCCGGCGGCGCGCGCGTCGTCGGCCAGCTCGGCGTGGAACAGCATGCCCTGCTGGAGCGGCGTCAGCGGCAGCACGTCGGCCGGCGCGGGAGCGCCGGGCAGCTGGGCGAGTTCGGCACCGTACGTGTCGATCTCGTCCTGCCCCACCGACACGAGCGGCAGGTCGTACGGGGTGAGTCCGCCGAGCCGCGCGCCGTGCGTGGCCAGGACCCCGAGGGCGCGGAACCAGGTGTCCGCCACATCGGCGGCGTCCTCCTCGGACACCGCGTCGCCCGCCCACGTCCAGTTGGCGATCAGATGCGGACCGTCGGGGCGGTCCTCGGTCGCGGGAGTGACGTCGAGCAGATGCGGCAGCGGCATGCCGGGGTGGGCACCGGTGCCGACCACTCCGTCGCCGCCGGCCGGCTCCCACAGGGCGAGCTCGCGGGTGTCGAAACGGCCCATGTAGTTGAAGCCGATCTGGGGACGCGGATGGCGGGACAGGACACGGGCCGCATGCGGGTTCAGATAGCGGAGCAGGCCGAAACCCACGCCCTTGTCCGGGAGTTGGCGCAGCTGCTCCTTGACCGCCTTGAGTGCGGCACCGAGCGCGGGCCCGCCGGCCCACAGCTCGTCCCAGTCGAGGTCGCCGACGTCGAGACGTACCGGAAACGCGCTGGTGAACCAGCCCACGGTCCGGGAGAGGTCCAGGTCGTCGGCGAGCTGCTCACGGCCGTGCCCCTCCAGTTCGATGAGGGTGCCCGAGAAACGTGCGTGCCGGTGCCGGCGCCGCCAGTCCGCGACCGCGAGGGCGAATCCGGTGAGCAGGACGTCGTTGACCTCGGCGTGGAAGGCGGCGGGCACCTCGGACAGGAGCGGCGCCGTGAGGTGCGGGGGCAGCTCGAGACGGAGGCTGCGCCGGCCGGCGTACACGTCCTTCGCCGGGTCGAGCCGCCGGGTGCCGACCAGCGGGTCGGGCCCCTCCGACATGCGCTGCCAGAAGGCGACTTCGCCGCCGCGTGCGGCGGTGCGGGACTGCTCGACGAGCAGCTGCGACCAGCCGCGGTACGAAGTGCCGACCGGCTCCAGTGCGCGGCCCGCGACGGCGTCGGCGAGGTCGGGCAGCAGGATGCGCCAGGAGACACCGTCGATGACGAGGTGGTGGGCGGAGATCACCAGCCGGTCGGTGTCCTCGGTGGCACCGGTGCGGATCAGCACCGCCTGCACCATCACTCCGGCCGACGGGTCGAGCCTGACCCGGGCGGCGGCGGCCTGGCCGTCGGCGTATGAGTCCAGGTCCCGTACCGAGGAGGCGTCCGCCTCGACGACCAGCGGTACGCCGGCGACTGACCCCGGGGCCGGCACCTCGAGCTGCCACAGGCCGGGGGACGGTTCGTGCGCGCGGGTGCGCAGGGCGTCGTGGTGGTCGACGACGGTGTGCAGTGCGGCGTCGAGCTCGGCGAGCGGGATGCCCGCGGGGACCCGGACCACGACGTGCTGACTGTAGCGCCGCACCGGGCCGTCGAGCGTCTCGGTGTCTTCGTGCAACTGGGCGGCGATCGGCGTCAGTTCGAGGACACCGATGCCCTGGTCCGGGTCGGCGGGTGCGGTGGACTCCGGTGCCACGGTGGCGAGTTGGGCGAGTGCGGCGACGGTCTTGTGGGTGAACACATCCCGCGTGGTCAGGGACAGTCCCGCCTTACGAGCCCGCGCCACCACCTGGATCGACCGGATACTGTCCCCGCC
>NZ_QUAK01000160.1 GCF_003429565.1 Streptomyces triticagri
AGGCGGGCCGCCCGGTCGGCGACGGTGCCGGCCAGCTCCTCGCCTGCCGCGCGGGGCCGTGGCCGGTGCCCGCCCGGCTCCGGAGGCGCCGGCGGCTGTGCGTGCTCGGGGGAGTCCTGGGAACGCAGCTGCGCCCCGCGTCCTTCCGCGGGGGCGGCGGGGCGGGCGGTGGTCGGTCGCCGGCCCTCGTGCGAGGTGGGGTGCTCCGTCACGCGTTCAGAATCCGTCCGTCCGGGGCTGCGCGCAGCGCGCGCCGTGCAGTACGAGCCTTTCCGTGGTGCTCACACACGTCGGCAGTAGAGGAACAGCTGGTGCTCCGGTGCCGTGGTGGCGCTCGCCGGAGCGTACGCGTACGAGTCCTCCCCGGCGATCTCCAGACCCGCATCGCGCACAACCTGGCGCAATTCGTCTCGCAGGTATCCGGATACCCGGATTGTTTCGCCGATGAACGGGATCACCGTGTCGTCGAGGTCCGCCTCGACCATGGACAGCGAGATCAGGCCGCGCGGCACCAGCATCTCCCGCAGCCTCCCGAGCGTCTCGGGGATCTCGCGCCGGGGCAGCATGAGGAGCGAGAAGAAGCAGGCGATGCCCTCGAACTGGCCGATTCCTTGCGGTCCCTCGGCCTCCAGGAACGCGATGTCGCGCTGCAGGAACTCGCCCTCCGGCACATTCTGCCGGGCCAGCTCCACCATCCGCGCGGACAGGTCGACGCCCGTCACCCGGTGCCCGGCGTCGGCGAGCTGCCGGGCCGTGGGCAGTCCGGTGCCGCAGCCCACGTCGAGCACCCGGGAGTGCGGCGGCAGCCGCTTGATCAGCCACTCGCCCGAGGCGAGCTGGCCCTCCTTGTGCGGGAAGGCCTCGTCGTACCGCTCGCCGAGTGCGTCGAACGCCTCGGCCTGGCCTCTGCGGTCGGGACCGCCCTCCTCGGGCCGGTCCTCGTATCCCTCACTCACGTGCTGCCGCCCCTCGGTGACGTACGGTCGAGCGCTGTGAACGGTCGTGCGCCGTGACCGGCCGGTGCTGTGACCGGTCAAGCGCCGTGCAGGTGCTGCGAGTTGCTTCCGTGCGCCCTTGCGGAGGACGATCCTACGTTTGGACCACGGGGGCGCATCAAGGGTCTCATGTGGTCACCTGCGCGGGCGTACGGTCCCAGTCGGGCGGCAGCGCGGGCACCGGCCAGGCGGGATCGGGCCGCCAGCGCTGCCAGCCGTCCGCGAAGGGCGGGCCCCACGCGCGGATCACCTCCACCGCGGCCCGCCCCGCCGCCCGTACCGCGTCCGCCTGCTCCGCGTCCATCAGGCCCGCCCGGCCCGCCTCGGCGAACTCGTCCTCGTCGTGCCAGCGCCAGCTGCGGTCCGGGCGCACCGAGATGTCGAGGAAGTGGTCCACCGAGTCGACGCCGCCGGACCAGCGGGTGAGGGGCTCCTCGAGGTTGACGTACCAGCTCTTGAAGCGCCATCCAGGTTCCCAGAACAGCCACACCGACCAGGGCTCGCCCGGCCGCGCCAGCTTCAGGACGCCGGTGCCGAACCACCGGTCGCGGCGGACGGTGCGCGGCTTGGTGTAGCGGGTGGCGAGCGGCTCGCGGTGCACGGGGGTGCCGTCGGCGAGCACCGGCTTGATGCACTCGGTGCCGGGCGCGAGCCACACCGCGAGCTGCTCCGGGGTGTCGGACACGACGGTCACCGGGCGGCAGATGTGCAGGCGCGGCCCGCCGTTCTCCCGGTACCGCCACAGGACGGTGCTGCCGGGCTGCCAGCGTCCGGGGCCGTCGCCCCCGCTCGAGCCCGCCCCGTCCGGTGTCTGCGTGATGTGGCCTGTCATGGACAGATATTACGCAGGCACCGGACGGGGGCCCATGCCGAGCGGGACTTTGCGGACAGGCCTCAGGGCCGGGTCATCCGCAGTACGTCCAGGGCGGCGTCCAGCTGCTCCTCGGTGAGGTCGCCGCGCTCCACGTAACCGGACTCCAGGACGACCTCGCGGATGGTCTTCCGCTCGGCCAGGGACTTCTTGGCGACCTTCGCCGCCTCCTCGTATCCGATGTACTTGTTCAGCGGGGTGACCACGGAGGGCGACGACTCGGCGTACTCGCGGGCCCGTTCGGCGTTCGCCGTGATGCCGTCCACGGTGCGGTCGGCGAGCAGCCGGGAGACGTTGGCAAGCAGGCGGATCGACTCGAGCACATTCTTGGCGATCACCGGGAGCATCACATTCAGCTCGAAATTGCCCGCGGCGCCGGCCGTCGCGACGGTGGCGTCGTTCCCGGTGACCTGGGCGGCGACCATCAGGACCGCCTCCGGCACGACCGGGTTCACCTTGCCCGGCATGATCGACGAACCGGGCTGCAGATCCGGCAGATTGATCTCGGCCAGGCCGGTCCGCGGCCCGGACGCCATCCAGCGCAGATCGTTCGCGATCTTCGTCAGGCCGACCGCGATGGTCCTGAGCTGGCCCGAGGTCTCCACCACCGCGTCCCGCGCGCCCTGCGCCTCGAAGTGGTCGCGGGCCTCGGTCAGCGGAAGCCCGGTGCTCCGCGCCACCTCCGCGATCACCTCGGCGGCGAAGCCGGGCGGGGTGTTGATGCCGGTGCCCACCGCGGTGCCGCCGAGCGGCAGTTCGGCCAGGCGCGGCAGCGAGTCCCGCAGCCGCTCGACGCCGTAGCGGATCTGTGCCGCGTACCCGCCGAACTCCTGGCCCAGCGTCACCGGCGTCGCGTCCATCAGATGCGTACGACCGGACTTCACGACCTCGGCGAACTCCGTGGACTTGCGCTCCAGGGCCGCCGCCAGATGCTCGAGCGCCGGAATCAGATCACGGGTCACGGCTGCGGTCGCCGCGATGTGGATCGAGGACGGGAACACGTCGTTCGACGACTGTGAGGCGTTCACATGGTCGTTCGGGTGGACCTCGCGGCCGAGGCGCTCGCCGGCGAGGGTGGCGAGCACCTCGTTGGTGTTCATGTTGGACGAGGTGCCGGAGCCGGTCTGGAAGACGTCGACCGGGAAGTGCGCGTCCCAGCGGCCGTCCGCGACCTCGGCGGCGGCGTCCTGGACGGCGGCGGCGATGTCCTTGTCGACCACCCCGAGCTCGGCGTTCACCTTGGCCGCGGCGGCCTTGATCCGGGCCAGGGCCTCGATGTGGGCGCGCTCGATGCGTTGCCCGGAGACCGGGAAGTTCTCCACGGCGCGCTGCGTCTGGGCCCGCCACTTCGCGTCCGCGGGTACCCGGACCTCGCCCATCGAGTCGTGCTCGACTCGGAACTCTTCGCTGCTCATGCTGGCGCATCCTCCTGTGTCTCTCGCCCGACGGCCTCTCCATTGTCCTGCCGGGCGGGCCTCCTCAATCGCCGGAGGGGCTCTTATAGAGCCCCTC
>NZ_QUAK01000001.1 GCF_003429565.1 Streptomyces triticagri
CGCCCACGGCATCGCGTCCCGGCGCAGCGCCTGGACGCCCGCGCGGGCGAGCGCCTGCGGGCCGCCGGCCCGGCCGAGGGCCTGCACACCCGCGCGGGCCAGGTACGGCGCCAGGCGCGGCAGCGCGGCCCCGAGCAGCATCTCCCCCACGCCTCCGCCCATCATCAGCTCCAGCGGCAGCGCGTACGGCATCGCGAGCAGGGCCAGGGTCGCCACGGTCAGCAGGAGCGGCAGGCCGACGTCGAGGAACCGCTCGAGCAGGAACGACGAGGCGTCGTTGTACGGGTCGACCGCGTCGTGCACGTCCAGAGGCTTCTCACCGTCCGCGATCGCCGCCCGCCGCGACAGCAGCAAGCAACCGGTCAGCAGCGAACCCGCACAGAGCGCGATGCGGAGCTGGGCCGAGACGGCCGGCTCGGCCAACGGCAGCCGCAACGCCGCGCGGAGACCCACGAGGGTGACGAGCAGACGCCAGACGACCAGCACCAGCCCGGCCACGGCAGCCCAGATCAACACCTGCAGCCCGGCCCCGTCCGCGAACCACTTCTGGATCCCCTGCGTGCCCTTGAAGTCACCCACGAGGAGATACGCGAGCGAGGGCAGCACGACCACCAACGAGGCGCCCAGGAACACCTTCTCGTGCCACGGCAGACGCGCACGGGCAGCCAAAGCCTCGCGGATCAGGGCCAGTTGGGACAGACCCCGCCAACGAGCGGGATCACTCGTCTCCTCGATCGTGCGGGTCCGTTCGGCGACCTGCTCACGCAGCCGCGCGATACGGGCCGGATCGGTACGCGGATGGCCCGCGGCCATATGCAACGCCCGCCGCATACGCGCATAGCCGGACGCGATGAACCAGGTGTACGGGGGCTTGATCAGGGCGTACGACAGCAACGGTGAACCACCGGACGAGCCCGCGCCGGGGACCGCCCGCTCACCGGCCAGCAGCGTCTCCGGCAGCAGCGCCCGCCCCCGGCGCCGCCGGCCCACATCCACCACCGCCGCACCCACCAGCACCCCCAGCGCGATCCAGATCCCCCACTCCTGATGAATGTCCTCCGCCCACGGCTTCGCCCACTCTGCATCCTTGTTCGCAGCTGCAAGGTTGTTCACCCAGTGAGCCGCCCACGCCGCCACCAACGGAACCAGCCCACACACCCGCCACACCCACCACCCCCCACACACCACCAACCCCACACCGAGCCCGCCCAGCACCCCGTAGACGAGATGAATCCCCGGCGGGAACTGCGCCTCACTCCAGTCCGAGACCCCGTTCGGAGCAGGAAAAAGACTGGTCAGAATGCGACCCGGATCAGGGATGAAGGCATTGCTGAAAATGGACTGCGCAAGGACCCAACCCCCGTCATCCGGCTTAGACTTGTGCGCCCGCTCCGCGAACGACAACACCGACTCCAACAGCCCGAAACCCGTCCCGACCGACGCCCCCAACACCGCGAAATCGCTCAACCCCCACTGCACACGCCGCCGCAACACCCACCCCGCCACCACCAACGGCGCAACCTTCACCAGCTCCTCCACCACCGGCGCCGCCACCCACGTCGCCTGCGCCAACTCCGACGGCCCCCGATGCAAACCCCGCACCGCCAACTCCCGCGCCCACCCCACCTCCAGCAACACCGACACCACACCACACGCATAAACCCCCACCCCGAACGCCACCAACACCGTCGACCAACGCACCACCCGCACCGGCGCCGACAACACCAACAACTGCACCAGACACCACACCGCAGCCAACACCATCATCAGTGCCACGACACGTCCCCCAGCGCGCTCAGTTCGTCGCGAACGCCAATCGTTCGCAAATGCAATTTATGACGCTAGGGGGGATGCCGCTGTCACGCAAGAGCCGACTGCGCCCACGCTGGGTGAGTCGTGTAGACCGCGGACGGTAGGCAGAAGGCGGAAGTGGTGTCGACGACGCCGTAGGAGGCAGCCCGGCTTGAAGGGCTGGTTGGTGACTAGATCACCGTTTCTCCCATACGGGTACAGATGGCAGACCGAGTCGGGCGCGAGCGCGATCGGTGAGTTCTTGCACGAGCTCGGTCTTGGCTCGCGAGTATTCGCCCGCACCCGTACCAGCGGCGGCGATCGCCCACTTGAGCTGTGCGTATCGGGTCGCGTCCTCGGGATGGGCGCGCAAGTGGTCCCGGAGGATTCGCTGGTTCCGGGTGGCCCAGCTCTCCATGGCCACCACGTGCAGGATGTGGCTGCGCACCCCGTCGTCCGCTCGGACGTACACCAGGCGGTCAGTCATCCCGTTGTCATGCGGTCGGAAGCCGAGGCCGGCGAGCGCCGCCTGGTGGGGTACGGCGTGCGTGAGGTCGCGGACAGCGGCCATCAAGTCGATGACGGGCTTGGCTGCCAGGCCCGGGACCGCTGTCGAGCCGATGTGCTCGATCTCCACGAACAGCCCAGGTGCCGCTGTTCGGAGAGCATCGATGGCGATTGCGGCCCGCTGGGGCCAGCTCGGGTCGTATTCGACTACGTGGACGCCACGGGGCTCCGACACGGCCATCATCGTGGTCGACGCGGACTGCGATGTCCAACAGTCCTCTGCCCAGGCAGTCGCACGGGGCCGTACCCCTGTCGCCTTACCCCTTGCGCCGTGCCCCTGTTATGGTCCGCCGATGTCAAAGATCAAGCAGGTGCAGGTGACCTTCGACTGTGCGGACCCGACGCGGCTCGCCGGATTCTGGTGTGAGGTGCTGGGGTACGTGCTGCCTCCGACTCCGGAGGGGTTTGCCACGTGGGAGGAGTACGATCGCTCGCTGCCGGCCGAGGACCGGGAGGTCTACTTCGCGTGCAGCGATCCGTCCGGGGCGGGCCCGCGGCTGCTGTTCCAGCGTGTTCCCGAGGGGAAGGTCGTCAAGAACCGGCTGCATCTCGATGTGCGGGCCGGTATCGGGCTCGTGGGCGAGGAGCGGCTGGCCACGCTCGAGGCGGAATGCGCGCGGCTCGTCGCGCTCGGGGCGGTCCATGTGCGGACGATGCTTGCCGATGAGGAGAACGAGTCCTGCATCGTGATGCAGGACATCGAGGGCAACGAGTTCTGCCTCGACTGACGGCGGTCATCCGGGAGGCGGCGCCGGACGCGTCCGGACGCAGTACGAGTGCGTTGCGATGAGATCGCGAGCATCTCCTCACCGGTGATCCCCGCAAAGGTCCCGCCGGACGCCGACAGCAGTTTCATCGCCCCCTCCCCATCCGGGTGGGACGTCCAAGACCCAGGTACGCCCGCCGCGTTACGCTCCCTCGGCCCTCGGTGGGCGCCCCGACGCTCACGGCTTGTGGGTCGTCCAGAGGAGTTCTGCGGGCCAGTGGTGGGCCCAGTCGGGTGGGTCGGTTCTGTTGTAGCCGTTGGGGGTTGTGGGGTCGGGGCGCGGCTCGATGAGGTCGTCGATGATGAGCCCTGCGCCGCGCAGGACCCTGACCCAGTCGCCGTAGGTGAGTTGGAAGCTGGTCGCGCCGTCTCCCTCGGCGATGGTGTTCAGGCCGAAGTAGTCCTGTTGCAGCGTCGTGGTCACGCGGTCGGCGGGTTCGTCGTAGCAGGCTTCGAACCATGGGCTGGCGACGTTGAAGACGAGGCGCCCGCCTCGGCGCAGGACGCGCGCGGCCTGTGGGACGGCCAGCCGCGGGGGCGCCCAGCTGAGTCCGCCGAAGTCGCAGAAGACCAGGTCGAAGCTGTCGGCGGCGAAGGGGAGTTGTTCGGCGGCGCCCTGCACCAGCGGGTAGCGGGCCGCGCCCATCGCCCGGCCCGCTGCGGCAAGTTGGGCTTCGGACAGGTCGAGTCCGACCACGGTGGCGCCCTCGGCGGCGAGCGCCCTGGACCACTGGCCTGCGCCGCAGCCGAGTTCGAGGACTCGCCTGCCGGTGACGTCGCCCACGGCGTGCAGGTGCGCGTCGGGGGTGGAGTACATGCCCCACAGTCGGGGTGCGGCACCGATCTGCGGGTCGTGCTCGCGCTGGTAGGCACTGCTGATCCGGTTCCAGAGCCGCCGGTTGGCGGGGGTGCTGTCCACGTGCCGACTCCAGCACTGGCTCCCGCACGCGGTCAACACGATGCGCGCAGCGGTTGCCCCTGCTCAGGTTTCGGCGTCGGTCGCGCGTCTGCGGTAGCGGATGTGGGTGGACAGGGGCGAGTGGAGGGTCTCGACGGGATCGAAGTCGAAGGTGTCGATGCCGTCGAAGATCCGCTCGCCGCTGCCGAGCAGGACGGGGGCGATGTCGAGGGTGAGTTCGTCGATCACGCCGGCGCGGAGCGCCTGTCGCACCGCCGAGGCGCCGCCGGCGATGTCCACGCCCTTGCCGTCGGCGGCCTCGAGCGCCTGCGCGTACGCGGCGTCGAAGCCCCCGGTGACGAAGTGGAAGGTGGTGCCGCCCTTCATCTCGATCGGCTCGTGGGCGTAATGGGTGAGTACGAAGACCGGGGCGTGGTACGGGGGTTCGGCTCCCCACCATCCGTCCCAGGTCTCGTCCCACTCGCCTCGGATCGGCCCGAACATGTTGCGACCCATCACGTAGGCACCGCGCGGGCGCATCAGCCAGCTGTTGGCCGTCGCGTCGGCTTCGGTCGCGCGCGGGTCGCCGATGTGCCAGCCGTGCAGCTCTTTGCCGCGCTTGCCGAGCGGATCGTCCCGGCTCTGCTCGGGTCCGGCGACGAAGCCGTCGAGCGAGATCGACATGTGGCAGGTGGTGTCGGACATCGGTTTGTCTCCGAATGCAGTGGGTGCGAAGTGAGTGCGGAGCGACTCAGGTGAAGGCGGAGCGACTCAGGTGAAGACTGGCAGAGGCGGCCGAACTCATCGCGGCAATGGATCGATGTACGGACCGATGTACGGATCCATCCGGAGCACGTGCCTCCCCCGCGGTCACCTGCGGGTTTCAGGCTTCCCTGAAAGGTCTGGTCGGCCGGTCCCCCGCCCGGCGATGCTCATGTCGCATTCGAGGCATCAACGCATCAACGCATCAACACATCAAGGAAACGGGGAGAAGCCCATGGAGCCCATGAAGTCCAGGAAGCCCACCCGGACCAAGTACACAGTCGCCGTGGTGACCGCGGCCATGGCGGCGACCGTGTTCGCCGCCGCGCCCGCGTCGGCCACCACCGACTACTGGTATCGGGACTGCTCCAAGGACACCAAGTACACGGCCACCGTCACCAAGCACAAGGCCACGACCAAGAGGAGCGGCGGCAACTGCCAGGGCCACGCCTACGTACGGATCAAGGTGGACGGTGAGTGGGGCAAGTGGGCCTCCAGCACCGGTACGGCGCTCAAACAGAGCCCCGTGTACGCGATCCAGGAGTCCCAGCACAAGGACTGCAACTGCAGTACGGCGAACGTCCACAAGCTGAAGCCGTAGCGCACTGCATGAAGCCGTAGCGCACCGTCTCAAGCCGCAGGCGTAGGTCCTGTCCGCCGTGTGCCGCGAACTGCCGCAACCTGCCGCGACCCGCCGCGGCACACGGCGCATACTCGACGTATGGGCACCACCGCAGCCGCCGCGGCCGCCGCAGCCGCCGCAGAGGCCCCCGCCGCCGCCCCGAGCAGCCGGGAGTTCGTACGGATGGCGCCGGGGCTCGACGGCATGGTGGTGTCCGCCGTCGGATACCGCGCCGCCGGGCAGCAGCCCGTGCTGCACCGGGGCCTGCCGTCCCCGTATCTGACCGTGGTCTTCTCGCTGGACGGCCCGGTGATCAGTGGTCTCACGCCGGAGCAGGCCCGTGGCGCGGACGCCTTCCGCACCGGGATCGTGCTGGGTGGCCTGCACCAGTCCCCGGCGTACATCGAGCAGGCCGTGCAGGAGTCGGGCGTGCAGCTCGCGGTGCATCCGCTCGCCGCGCGGGCACTGTTCGGGGTGCCGGCGGCCGAGCTGAGCGGGCAGGTGGTCACGGACGGTGCGGACGTGCTCGGCCGGGCGGGTGCGGAGGTACGGGAGCGGCTGCGGGAGGCGCCGTCCTGGCCCGAGCGGTTCGACCTGCTGGGCGGCTATCTGCGGCGGCAGGCGGCGCGCGGCGAGGAGGCGGACGGCGTACGCCCCGAGGTCGCCGGGGCCTGGGCCTGGCTGGCCCGGCACCACGGCGCGGGCTCGGTCGGCGGCCTTGCGCGGCACGTGGCGCTCAGTGAGCGCCGGCTCACCGCCCTCTTCCGCGCCGAGACCGGCATCACCCCGAAGCAGGCCGCCCGCCTGATGCGCTTCGATCGGGCGAAGGCCCGGATCGTGCGCACGGTGGCCGCCGGCACCCAGCCCGACCTGGCGGGAGTGGCCGCCGACTGCGGCTACTACGACCACTCCCACCTGGTACGGGACTTCCACCAGTACACCGACCTGAGCCCGACCGCCTGGCTCGCCGAGGAGTGCCGGAATATCCAAGCCGGGGGGCATCTGAACGGCACAGAGTGAGTCCCATGGACACCAACGAGCAGCAGACCCACACGAACACCCACACCAACACTCAGAACCAGACGCAGACCCAGACCCAGACCCGCAAGCCGAGCGTCTGGCACACCCTCCAGGCGAACGACGCCGCCGCCCTGATCGACTTCCTCGTCGACACGGTCGGCTTCACCCGCACCGCCGTCTACGAGGACGGCGGCCTGGTCGCCCACGCCCAGCTCGACTGGCCCGAGGGCGGCGGCATCATGCTCGGCTCGTACAAGGAGGACGGCTGGTCCACGCCGCCCGGCACGGCGGGCGCGTACGTCGTCACGGCCCAGGTCGACGCCCTCTACGAGCGGGTGAAGGCGGCCGGCGCCAAGGTCATCCGCGAGATCGCGGACCAGCCCTACGGCAGCCGCGAGTTCGCCATCGTGGACCCGGAGGGCAACAAGTGGTCCTTCGGCACGTACGCGGGCGAACTGCCCGGGTGAGGACGGGTGAGGAAGGGGAATCGGCGCCACCCGCCCCCCGTCAGTCGTCGAACTCGACGTCCAGGTGGGCGGTGGCGTCCGGGCCGCCGGGCCGGCGCACGGCGCGGCGGATCTGCGGAGGCTTGAACATGTGCTTGCTGCGCACGTCGCGCGGCTGGTTCCGGACTCTCGTACAGCCGTCCTCGGCGGCGGCCAGAAAGGCGCCCGTCAGCGCGGCCAGGACGGCACATGCGCCGACGAGCAACAGTCCGAGCGCAGCCCACGAGGACGGCCCCACATCCTGCATGTCCGACCGGATCAGATACGTGAGCACCAGCACCGCGACGGCGACCGACACGAGCGCCGACGCGCCCGCCAGGTACTTGCGACGCCGCGTCAGAGCCACGCTGCGCAGCCGGAAGGCCACCCAGTCACCGCAGGTGGCGCATTGTGCCCGGCCGGTGCGTGATCCGTGCTCGGGGCGCCGCACCATGGCCGTCTGCACGGCGTAGAGGTGCACCTCGGATCCGAACTGCTGTCCGCTGCCGAGGTAGTGGGAGAGCCGGAGTCCGGCGGTGGCTTCGATTCGCATGTCCGTCCCCGAGGTGCGCAGCAAGCTACTTCCCGTGCTGTGGGCCGGAGGCAGTCCCGTCGACGGATTCCGTCTCCGCTCCTCCCGTGCACAGCCACAGTCACGGTCACAGCCACATTGTCCGTCAACAGCCAGTCACACAGCGGGAGTTCACGAGGCCGTTGATCGAGGGCTCCGTATCCGAGGGCTCCATGTCCGCGCACATGCGCGGGCGGCACTCGCACGTGCGCGGCCGTCCGACGAGGCTTTCGGCGTCGGCCGAAAGACGTTGACCCTCGAGGCTCGGAGCTCAGTAGCCTCGGTCGGGGAGACCCGGAGAGACCCGGAGAGACCCGGGGACACCCGGGGACCCCGGCGGCCAAGAGGTCTGGGCGGGGACGGGGAGATCCGGGAAGTCGGGGGGACTTCATCCATGACTCGTCGCGCACGTACGCGCATCAGAGTGGCCGCCGCCCTCACCCTGCTCGGCGCACTGCTCGCCGGCACAGGCTGCACCGGCGGGGGCGACGGCGACGGCAAGGACAAACGCGCGCTCACCCGGCCGAAGAAGCTCGAGCCGGCGTGGGAGACCCGGGTGCCGGAGGCATCGCACTCCCAGGGCGGCACCGGGTGGAGCGCCGACGGCATCATCGCCCGGCAGCAGGGCACACAGCTGCGCGGTTACGACACGCGTACGGGCAAGAAGCGGTGGACGCTGAAGCCGCCCGAGGGTACGTCCGGCGTCTGCGCCCTGTCCGCCGGGACCAACAGTGCCGGCCTCGGCGGCCTGATGCTGGCCACCGAGAGGAACGAGGACGACTGCACGTACGCGGGCGTCGTCGACCTGGCGGACGGAAAGGTCAAGTGGGCAAAGCACGTCGGCCGGTTGAGCGACATAGGCCCCGCATCCCTCAGCATCGGGGACGAGGCCCTCACCGTGACCCGCGACTGCCACGGCGTCGGGCAGTACCGCCCGCGCGACGGCAAGTCCCTTGGCACCCGGCTCGAGCAGGACGAGGCCTGCGCGCACCAGGCCGTCCACAACGGCCGCCATCTCGCCGTCCACTACGCCCCGGCGGCCGAGGCGAGGGACGTCGCACCGGACTGGGTGCCGCCCGGTGACAGCACACAGGCGCACTTCGCGCTGTACGAGGGCGCGGACGACAAGCCCGTCTGGCACACCGAGGCCGGGCGCGGCGGCGACCGGATGAACGGCATCGTCTCGGACGACCCGGTGGTCCTGGACATCACCCGCGAGGGTCACCGCCTCATCCAGACCTACGACGCCGCGGGCAGACCTGTGCGCACGTTCGGCAAGCAGCTCGACGGCTCCTCCGGCGTCGACGGACGGCAAGGTGGGGGCCCGTACGTCCAGGGGGACACCCTCGTCATGGACGACCGCCCGGGCGCCGGGCAGTCCGCGTACGACCTGCGTACCGGGAAGGTGCGCTGGAGGCTGCCGGCCGGCCGGGCGCAGGCGCTCGGGGTGTGGAAGGACAGACTGCTGGCCGTACGGCGGATACAGGACACCGGGGGACGGTCTGCGGCCTGGCTGGTGACGTACGGGATGCGGGACGGTCGGGAGCGCACCGTCGGGCGGATCGCGGAGCTGAGCGCCGGCATGCCGCCGGCCGTGGCCTGGGACGACAAGCACCTCTATGTCGACCGTGACAGCGGCGATCCCGACGAGGCGACGCACCTGGTCGCGTACCGGCTGCCGTCCTCGGGCGGTGACACGCGGCGCTACACGGCCGAGCCGATGCCGTCGGAGGACGGCATCGAGGTGCAGAAGCGCGGCTGGCGCAGGAGCGACGTGCGTCCCGACGCCGTCTCCGACGCCTGCGAGGCGACATCCACCGCCGCGCTGCGGGCGATGCGGGTGTACCGCAAGGGCATGCCGCCGCCGCTCAGCTGTGTGTGGCAGGAGCAGTTCGCGCCGCGGCACGCGGACCGGTCCCTCAGCGTGCAGGTGACCGCCCACCAGCCCGGCGGGGACGGGCAGGGCGGACTGTCGCGGAAGGCGGGTTCGCGCAGTCCGGCGCCGGCGGTCGCGGTGGCCGAGGAGGCGTACCGGAAGATCGGGTCGAAGGCCGACCGGGAGGACGACGCCTCCGGGGAGCACTGGCCGCTCGGTGCCCCGTCACCCCTCGACGGCCTGGGCGACGAGGCGAAGGCGAGCGTGTTCGGGTCGGCGGACGACAAGGGATCGGAGGCCCTTGTCGCAGCACGGCACCGCAATGTGGTGGTGAAGGTCAGGGCCCGTACCGATGCACCGGTGGCCTACAAGCGAGGTGAAGTGCCGCCCCGGCACCGGGTCGAGGCGGCGGCCGAGCTGGCGGCGGCGGACGTCCTTGCGCACCTCGGTGCCGACGTGTCCGCGTCCGCGCGGCGGCTCGCGAAACCGGCCGGCGGCAGGACGACGGAGGTGGAGCCCGCCTGCGAACGGCTGCGGGGTGAGGCGGCCGGGCTGCTGCCGGGCGCGAAGGCGCAGGACACCACGCCCAAGGGCGGCGCGGACGGCCGTGTCACGGGCTGTGAGTGGTCCACGGAGGCGGATGGGTCGCCGAGCCTGGCCGTCCGCGTCTCGGCGCTGCCGGACTCGCCGCTGACGGGGGACGACGCGCAGGATGTCGCCGAGTCCGAGCTCGCCGCCGAGGACGGTGCCAAGGTCTCCGGCCTCGGCGACGCGGCCCGGATCGACCGGGACAGCTTCACCTTCGAGCGCACGGGCGACCTGCACCGCCGGCACGAGCTGACCGTCCGCAAGGACAACCTCGTTGTGCACATCGACTACGGCCGCTGGGCCCACCCGTCGAAGAGCCGCATGGACTCGGACGTCCGCCGCCTGGCGCGCCGTCTGCTGGGCGGCGCGCACTGACGGCGATCTCGTGTGTTCCGGGGTGTGTTGGGCGAGGGCCCGGCCCTCCTCGCTTCGACGGAGGGGGCACGTGTGCCGCATACGAAGGGCACAGTTCGACGGAGGGGGCACGGGTGCCGCATACGAGGGCCACAGAAGGGGCGAGGGCGTCAGGCGGCATCGTGCTCCGGGCGGGGGCGGGTCTGCCATCGGCCCGAGTGCCCTGCCGGGAGGGCGACGTCGCGACGGGCCGTCGCGTAGAACCGCTCACGCCCGATGCGTTGTTTCGCGACCAGCGTCGTCCATCCCTCCGGGTCGTGCCGCTCGGCCCGCACCGCCCGCTCCATCTCGGCGACAGCCGCGGCCCACTCCCTCGCCGCATCCACAACCGCCGGTGACCCGAGCAGCAGCACTGACTCCCATGCGAGATCACGAGCTTCGGACGCCTCCCCCAGTCGCACGGCCGCCTCTTCCACGGGCAGCGGATGAGGATGCGGATCATTGCCCAGCTGGGCAGCAGCTCTGAACATCGTGCTGACGGACGCCCTCAGGGACCTGGCGAACTCCGCGTAAGCCGCCAGTCGACGATCCTCGCGCCGCGCCGCCTGCTCACGACGGAACCGGGCATCGTCGCCCCGCATGACCACCACGTAAGAACCGAGCGCGCCGATCAATACGCCGAGCAGTGCGGGCAGTTGCTGTATGAAAGCGGACATCAAGGCACCGTATGGCACTCCATGAATTCCCTCTTCCGGACAAGCGGGTCCGGACTGCTCTTCCACCCCTCGAGCGGCTCGGGACGTGCTCCCCCACCCGCACGGCACCTTCACTGCCACGTTCTGCACGGAATCGGAATCGCCATCCACTTCACCACCGGGGTGTTCTTGACGGCGGGCGTCGACCTGAAGTCTGCGTCACAGCTGCTCGGGCTCGGGGGGTCCGGGGGTCGGGGCAATTCATCGCCTCGTCAGGTGAACAGCAGGCGTGCGGCGAGGAGGGTCTGCCAGGTCCAGGCGATCGTGATGGCGATGCGCTGGATCAGTCCCCCCAGGCCCACCCAGCGTGGGTGCTGGCTGAAGGCGACGCTCGCCAGCACCATCGTGGCGGCGAAGAGCACGCCGCTGACGATCGAGTAGAGGGTCCAGCCCAGCGAGCCGGACGCGGCGAAGACGAAACAGGCTACGGCGAGGGCGAGGAATCCGGCCAGGGACAACAGGTCGTGCAGAGTCCCGGGGCGGGTGGGCTGTTGCAGCTGATCCGGGGTGCCGACCGGATAGCCGCTCACCGGATCCGTACGGAAGGCGCCCGCGCACATCAGACCGGCGACCGCCCATACGCCGATCAGCAGAGCGCCCCAGTGGGAGGGCCCGGAACGCCACAGGCCCACGGCGAAGAGCAGCGACAGCAGCCCTGCGCAGAGGAAGTTGACGGTCTGCGCCCACCCGCCGGGGCCGAGGGCGAGCGAACTGACGGGGTGGCGGAAGGGCTTGTAGTCCACCCGGCGGGCGCCCTCCACCAGGTACGCGACGGTGAAGAGAGGTCCGGCAGCCAGCCCGCAGGCGAGCAGTACTTGATTCTCCACTCTGTCAATGTAAATTGACAGAATCGCTCACGTCAACCTTCATTGACAGTCCGGGCGGCGGCGCCGACACAGCCCACATCCCCGGGTCGATGCCGAGTTGCTTCGCGGCCGGCAGGATTCCGTCTCCGGTCCACCCCCGCGCACGCACGGCACGAGCACCGGCACGAGGTGGTCGTTCGGTTCCGACAAGAGGCGGACAACTGCCCCCGCAGCGGAACCGAGCGACAACCAGCCACGTGCGGTGGGGATCAGAAATGGTTCCGGTCCGACGTCGCGGGGCGTGGGATCACCAGGTGGTGGCGGGTGGGGTGTTGGGGAGGGTGGTCCAGGTGCGGGTGCCGCCGCCGGGGTCGGGGGAAGGGCCGAAGC
>NZ_QUAK01000009.1 GCF_003429565.1 Streptomyces triticagri
CGCGGCGCGCTCGGCCTCACCGGCCGCTCCGCGCGCCTGCCCCGCGAGCCGCCCGAGCTGCTGCGACACGGCCGACTTCGCCCGGTCCGCCTCCCGCCGCCGCTCCCCGAGCTCCTCGACGAGGGCGGCACACCGGGTGCGCCGCTCCCCCGCCGCCTCCTGCTGCGCGGCCAACTCCTCGCAGCGTACGGCCAGTTCCTCGAGCTCCGCCGCGGCCTCGTCCACCGAGGCCTGCACCTCGAGCAGACTCGGCGCCCCCGCCGAACCGCCCTGTGCGAAGTGCGCACCGAGCACGTCGCCCTCGGCCGTCACCGCGGTCAACTCGGGGTGCGCGTAGACCAGATCCTCGGCGTCCTCGAGCGTGCCGACCACGACCACGCCGCGCAGCAGCCGGCGCACGGCCGGCATCAGGTCATCGGGCGCCCGCACCAGCGAGGCAGCGGACCGTGGATCGTCACCTGCGGACCCTTGCAGCGGCTCCGGTTCGGGAGCTCCCGCGAGCAGCAGCGCCGAGCGGCCCGCATCCTGTTTGCGCAGCAGCCGGATCGCCTCCGCCGCGGTGGCCGGGTTCTGTACGGTGACCGCGTCGGCGGCGACTCCGAGTGCGGCGGCCACCGGAATCTCGTATCCCGGTGACACGTCGAGGAGTTCGGAGGCGGGGCCGAGCAGTCCGGCGAGGCGGTCCTTCGCGGCGAGCAGCGCTCCGGTGCCGTCCTTGCGCCGCAGCCCGAGGGCCAGCGCCTCGTGCCGCGCGGCGGTCGCCGCCCGCCGGCGTTCCGCGGCGGTCGCCGCCTCCCGCGCCTCGGTGAGGGCCGACTCGGCCTCGGCGAGCCGGGCACGGGCCGCCTCGTGCTGCTCCCCGAGATCGCCGTCCGAGGCGTCGAGCCCCTCGACCTCCGCCTGCAGCTGCTCGTACTCCTCCTGGGCTGCGGCCGCACGCTCCGCGGACTCGTCACGGGCGGCCGCCAGGCGGTCGATCTCGGCCTGTGCGGAAGCCGCCCGGCCGCGGGCCGCATTGACCTGACCGCCGAGCCGGGCCAGCCCCTCGCGCCGATCGGCGATCGCCCGTGCCACGTCCTTGAGCCGCCGCTCCTCGTGCGCCAACTCCCGTTCCAGATCGGCCCGGTGGGCGACGGTGTCCTCCAGGGCCCGCTCGGCCGCCTCGAGGGCCGCCTCCAGCTCCGCCTCCTGCTCGCGGATCCGGGCGGCCTCCCGCTCCAGGTCCTCCGGGTCACGACCACGCCGCTCGTCGGCCGGTGCGGCGGTGGCGCTCTTCACCCGGGCGTCGGCGAGGCTGACGGTGCCGCGCACCCGCTCGGCGAGCTGCGACAGCTCGTAGAAGGTCTGCTGCGCCTGCTGCAGACGCGGAGTGAGCCTGCGCACCTCGCCCTCGAGCTCCGCCTCGCGGCCGAGCGCCGCCTTGAGCTCCGCCTCCGCGCCCTCCTTGCGCCGCTTCAGCTCGGCCTCGTCGGCGACCTCGGTACGCAGCGCCTCCTTGAGCCGCACCAGATCGTCGGCGAGCAGCCGCAGCCGTGCGTCGCGCAGATCCGCCTGGATCACCGCCGCGCGCCGCGCCACCGCGGCCTGCCGGCCCAACGGCTTGAGCTGGCGCCGCAGTTCGTCGGTGAGGTCCTGCACCCGGGCGAGGTTCGCCCCCATCGCGTCCAGCTTCCGCAGCGCCTTCTCCTTGCGCTTGCGGTGCTTGAGTACGCCGGCGGCCTCCTCGATGAAGGCCCGCCGCCCGGTCGGATCGGCGTGCAGCACGGAGTCCAGCTGGCCCTGACCGACGATGACGTGCATCTCACGGCCGATGCCGGAGTCGGAGAGCAGCTCCTGGATGTCGAGCAGCCGGCAGGTGTCGCCGTTGATCTGGTACTCGCTGCCGCCGTTGCGGAACATGATCCGCGTGATGGTGACCTCGGCGTACTCGATGGGCAGCACGCCGTCGGAGTTGTCGATGGTGAGCGAGACCTCGGCGCGGCCGAGCGGCGGGCGCCCGGTCGTGCCGGCGAAGATGACGTCCTCCATCTTGCCGCCGCGCAGCGACTTGGCGCCCTGCTCGCCCATGACCCAGGACAGCGCGTCCACGACGTTGGACTTGCCGGAACCGTTGGGCCCGACGACACAGGTGATGCCCGGTTCGAACCGCAGCGTCGTCGCCGAGGCGAAGGATTTGAACCCGCGCAGGGTCATGGCCTTGAGATGCACGCCCCCGGACTCTACTGCCTCGATGGCCGCGAGCGTGGGGGCGCCGGTGCTCCCGTACCCGCCCCGAGTCGCCCAAGTGCCGTCGCCTCGGGTCGTACGGAAGGCGCCCGGCCACCCAACTCCCGGTTTCGCCAGGGAAGATGGAGGGCACATCAGACGTAGACAACGGGCGTTCGGGAGGGCCGAGACCAGGGCAGCAGCGGCACAAAAGAAAAGGGACGCCGAAGCGTCCCTTGCAGATCTTCGATTCAGATCTTGATCGAGCGGCTGAGGTGGGCGGCCCGACCGTCGCCTTGTGGGCTCGGGTCAGGTGAGCGCAGGCTCCGCCTGGGGTACGTCGATGCTCTCCAGGAGCGAGTCGCCGGTGTGCGATGCGGCAGCAGTAGCCAGCGCGTCGTTCTCCGCCTGGATCCGTACGAGCTCGGACTCCAGGTCCTGGACGCGCTGCTGCAGCCGTCGCATCTCGGCGAGGAGTCGCGGGTCGGAACCGCCGACGTAACCGAGAAGCGCCTTTGCCATGATGGATGGTCCTCCACAATGAGTGACCGACCGAAGCGGTGTGGGTCGTGAGGGAAGCACCCGCGTTGAATGGCACTGCTTGTTGTGACTGCCGTTCCCACATGCCAAACAGCTAGGGTGCGCGGGGACTCTCAGCGTCTCACCAAAAAGTTTGACGGTCAACACGATCACGCCCCGTACCGGTGGGCGGTCCGGCGGCCCACGGCGGCAATATCTCCGGCGGGCCTGACATCGGAGCCCCGGGGCGTAGAGATCATGGCGCTGTCGGCAGCCTTGCACGGGGAGCCGTTCTTGGCAACCACCAGGGCGTTTCCACTCGGCACACCTGCCCTGGGCACATGCCCGAGGCCCTCCGCGCGAGGCCGGGCTCCGGGCGTCAGCGGATGGTGAAGGTGTCGTAGATGCCGCGCGGTGTGTCCCAGATCTCGGTGACGCCGTCGACGCGGCCGGGTGTGTCGCCCCGCTCGAGCCAGTCCAGGAGCTGCTGACAGCCGGCCCGGGTCCCCTCGGCGACCACTTGCACCCGCCCGTCGGCCAGATTGAGAGCAAAGCCACTGAGACCGCCGATCTCCAGCGCCTTTGCCCTGGT
The DNA here is from genome assembly GCF_003429565.1 of Streptomyces triticagri. GTDB lineage: Bacteria > Actinomycetota > Actinomycetes > Streptomycetales > Streptomycetaceae > Streptomyces > Streptomyces triticagri. The sequence goes on from NZ_QUAK01000009.1 coordinate 3,317, forward strand.
GAACCAGCGAAAACCCACACCCTGCACCACACCGCGCACCCAGGCGACCAGTCGTACTTCCTCGTTCATGTGGGAAAGCTAACCGGCCAATTGCTCTCGGGGCACTTCTCCCCCACCCGTCTTCGCGTACAGTCGCGACGAATGCGGCTCACTCGTTCGAGTGAGCAACCCTGGGATTCAGTTTTACGTCGAGGACGAGAAGGGCCACGAGATGGGACGCCACCGACGCAGCGATGCCGGTCCCGCCGGTGCGGGAGACCGTCCGGCGCCCCGGTCGAACGCATCCGCAAAGGGTGCGCACCGCCACCGCAAGCGCGGCCCGGCCCCGGTCAGGACCGGCCTGCTCGGCGTCTCGGCGGCCGCGGCGCTCGGCGCGGTGGCGGTCGCATCGGGTCTGGTGCCCGGCACCCCCAACTACTCGCTCGGCGGCGGCGACGCGGACAAGGTGCAGACCGCCGACGGTCCCTCCGACCTGGCGACCCAGGGCGGGTCCGGGCCCTCCGAGCGGAGCGAGCCACCGGCGAGCCGGGACTCCGACCGCCCGTCTCCGGCCTCCTCCTCTCCTTCCTCGCCGAAGCCTTCGAAGACGTCCGAGGAACCTTCGCGCACTCCCGCACAGAAGCCGTCCGAGAAGCCCTCGGCCGACAAGGCGGAGAAGCCGAAGGAACAGAGCCCGCGCAGCAGCAGCCCGGCACCCCGGCAGACGGAACGGCAGAACGAGAACGCCGCTCCGCAGGGCGACGGCCAGAGCAGCCAGGAGGCGCAGGTGCTCGCCCTGGTCAACCAGGAGCGGGCCAAGGCCGGCTGCAGCCCGGTCCGGCAGGACGGCGATCTCGCCGCGCTCGCCGCCGACTTCAGCAAGGACATGGCCGCCCGCGGCTTCTTCGACCACACCGACCCGGACGGCGACACCCCCTGGGACCGCGCCAAGGACGCCGGCATCAGCAACCTCGGCGGCGAGAACATCGCCCGCGGCCAGGCCAACGCCCAGTCCGTCATGGACTCCTGGATGAACAGCCCGGGCCACCGCGCGAACATCCTCAACTGCGACTACAAGACCCTCGGCGTCGGCACCCACATGGCCTCCGGCGGCCCTTGGTGGACCCAGGACTTCGGCTTCTGAGATTCCCGCAGGTCAGCGACCTATAGGGGCATCTGGGCCGCGTCGGGGCCGTCATTCGTATCCCCAGGATCACCGAAGACCGCATCCACCGCGGCCCTGGTCCTGGTCTCACTGGACGGCATCAGGTGCGTGTACGTGCGCAGCGTGAACCCCGGATCGTGGTGCCCCAGGTACTCACTCAGCGCTTTGATGCTCTCCCCCGCGTCGAGGAGTACGGACGCGTAGAAGTGACGTAGCGCGTGCATGCCGTTCTCTCGCCCCGTGGGCACCCCGGCAGCGACGAGGGCGGGGCGCCATTGACGATCGTTGAAGCGGTTCCGGTTGAGTGGCAGGCCTTCAGGGCTCCGGAAGATCAGCGTGGCCGTAATCGGGGGACCGTCCAAGGTCTTCCAGGGCAGCGTCACCTCAGCGGCCGGGAAACGAGTCAGGTGGCCAGCCAAAGCGAACCCGATGGACTGCGGCAGCGGTACGTCCCTCTCCTTGCCGCCCTTCGGTGGCGCGAACACCGGCCGGTTCCTCAGCAGTTTCACCTGCCGGACGACGTGGACAACGCCGCCAAGGAAGTCCACATCTTCGACAGCCAGGCCGAAGACCTCCCCTTGCCTCAGCCCACACCCCGCCGCCGGATCGGCAAGAGCCCTGTACCGATCGGGCAGCGCGTTCTGAACCGCCCTCACTCGTTCCGTAGTCCAGGGCTTGACCTTGCGCGGGTCGAGCCGCGGCGGCTTGACGGAGCGGGAACTGCACGGATTGGCCCGGATAACCCGGTCTTCCACGGCCGAGGTGAACACGGTCGACACGTGGGCGAAGATCCCCCGTCGATAGGCCGCGGAAAGTCCACGGTCCTCCAGCGTTCGCATCCAAAGGCGCAGGTGCGACGGATTAAAGGAGCCCATTGGCCGCATGCCAATATGCGGGATCGCGTGCAGCCGCAATCTCATCTCGACGGATTCGCGCGTTGCGGGGTCGGTCATCTGCGTGCGCATCCACGCGGTCGCGTACTGCTCGAAGGTGACCTTGCCTGACTCCGGAGCGATGTAGTCGCCACGGGACATGTCGGCTTCGATGTTGCTCAACCACGTCTCGGCTCTGCGCTTCTGCTTGTCTGGGAAGCTCTTGGATTTCTCGGTGCCATCCGGTCCGACGTAGCGAGCGCGGTAGCGCAGCCCAATGCCAAAGCGCTCGGTCTTGGCCTTTACGGGCTTGCCGTCGGGGCCGGGCTCGACCTTGTACCAACGGTCTTGGATGTGTCCGGCCATCAGGCAGCCTCTTCCATGAGTTGGGCGACCCAGACTCGGACGTCTTCGGGGTCGTAGCGGAGATGCCGACCGACGCGGAATCCGCGCGGCCCCGTGCGCTTGCGCCGCCACTGATAGACGGTCTCGACAGGGACTCCGAGAAGATCGGCGAGGTCGATCGGCGTCAGGTAGCGGTCGGGGAGGAGACGCTTCATATCCACTCCCCCGGGTCCCTCGCTGCCAGATCGGCGAGTGCTTCACGCGCGGTGTCGCGGTTGAGTCGAAGATCCCGAGCGATCGTCGCGGCGAGGGCGGATTCACCCGGGGTGTGGCCGTGTCCGGCGTACTGCCAGTCGGCGAGGACCAAGACGGTGTCCGGTTCGCGGTCGTCGAGGTCGAGGGCGGCGCGTTCTTGTGCGGCGCGATAGTCGGCGCGGGTCTGGCGGAGATCGCCGAGGGTGGTCGAGTACCGGCGGGACTTCGAGCTGAAGTGGCCGCGGAAGCCGAGCATGTGAGCCCAAGCCCACAGACGGCGGTCCGGATAGAGCGGGTCGAGGACCTTGCACGCTTCAATGAGGCGGCGGGTGTGGTCGGGCACGTGATGGCGGTCGAGCTCGGACAGTTCTCCGATGCGACGGTCCAGGGTGCCGGTGCTCTCCGCCGCCTTGGTGGCGTACTTGGCGACGTAGGACGCCACGGCCTGTTCGGTGATGTCGGAGCCGTCCCCGAAGGCCTTCACCGGGCGGATGTCGAGCTGTCGGCCCCAGCGAAACGGCCGGCACGGCTCATCCCCCACAGCCGGGGCCGTGACGGTGGTGTACGAGTGGGTGACCGCAGCACGGATCGCATCGGTAAGCATGTTGGTCGTGGCCCAGGGCGGAGGGGGATTTTCGGGGCCGTCGGGACCATCGATGCGGATCACCGCATGAAAGTGGATCGCTCCGCGCTTCTGGAACTCAGCGACTTTGCCGTATGACAGCCGGGCGGTTTCCTTCAGCTCCCGTTGCGTGATCCCAGCACGCTGGGCGATCTCTCGCCGGAGCCGGTTCGCGAAGCGGTGCCACAAGTCCCCGGCATGGTTGTTGAAGAGGACGGCACCGGCGTAGTCATACGTGGCCGGGTCGAGGGCGGTCCCGAGCACTGAATCGTTCTCAGGGTGCCGGGTACCGCATCGGCAGACGCCCGCCTCCGGGCGGTTGTGAACCGGACCGAACGACGGAGCGGTGAGGGTGGCGAAGACCCGCGGATGTTCGCGCACCGTGGCGGGGATGTCGCGGCGGTCGTCTCCGGCAAGCCCCGCACGGATCAGGTGGTACGTGTCCCCCGCGTACGTCCAGGCGCAGGATGGGCAACGAGAGGCACGCCGGTTCCCACATGCCACCCGCAGCCGTCCACCCGGCTCCCCCTCAGTCGAGTAGCGATGCAGAGTCTCGCCGGTGGTCTTGTCCTTGGTGACCGTCCAACCGGTCAGGTGGATGGGGTCGGAGCAGCCGCCGGTGCGGCCGATCTGTTCGCGCCAGCGGTCGAAGTCAGGGTCATTGGCGACACGCAGGAGGTCGGCGAAGGTGATCGGGTCGGTGCCGATAGCGGAAGCCTGAGGGGCGACCGCGTCTGGAGAAACTGGGAAGACAGTCACGCGTCACCCCGCGCGTAGCCGTGCCCGACGGGCGGGTATGCACCATGGAGCCGGGCCGAATCCTCCGCGAACAGGGCGTCGTCCACTGTCCGATAGAACGCGTCACGGGGTTCGTCTTCGTGACCGATCAGATAAGCGCCGATCCGATCGCTCAACTGCTTGTCCAGAGCCCAGGGGTTGTCGGCGTCGCGGTAGCTCATGCGCCCACCGCCCGGAGGCGCGTCACCGGAGCGGAACCGTAGGGTTCGGCGCTCATGACGAGGTGATCGAGACTGGACAGGTAGCCCCCGGTCAGCGGGGCCGGACCCAACCGACGCAAGTGCAGCACCGGGGCGAGTGAGGGAATCAGGCCGTCGACCGGAGTGGAGACCAACAGGTCGTCATCGGCCCGCAGCACATCCGACATCAAGCCCGCGTGCGTAGCGATCTCCACGCCCGGCAGCTCAGCCAGGGCCCCGAGCGTGTCAGCGATCTGTCCGGCCCGACCGGTTGCCTGCTCCGGGATCACGATGCGGACCCGGACGCCAGCAGCCGCCTTGTCGGCGATCAACTCGGGTAAGTCCCCGACCACATGGGCGACGAAGACCAGGTTCGCCAGCACGAGATCGAGCGACACCGTGGCACCGGCGAGAACGTGGCGCCATACGTCCATGGGGACCGTGGCCCGCGTGGCATAGGCGGCAACGACCTCATCCTGAGGAACCGGCACCGAACGCCGACGCTCCCCCATCGCAGGCCACAGGTGAAAGGCATCCGCCCCCAGCAGCTTCGCGGCAGCCTCAGCGTGCCGGGCGTGCGGGGTGCGGTTCTTGGAGATCCACCGCTCCACGCTCTTCGGATCGATACCGACCCGCTCAGCCAGTGCATCGATGGTGACGTTCGCGGCGATCATCGCGCCACGCAGCCGCTCATTGCCCGAGCGGACCGAGTCCAGGCTGGTGATCGTCATGCCGCCACCGCCTCAACCGGAGCGGACAGCTCAACGCCGGTCGCCCAGTCGAACGGGGCTGCCGACGGGCACGCCTCAGAACCCCAGAGCGTGCGGTGCATCAGCACCCCGACACCAGCCCTGTTGATCCAAGCCCAACCGGACACCACGGCCCCGCACGCCATGCACGGCGAGGACACGACCACCGCATCCTCGGTACGCGAGAGCGGAGCCGACAGACGATCGATACGCGTAGCAGGCATGATGGAAGCTCCCTTGTCTGAGGGGTGGGAGCGGCGGACTACTTGGCGGTGGGTCGCCGCTCCCGTATGTGGTTTGTCTGCCTGAGATGCGGGCGCCGTCGGCGACTTCACATCATCTGGTGCGCACCAGATTGCGACTGGTGCGCACCAGATGTCAAGGCCCTCTCAGTGATGGGCGCTCAACTCGGCTTCCTGGAACGCCTCTAGACAACCGCGCACGCCAGCGGGCCGGTAGCCAACAGAGGTTCACAGCAAGCCAGTTAGGGTTTGGGTTAACCCCTGACGACCTGCACCGTTGTGATGCATGCTGCTGTTACGGCTGATGACTCACCTGCAGGGCGGTGCACGTGACGAACGGACTCCGGGCGGCGAGGAACGCGCGCCAGTGGTCACAAGAACGGTTGATCCGCGAGATCGAGCGGCACGCGCGCGAACACCTGATGACCGTTGCCTCCACGGCCAGCCTTCGCGTGTACGTGTCGGAGTGGGAGAACGGCAAACGCCCGATCAGCGAGCGATACGCCAAGATCCTCCGCGCGCTTCTGGGCATCACCGACGACGAATTGCACGGCCGGAAGGCCAGTCCTCCACCGCAGGAGGCCGACGGGTACGACGCCTTGGTGAGCCGCATAGACGCAGCTCAGAACGTCAGCCTCACCATGGTCAAGACTTTCATGGACCAGACCGAGCTACTGCGGACCGTCGACCGGCAGATGGGCGCGGCCAGCCTTGTCGACCAGATGACGGGGCATCTCTCCACCCTCGAAGACGCCCTCACGTTCGCCGTGCTCCCCGAAACGAGACGGCCGGTCGCGCAGGCACTTGCTGGCGCGGCGACGCTCGCGGCCTGGCAAGCACTCGATGCCGGCGCGGTGGAACGGGCTTGGCGCCATTACGAGTTGGGGAAGCGTGCCGCCAAGGAAGCCGATGCGCCCATGTACCTTGCGCATGCCACCGCCGAGCAGGCGTACGTTCTCTGCGATGCAGGAAGACCGGCCGTAGCCGTCCAGTTGATAAGAGATGCCCAGAGTGTCGGCAGGGCAGCGCTCTCTCCCCGACTTCGCGCATGGCTGTACGCCGCAGAAGCGGAGATCTGCGCCAAGGCCGGGTTGCCCGACGACTGCAGGCGAGCGCTTGATCAGGCAATGCGGTGCCTGCCCTCGGGCGAAGAGGCGCGAGACCCGGACATGCTGAGCATCTTCCTGAACGAAGGCCACCTGACCCGGTGGCGGGGCAACGTGCTCTCGCTGCTCGGTGACGACGATGCCGTCGGCAGCCTGTACGTCGCACTCGACGCCGTGGATCCCACATTCATCCGCGCAACAGCGGGGCTCCGGTGCGACCTTGCCCAAGCCCACCTTGCCCGCGGCGAGTACGACCAAGCCGCCGACCATCTTCAACAGGCGCGGCTGATCGCAAGCCGCACCGGTTCAGTCCGCCACCGGCGCCGGATCGAACAACTCACTCAACGGCTGTAGCAGTGCGGCCATCACTGCGGGACGCCAAGACGTGCAAGAGCCCGACGAGGGTTCCAGATCCCACAAGCTCCCCGCGCTCCATCAGGCCCGGAACGTCGGACAGCGGCACCCACGCCACGTGTCCCGCTTCTTCGAGGTCTGTCGGTTCGCCGATCAACTTGGCGCCACGGCCAACGTAGATCTCATGCGGTGAGTCGACCATGCCGACCATGGGCTGATACGTGGTCACGTGCTTGAGGCCGTCAGGCCGCCAGCCGGTTTCCTCTTCGACTTCCCGAGCGGCAGCGTCGGCGGGGTCTTCGCCCTCGTCCACGATCCCGCCCGGCAGCTCCCAGCCGAAGGAGTCGGGCACGAAGCGGTAGCGCCAGAGCATCAAAACCCGGTCCTGGTCATCCAGGACCGCGGCGATCGATACGTGATGCAGCCGCACTACGTGATGCTCGAAGCGCTTCACGCCGGGGGGCTCAACGTCGACCAGTCCGAGCGTGACCCACTTGTTGTCGTAGATCGTGCGCTCACCGTGGAGCTTCCAGGGAGCTACTTCGGCCGGCGTCTCTACCGAGGCAGTACGTCCAGGCACTCGGTACGAACTCCGCCCGTGAACCTCCACGATGCCCTCAACGGCGAGACGTCCTAGCACCACGCGGAGTTGGGTCCGGCCGATGTCGAGCTCTTCGATCAGCTTGCGCTCAGACGGAAGCTTGGACCCTGGCGGATACTGGCCCGTCGAGATCCATTCGCGAATCGTGCGGTCGACCCGCGCCGACTTCGTCTCCATCCGCTGAGCACTCCCCATCGTCATCGTCTGGCCCGCACCAGCGTAGCGGCGGAGCCTGACACTCGACAGAGTCGATCTCCGCAGAGCCATGCGGACAGAGTTTCTCTACTTCATCAAGACCCCCGCGCACGGCGCGGGGGCGCGCCGCCTTGCGGCGCGGCCCGCCTCCATGTCTTCGCCACCGGCAGGCCGCGCCCGTCGACGCGCCAGCGTGCTCGGGGAGAGGGAAGAACAAATACCCGCGTGGCTGGGGCGGTCGGCTCCACGGCTTTAGGCAGCCACTTTGGGGCGAGCCTCGAAGATCATGGCCCCGACGTCGAGCTACAACGGGCAGGTCCACAAGACTGCCCGACGCGCAGCCAGCTTAAGGGGCCATGATCACTCACCCCAAAGCAGCTCCAGCCCAAACCCGCTCCACCGACCTTCGCCGTACGTGCACCGACGACACGGATAGTGTCCGGGCACGTTGGGAACGTCTGCGGCTAGCCTGTCCCCAGATCTGATCGCATCGCATCCCGAAGGCCCTTGATGGCGACAATTAGTCGGCCCAACTCCGAATCTATTTGGGTCCCTGGGGCGTGTTCCTGGATCTTGTCTCGTACGTCCCGAAGTCTCCGTAGTGCATTGTCGGAAGGCTCCACGATCCGTTGGGATGCGGTGATTGCCATCTGGTAACGAAGCTCGTAGGCGCCACCTTCTCGATACAGCTCACCAGCTCGATGAGCGAGTTCATCGGGAGTGAGGTTCGACTGGCGGACAAGATCCTTGAGTTGATTACGTGTTCGCGTGAGCGCCACCAGATAATCGCCGTAGAGCTGACGTTTCAGTTCCTGTTGTCGAGTCAGCTCGTCCCGCTTCCAGCGTGCACGATCGGCGAGCATCGTTGAGCCAACGCCTACGACTGCACCAAGCCCGGTGCCTATGAGCGTCCCGATATCCACGGCCGCACCCTAGATCAACCGCACTCACTCCACCATGGGGCATTCGGCACGGCACATCGTCGACTCTCAGCGACTGATCGACACACTATTGGGCCGTCCTCGGGCCGTCGAAGGGGACCCAACGACGACCAACGCTGACAACCGCCGACAGCTAAGCGGCAGGTCGCAGCGTTGATCGATTACAGGGCGGCAGGTGAGGGACCCGGCCCGTCACTTCTTCGGCTTCTGACCGGTCAGGGCCGATCAGCGTGCGGCGCGCGCGGCGGTCGTCAGCGGGTGGTCGGTCGTGGTGCGCGCTGACAGCGGGGGCAGAAGTAGCTGGAGCGGTTCATCCACGGGCGGCGGCGCATCGGGGTGCCGCAGCGGCGGCAGGGCTCGTCCTCGCGGCCGTAGGCGTCGAGGGATCGCTCGAAGTAGCCGGACTCGCCGTTCACATTGACGTAGAGGCTGTCGAAGCTGGTGCCGCCGACGGCGAGCGCCGCGTTCATCACCTCCCGTACATGGCCGAGGAGTTCGGCGGTACGGGGACGGGTGAAGGTGCCCGTGGGGCGGTCGTAGTGCAGCCGGGAGCGCCAGAGTGCCTCGTCGGCGTAGATGTTGCCCACGCCGCTGATCAGTGACTGGTCGAGCAGGGCCCGTTTGATGGTGGTGCGGCGGGCGCGCAGGGCCGTGTGGAAGGCGGCGTCGTCGAAGAGCGGGTCCAGCGGGTCGCGCGCGATGTGGGCGATCACGTCGGGCAGGCCGTCCGGGGTGTTCTCGTGCAGCGACAGTCCGCCGAAGGTGCGCTGGTCGACGAAGCGAAGCTCGGTGCCGTCGGCGTCGGCAAAGGTGACCCGTACCCGCAGATGCTTCTCATCGGGTACGTCCGGCGCCTGCACCAGGAGCTGCCCGCTCATGCCGAGATGCGCGAGCACGGAGTACGGAGCGTCGGCGAGCGGCAGCCAGAGGTACTTGCCGCGCCGGCGGGCCACCCCGATGCGGTGACCGGTGAGCCGGGCCGCGAAGTCTGCGCCGCCCGCGGCGTGCCGGCGTACCGCCCGCGGATGCAGCACCTGCACGCCGGCGACGACACGGCCGCCGGCCCAGCGTTCGAGACCCCGGCGGACGACCTCGACCTCGGGCAGCTCGGGCACGTTTCTCCTCGTGGAAGTCGAAATCGAAGTCGAAGTCGGTGGCGACGGCGACGGTGATGGCGCGGCGGACGGGGTGGCGGCAGAGCACGATCGCCCGCCCCGTACCCGGGACGGGCGATCGTGTACGCGGACCAGGTCAGGCCGTGGCCGCGTCGGGGGCGGTGTCGGCGGCCGTCCCCTCCTCGGCACCGACGGCTTCAGCCGCCTTGGCCCTTTCGTCCGCCGCGGCGCGGATCTCGCGCCAGGCGGACTCCGCGGCCTGCTGTTCCGCTTCCTTCTTGCTGCGGCCGGTGCCGGTGCCGTACGAGACGCCTCCGACGCGGGCAGCAGCGGTGAAGGTCTTCTCGTGGTCCGGTCCGGTCTCGGAGACCAGGTACTCCGGCACACCGAGGCCCTCGGTCGCGGTGAGCTCCTGGAGGCTGGTCTTCCAGTCGAGACCGGCACCCAGGTTGGACGACTCCTCGATCAGCGGGTCGAAGAGCCGGTGCACGAGCTCCGACGCCGCGCCGAGCCCCTGGTCGAGATAGACCGCACCGATCACCGCTTCCAGGGTGTCGGCGAGGATGGAGGCCTTGTCCCGGCCGCCCGTTCCCTCTTCGCCCCGGCCGAGCCGGATGAAGGCACCGAGGTCGAGTCCACGACCCACCTCGGCGAGCGCACGCGAATTGACCACCGCGGCCCGCAACTTGGCGAGCTGGCCTTCGGGAAGGTCGGGGTGGGTGCGGTACAGCGTGTCCGTGACCACCAGGCCGAGCACGGAGTCCCCGAGGAACTCCAGACGCTCGTTGGTGGGCAGGCCGCCGTTCTCGTACGCGTACGAACGGTGGGTCAGTGCACGCACCAGAAGGGCGGACTCGAGGTGGTACCCGAGCCGCCCTTCCAGAAGCGTGTGGGACGAGGCCGTGTTCTCCGCCTGCTTCTTGGCGTGGTCCGCCTTGGCGTCAGCCGCCTTCTTGGGACTGGACACAGTGCCTCTCACCAGCCGCTCAGACCTCGAGGACCTGGCGCTTGTTGTAGGTGCCGCAAGCGGGGCACGCGATGTGCTGCTGCTTGGGCTCCTGGCAGCGCTCGCACGCCACCAGGGTGGGGACCGCAGCCTTCCACTGCGACCGGCGGTGGCGCGTGTTGCTGCGCGACATCTTCCGCTTCGGAACAGCCACGGCTACTTCTCCTGCTTCTCGGCGGCGCTTGCGGAATCAGGCGCTTCGCCGCTCATCTCGTCCTTCTCACTGTCCTGGAGCGAATCAGCGAGTCCCTGCAGTGCCGCCCAACGGATGTCGACGGCGTCGTGGTGGTGGTCCGGGTCGTCGGCGAGCCGCGCTCCACAGGTGGAGCACAGGCCCGGACAGTCTTCCCGGCACACCGGCTGCATCGGCAGTGCGAGCACCACCGCATCGCGCAGCACCGGCTCGAGGTCGAAAAGTCCGTCCTCGAGGGGGGTGATGTCCTCGTCCTCGTCGTCGGCCGAGTCGTCGTCGGAGCGCGCCTGCTTGCTGCGGCCCCGGTCGTCGGCGTCCGGGTACGAGTACATCTCCTGGAAGTCCGCTTCGACCTCACGCTCGAGCGGCTCCAGACACCTTACGCACTCCCCCGTGACCCGCGCACGAGCGGTGCCTGTGACGAGCACCCCTTCCATGACCGACTCGAGCCGGAGGTCGAGCTCGACGGGCTCGCCCTCCGGTACGCCGATCACGCCCTGCAGACCGAGGTCCTTGGGGGCGTCGACCGTGCGGGTCACCCGCTGCAGCGCACCCGGACGCCTCCCCAGCTCGTGTGTGTCGAACACGAGGGGGTTGCGGTGGTCGAGGCGCGTGCTCAGGGGTCTTCCTGCTTCCGGTCGTCGAAGTCGGGGGCTTCGGTGGCTTGGGGGCGGCCGGTCCGCATCGGAGGCGGGCAGCCGTGATCGCGGACATAGCGCGACCGAAGAGCCAGGATACTTGACCGGCCGCCGTCGGCCCAATCCGGTGACGGGAACCCTCTCCCGGCGGCCGCGCTGGCCGAGTCCGAGGACCCGATCCGCTGCATCAACTCCCGATGGCGTGTGCTCAGCGGCCCTGTTCGTACTCGCGGAGCTGGTCGACGCTGATCATGCTCGTGTCGAACAGGCTGGTCTCGTCGAGCGCGGACCCCTCGGCGGACTGGCCCGCCTGCCCGCCGGTGCCGTCCTGGCCCTGCGGTGCCGGATAGCCGGTCCGGTCGTAGCCCTGCTGGTACCCGTAGGGGTCCTGCTGGTATCCGTACGCGGCGGTCCCCGCATAGCCCTGCGGCTGTGGTGCGGCGTACTGCTGCTGCGGGTCGCCGTAGGGCAGGCCCTGGCCGTCGTAGGCCTGCTGCTGGTCCTGACCCGGGTACGGCTGCTGCGGGTAGCCGTACGGATCCTGCTGGTACTGGTCCTGCGCGTACGGGTCCTGCTGGTACGTGCCCTGCTGATACGTGTACGGGTCGGCCTGCGCGGCGTATCCGGACTGGCTCGGGATGCCCTGCGGGGCCGTGGGTGCCGGGACCGGCGGGGACTGGATGCCGGGGTCCTCCGGGGCCGGTGGAGTTTCCGCCGGGCGGCCGGGCTCGGCGAGGTCCGCCAGGTAGTCGGAGTCGCTGTCTAGCGCCGGGGCTCCGCCGGCATCCATGGCTCCGAGGTCGTCGGTGGCGACCCGGCCGTGCAGCTTCTGCCGGCCGCGGCCGACCGCCTGCAGGGTCTTCGACAGGACCGCCTCGAAGGCGCCGAGCTTGGCGTCCACGTATTCGTCCGCGCGCCTGCGCAGCGTCTCGGGGTCCTGGCTGCGCTCCGGGGCCTCGGTGAAGTCGGGGTCCTCGTAGCCCTGCTCGTCCAGGCCCTGGCCGGTGCCGAGGAGTTTCTCGCGGCCGCGGCCGACCGAGCCGAGAGTCTTGGTGAGGACGACCTCGAAGTTGGCGAGCTTGGAGTCGACGTATTCGTCGGCCTCCGCGCGGACCTCCTCGGCCTCCTGCCTGGCCTGGCCGAGGATGCGCTCGGCCTCGTCCTGGGAGCGGCGGGCGACGGCGGTGTCGGCGATGAGCGAACCGCGCTCGGCGCGGGCGCCCTCGATGATCCGGTCGGCCTCCTGACGGGCCTGCTCGACGAGTTGCTCGCTGCCGCCGATGACCTCCTGGGCCTGGGCGAGCGAGCCGGGCAGGGCCTGGGCCACTTCCTCGAGCATGGCGAGCAGCTCGGCGCGGTTGACCACGCACGAGGCCGACATCGGCATCGAACGGGCGCCCTGCACCGACTCGACGATCTCGTCCAGCTTCTTCTGCACGTCCACCGTGTGCTCGCCACTCTCTGTGCCTGGTTGGGAGACGGACATGCCGACTGTACGGCCAGCAGGCGCCCGTCCGACAGCGGATGACGGATCGTCAGCCGGACCGCGTGAGGGCGGAGGTCCGGCCAACGGTCTCAGCCGCCCTGCGGGAGCCGTTCCGTGAGTGCCGCGAGGACCTGCTCGGGCACCAGGTGGGAGACGTCGCCGCCCCAGGCGGCGACCTCCTTGACGAGGGAGGAGGAGAGGAAGCTGTAGGTGGGGTTGGTGGGGACGAAGAGGGTCTCCACTCCCGAGAGGCCGTTGTTCATCTGGGCCATCTGCAGCTCGTAGTCGAAGTCGCTGACGGCGCGCAGGCCCTTGACGATGGCCGGGATGTCGCGCTGCTTGCAGAAGTCGACGAGGAGGCCGTGGAACGCCTCCACCTCCACATTCCCGAAATCGGCCGTCACGCGGCGGATCAGCTCGATCCGCTCGTCGACCTCGAAGAGGCCCTTCTTCGACTTGTTGATCATCACGGCGACATGCACCACGTCGTACAGCTTGGAGGCGCGGGCGATGATGTCGAGATGGCCATTGGTGATGGGGTCGAACGACCCCGGACAGACGGCGCGGCGCAACGTGAGTCCCTCGCTCTCCGGTCCGGTCATGGTGCGGTCTTCCTGGCTGGTCCGTCGGGCAGTCCGGTGCGACCGTCCTGCGGCCCGGTGGACTCCTCGGCGTCTTCGCACGTCGAGGCGGCGCGACCGTACCAAAACGTGCCTTCGCCGTAGCGCCGGGACCTGAGCCCCGCGAAGCCGTCCGGCCAGCCGAATTCGCCGCCTCTGGTGCTGCGTTCAACGGTGACGAGCACTTCGTCCGCGAGCCAGCCCTGAGTACGGAGTGTGAGCAGTATCTCCCGAAGATCGTCATCGGTGACGGCGTACGGAGGGTCCAGGAACACCAGGTCGTACGGGACTTCGGGAGCGGGCCCCGCGAGCATCTGCTCGGCCTTGGCGGCCCTCACCTCCGCACCGGCGAGACCGAGTGACCGTGCGTTCTCCCGGATGATGCGGGCCGCGCGAGGGTCGGCCTCGACCAGGAGGGCGTGGACCGCGCCGCGCGAGAGCGCCTCGAGGCCGACCGCGCCGGAGCCGCCGTACAGGTCGAGCACGCGCTCGCCGTCGAGGGCGCCGCCGAGCAGGGACTGCCAGGTGGAGAACAGGCCCTCGCGGGCACGGTCGGAGGTGGGCCGGGTGCCCGTGCCCGGTGGCACCGTGAGGCGGCGGCCCTTGGCCGTACCGGCGATCACGCGGGTCATGTCTGGGCCGCTCCTTCGGGTGGGGTGGCGGGGGCGGGGTCGTGCGGGAGATGAGGTCTTCATCCACGTGCGCGAGCTGAGGTTTCCATTATTCGCCCAGGACAGGACGCCGGGCGCACCGGGAGCCGATGCCGCGGGCNTTCCATTATTCGCCCAGGACAGGACGCCGGGCGCACCGGGAGCCGATGCCGCGGGCCCGGCCGGGCGAAGTGCCGCGGGCCCGGCCGGGCGAGGTGCGGCGGGCACCTGCGGGGCGGAGGGCGGCGGGCACCTGCGCGGCGGAGGGGCTATCCCTTCTCCAGGTATTCCTCCCGCTCCTGGTCGAGCAGGGAGTCGAGGGCCGTGCGCAGCTGGGGCAGCGAGGCCAGCTCCGGGTCCGCGGCGACCACCGCGACCGCCTCCTCGCGGGCTTCCGCGATGACGTCCTCGTCCTCGATGACGGCGAGCACCCGCAGCGAGGAGCGGACACCGGACTGCGCCTGGCCGAGCACATCGCCCTCGCGACGCTGCTCCAGGTCGATCCGGGAGAGCTCGAAGCCGTCGAGGGTGGCGGCGACCGCGCCCAGACGGGCCCGCGCAGGGCTGGCCTCCGGCATCTCGCTGACCAGCAGGCACAGGCCCGGTGCCGAGCCGCGGCCGACTCGGCCGCGGAGCTGGTGCAGCTGGGAGACGCCGAAGCGGTCGGCGTCCATGATCACCATCGCGGTGGCGTTCGGGACGTTCACCCCCACCTCGATGACCGTCGTCGCGACCAGGACGTCGACGTCGCCCGCGGCGAAGCGGCGCATCACGTCGTCCTTGGCGTCGGGCGCCATCCGGCCGTGCAGGACCTCGACCCGCAGCCCGGCGAGCGGCCCCGCGGCGAGCTGCTCGGCCACCTCGAGGACGGCCAGCGGAGGGCGCTTCTCCGCGTCGTCCGCCGCCTGTGCCCCCGCCGATTTCGCGGACTTCTTCGCCTTCGCCGTGGCCTTCTCGTCGTCCTCGTCGCCGATCCGCGGGCATACGACATAGGCCTGGTGGCCGCCGCTCACCTCCTCGCGGACCCGCTCCCAGGCCCGGTCGAGGAAGTGCGGCTTGTCCGCGGCGGGCACCACATGGGTGGCGATCGGCGACCGGCCGGCGGGCAGCTGGTCGAGGACCGAGGTCTCCAGGTCGCCGAATACGGTCATCGCCACCGTGCGCGGGATCGGGGTGGCCGTCATGACGAGGAGATGCGGCGGCTGCTTGCCCTTGGAGCGCAGGGCGTCGCGCTGCTCCACCCCGAAGCGGTGCTGCTCGTCCACGACGACCAGACCGAGGTCGTGGAACCGGACCTTGTCCTCGATCAGCGCATGCGTACCGATCACGATCCCCGCCTCGCCCGTGACCAGGTCGAGCAGGGCCTGCCGACGGGCCGCGGCGCCCATCGAGCCGGTGAGCAGCACCACCTTGGTGCCGTGCTCGCTGCCGCCGAGCATCCCGGACTCGGCGAGCTCGCCCATCATCTCGACGATCGACCGGTGGTGCTGCTGGGCGAGGACCTCGGTGGGGGCCAGCATGGCCGCCTGGCCGCCGGCGTCGACCACCGCGAGCATCGCGCGCAGGGCGACCATCGTGTTGTGCGTCGCCGTGAAGTTGTCCGTGACGTAGGTGTGGTCGGGGTGGTCGATGCTGATGCATTGGACCGGCTTGCGGCCGACGTGCTCAACACGTCTGATCGCCCGCCGGAAGGTGCGGTACTCGGTGCGTTCCACCAGGAGGGCCGCCTTGCGCCGCAAGCGGAAAGGTGCGTACTCCCGGGGCAGTTCGACCGAGACGTCGAAGGCCTTCTTCTTCGGCCGCACGCGAGCCCTGCCTCCGAGGGAACGCACCAGCCAGGCCACGTCATCGGCGAGCAGGCGCGATGCTGAGCAGAACGAGATGCTGGAGCCGTTCTTGTCGATGGTGCCGTCGGTGTCCATCAGGCCCTGCAGAACGGCGAGCCGATCCTTGATCGAGGTCGTCTTGTATCCCTCGGGAACGAACTTCGTGTGAGAGGTCAGCCCCCAGAGGCCGAGCTCACGGAGTGCGTCGATCACCGGGTTCCGCCTGACGCCGCCGGTCCGGCCGGGGAGCCCGACGAGGTGGTCGCACCCCGAACCCTGCTTGGGCACGACCACGCACTCCTCGGGCAGGGCGATACGGACCGCGTCAAGAAGTTCTATGTCGATCGTCGAGAAGGCGAGATCGTGGCGGAACGAACCTCCACCGAGCAGTGCACCGAGCAGATAAGGGTCCAGCGGAGCGTCTGCCGCTCGATGAAGATCTACCGGTGTCACTTCCGGCAGGTACCACTTCGACGAGCCGTCTCGTTCGTGAAGATCTGCGCGGATCTCACGCGTGGTGAGAACTTTCGGTGCGTCTCCGCGGTGCCATGAGGAGCTCGTGGCGGCCAGCCAAAGGTGCTCGTCGTCGCACTCGACCGTGGTGTCGTCGGAGAGGATCAGTCGCCAGACATCCCGCTCGCCCTGCGGGAAGACTCCGTCGACGAGCGCGATCTCGCCGGACGGTGTGACCACCTCGTCACCCACCTGAATCTGCCCCATGTCCTGATAACCGGCGGGGGTCAACACCTGCGCATCCAGCGGCTGTGCTTTCCCGGAGCCCACCTCGCCCTGCAGGAGGCGGTGCATCGGGTGCTCGGTGGCGAGGTCGCCGAAGATCTCGGCGCTCACCTTCTGCTGGCCTTCGGTGAGGGTGAACGGCAGCCGGGCGTCGAAGGCGGTGAGGATGCCGTCGGCGGCGGGTCGGCGTGCCACCGCGGGCAGTTGGGTGTCCGCGTACCGACGGCGGGCCAGGGCGACCTGGAGGACGAAGGCCTCGTCCCACTTCAGACGGTCCCGGGCGGCGGCGATGTCCGCCTTGGTGCGGGGGCGGTGGATCTTCTCCAGGGCTTCGGGGAGCGGCAGCAGCCCCCGCCCCTCCCGCAGTGACTCGGGCAGTGGGTCCTGTGCCTCGGCCGCGCTCGGCAGGACCGCGTCGACCGCCTTCGCGATCTTCCAGGACTCCAGCTTGGCCGTCGCCGGATAGATCGGGATCAGGGCGCCCGCCCAGGCGTCCACCGCCTCCGGGTCGCCGCCACGGAGCAGTTCGTACGCGGGGTGGGTCAACTGCAGTCTGCGATTGAACGTGGACACCTTGCCCGCGAACATCGCGCGGGTGCCGGGGAGCAGGTCCTTGTGCGGCTTGTGGATGCCGCGGCCGAAGAAGACGAGCTGCAACTGACCGCTGCCGTCGGTGATGACGACTTCCAGGCGCTGGCCACGCCCGCCGTTGAACCCGAGGATCCGGGCGGACGCCACCTGGGCGACGACGGTCACATGCTCGTCAAGCGGCAGGTCGGAGAGCTGGGTGAGCTCGCCGCGCTCCGCGTACCGCCGGGGGTAGTGGTGGAGCAGGTCGCCGACCGTGTGCAGGTCGAGGTGCTCGGCCATCACCTTTGCGGTGGCGGGGCCGATCACTTTCTTCAGGGATTCTTCGAGCTCGGGCACGTGGTCCATTGCACACCACGGCACCGACAACCCGCTCGAGCCTGTGGAAAACCCTCCGGGACGCGCCGGGATGCGCTGCCTCGGGCGGCCGTTCGACCCCTGTTCGACCCCGATCCCTATTCGACCCCGATGAGCAGCGGTGCCGCGTGCCGGCCGCCTCCGTACACGACGGTGTCCACAGCGAGATACGACGTACGCACCCGAGCCTCGAGGCCGTCCGCAACGGACTGCGGCACGTCCGGGCCGAGCACCAGGGTGACCAGCTCACCGCCGGCCGCGAGCATCCGGTCGAGCACCGAGCCGGCGGTCTGTGCGAGGTCCTGCCCGATCACCGCGACGTCGCCGTCGATCAGGCCGAGCACATCGCCGGCCTGGCAGATGCCGGCCGTGGTCCACGACTGCCGTTCGGCGACGGCGAGTTCGGCGTAGCGGGTGGCGCCGGCCGCCGAGGTCATCGCGACCACGTCCTCGTCGAACCGCCGCTCCGGCTCGTGCACGGCGAGCGCGGCCAGGCCCTGCACCGCCGACCGCGTCGGGATCAGTGCGACCCGTACGCCCTCGGTGCGGGCCTCCTCCGCGGCGGCCGCCGCGGTGTGCCGCAGCTCGGCGTCGTTCGGCAACAGCACGACCTCGCGCGCGTGGGCACGGCGTACCGCGTCGACCAGTTCACCACTGGCGGGCGGTTCACCGGGCCGCGCCAGGACGGTGGTGGCGCCGGCCTCCGCGTAAAGCGCCACGAGCCCCTCGCCCGGGACGACCGCCACCACCGCGCGGGCGGCACGCTCCCGCACCGGGGCGCCGGCACCTGCACTGTGCGCGTCGCCCGCCCCGAAGTGCGTGATCCGGATGCGGTACGGACGTCCGGCCTCCACGCCCGCCTCGACGGCCGCGCCCGCGTCGTCGACGTGCACATGGACGTTCCACAGGCCGTCACCGCCGACCACCACCAGGGAGTCGCCGAGCGCGTCGAGGCGCCCGCGCAGCCGGGCCACCGCGGCGTCCTGCGCCTCGAGGAGATAGATGACCTCGAAGGCGGGGCCGGCGTCCGCCGTCCCGCTCACACCCGATGCCGATGCCGCCGACGCGTCCGGCGGCGGGCACTCCTCCACGCGCGCGTGGAGCTCGATCTCCCGCTCCTCGCGCGCGTGGAGCTCGTCCTCGGGCTCCGGCGCGGCAGGGGCGTCACCGGCGGGCTCGGCAGCGCCGGCCTGCCCCCGCTGCGTCCGGCGTCGCGTCGTACCGGAGACCGCATGGCCCGAAACCGCCTCGGCGAGCGCTCCGAGCACGGCGACCAGGCCGCGTCCTCCCGCGTCCACGACGCCGGCCAGCTTCAGCACCGGCAGCTGCCCGGGAGTGGCCCGCAGCGCCTCGCGAGCGCCGTCGTACGCGCCTCGCGCCACATCCGCCGCCCCCGCCGAGGCGTGCTGCCGCGCCGCCCGGGCAGCGGCGGTCGCCACCGTGAGTACGGTGCCCTCCACCGGATGTGCGACCGCCTCGTACGCGGACTCGGCGGCCCGGGTCAGCGCCGCGGCAAGCAGCTCACCGGGGGCGACCTGCGGCGCCTGAGTGCCGTCCGGAGCTTCCACCGCCAACACTTCGGACATCCCCCGCAGCAACTGCGCGAGGATCGTCCCGGAGTTCCCCCGGGCTCCGATCAGCGCACCGTGGGCCATCGCCCGCATCACCTCCGCGCGCGACGGCACCGCAGACGCCTGCCCGTCGGCTCCCTCGGAGGGCCCGCAGGTGTCCTGAAGATCGCGGCCGCCGCCCGGGACCTCGCCTCCCTCGACCTCGTACGAGGTTCCTCCCTCGACCTCGTACGCCGCGAAGACCGCCTCGACGGCCCGGGATGCGGACTCGACGGTCAGGTAGAGGTTCGTGCCGGTGTCCGAGTCGGCCACGGGATAGACGTTGATCGCGTCGATCTCCTCGCGGGCCCGGCCGAGCGCCTCGAGAGCGAGACCGCACCAGGCGCGCACGGTCCGGGCGCCGAGGTCCCCCGGCATCGCGACCCCGCCGACGGCCCGCCCCTCGTCCTGCGGCACTGTGCCTCCTCGCTACCTGCGGTAGCACCGCACCCTAGTACCCGACAGGATCGGCGGAGCACCCGGCCGGAGCGGCTCCGGTGCTGGTCCGGTGCCCCGGGCCCCGGCGGGTGCCGAGGTGCGCACATGGTAGTTTCGCGGTACCGAAGCAGTCGTTGTATGCTGCTCTGGTTGCCCGATATCAATCGGGTTTTTTCCTTCCTGGCACCGCCACTCAGATCCTTGATCCTGATCCCGGCATGCCGGGTTAACCGTAAGTGCATCTTGCATCTGAAGTCTTTGGAGTGACCCGTGGCTGCCAACTGCGACGTCTGCGGCAAGGGGCCGGGCTTCGGCAACAACATCTCGCACTCGCACCGCCGTACGCCGCGTCGCTGGAACCCGAACATCCAGCGCGTGCGTGCCGTGGTCGGCGGGACGCCGAAGCGGCTCAACGCCTGCACCTCGTGCATCAAGGCCGGCAAGGTCTCGCGCTGACGCCTACGCAAAGCGCGGCCACCTGACCGGTTGCCTGAGAAGGCCGGTCCACCCCCTGGGTGGACCGGCCTTCTT
>NZ_QUAK01000097.1 GCF_003429565.1 Streptomyces triticagri
GCCGGGTCCGGCGTGCTGCCGGACCCGGCCCGCTGTCGTTCCGGGGCCGAGTGCGGGCAGGGTGGTCGGATGGTTCATCTCGGCATGGTGACGCTGGTGGTGCGCGACTACGACGAGGCGATCGCGTTCTACCGGGACGTGCTCGGCTTCGTCCTCCTGGAGGACACCCGCATCGACGACGCGAAGCGGTGGGTGGTCGTCGCGCCGCCCGGCGCCCGGGAGACGGCCGTGCTGCTCGCGCGGGCGGCGAACGGCCGGCAGCGCGACAGGGTCGGTGACCAGACCGGCGGGAGGGTCGGCTGGTTCCTATCCACGGACGACTTCGAGCGGGACCACGCGCGGCTGCAGGCCGCCGGTGTCGTCTTCGAGGAGGCGCCGCGCGAGGAGGCGTACGGCACGGTGGCCGTCTTCCGCGACCTGTACGGGAACAGGTGGGACCTGATCGAGCCGCGGGACGGGGAAGCGCGGTGACGCCCGAGCAGGCAGCCGCCGGACCTCAGGGAGCAGCCTGCGCCGGACTCGGAGTCCATGAGGTCAGGCCGTCCGTCGGGGTGCTCCCGCTCCAGGCGCGGTACTCGTCGTACGTACGGACCCCGTGTTCCAGGACCGAGCGATAGACCCACACGCCCTGGGTGGCCTCGCCCCGTGCCTGCGCGCCCTCCTTGACCGCGAGGACGGCGTCGCGCGTCGAGGCGTCCAGGGCCGCGCGTACGGGGGCGACGAGGTGCGCCGCGCGGGGCCCGGGGTGGTCGTCGGGCAGCCACCACATGTCGACCGTCCACGTCTCACCGGGAGTGAGCTCGGGGTCGTCGGGCGTGGCCTCGTAGTCGAGACGCCAGTAGAGACCTCGGTCCGGCCGGTCGAGGGCGTTGGCGAACCGCAGTCCGCGTACGCCGGACAGTTGGGCGCAGGGTGCGAGTGCGGCGAAGCCGTCCGCGACGGACGGTGCCGTGGAGTAGATCTCCATGTCGATGTCCCGCTCCACCACCAGGTCCAGTGCCACGGAGCCCACGAGCACCGGTGCACCGTACGGCCGCCACCGCTCGAGCAGGCCGAGCCGGTCGAGGAGGATCTGTCCGGTGGCCCGGCGCCGGCGGGCGCGAGCGTGGCGAGCGGCGGCGGTGTCGGGGGCGGTGTTCGGATCCATCGATGCGGCCATCCCGGGATCGTAGGGCGGGCGTGCGCGGCGCCGTCGCGGCGGGTGGGCGAGCGGTGCGTCACGCCCCTGGGCGCCCGTCGTGCCGGCCGTCGAGCTCGACCGCGGCGCAGCGCCAGCGGAGGTCGGGGCCCTGTTCCAGGCGGAAGGCCATGGCGCGCACCCGGTCCCCGGTGGCGATGCAGGCGCTGGCCTCGACGATGCCGGGGACCAGCGGGTGGGCGCGGCAGGTGCGCACGACGGGCCGGGCGCCGGCGGTCCGGAACGGGGCGACCGGCGCCAGCTCGACCAGCTGCTGGTAGCCCTCGCCGATGCTGTGGTTCAGCATCCAGTGGACCGGGCGCCGGCCGCTGAGTACGGCGAGAAGGCGTTCGGCGAAGAGCTCGTGCGGGGTGATGCGGACCGGTGTCCGTGCCGGGCCGCCCGGACTCCTGCGCGGTCCCGGTACGACTGGCGGGCGGCCCGGCGCCGTGCCTGCGGGTCCGGACGGCCCGCGCTGGTCGCGGCGCCTGGTGGGTCCCGTGCCGATACGCGTCCTGGTCATGGTCGTCGCCCCGTTTCTGCTCGGGCCCGGAGTGCTTACCGGGCAGTAGCTTGTGGCGTTCTTCTACGGGGATCACGGCCTTCGGTGCAACGTGCGACGGGCCGCCGACCAGGGCCCGGCAGAGATCACCTATCAGGGTGACGGGCCAAGGGGCGCCTGGGCTGTGGGCGTCGTACGCGGAGACCGGACAGCGCCGCGAGGGCCGACACCCCCGCCTCGATGGGGGACAGCAGACGTATCCTTGAGGCCCCTGCGACCCGACCGGACGGGCCCCGGGCACACCCCACCACCGACCCACGAAAGCGGCGGCCATGCGCGTGTACGTCCCCCTGACCCTCACCTCCCTCGCCGAGGCGCACAGGGCGGGCGAACTGGGCCCGGGCCCGCTCACCGCGTACGCCGTGACGCCGGCGCTGCGCGAGTGGTACCTCTCCGACGACATCGAGGAGCTGGAGTACGCCGCGCTCAACCGCGCGGCCGGGGCCTCCCTGCGGCTCGTGGCCGGTGACCCGTCGACCGCCCGCCGCCGGGTGGTGCTCGCCGCCGACGTACCGGACTCCGCGGCCTCCGTCGATCCCGACCGCGGTCTCGACGCGGGGGCGCTCGGCGAGGTGCGCATCGCGGGTGCGGTGCCGTTGGCCAAGGCCGCAGCCGTGCACGTGGACTCGGACGAGGCCGCGGCGGATGTGACGGCCGCCGCGGAGGCGCTCGGTGCGGCGGACCTCGGCGACGACGACGCGCAGTTCACGGTCGACGGGGCCGAGGACCACGAGCTGCTCTGGTACGCGACGCAGGAGATCGCGAATCTCATCGACTGAGCCGGGCCCACGGCCGTCCCCGTCCGCCCTGGAGCGTTGTCAGAGGTGCCCGGTAGCTTGGAGGGCATGGGGAAGCAGGGTTCACACATCGTCTGGGACTGGAACGGCACACTGTTCCACGACATCGACGCGGTCATCGGCGCGACCAATGCCGCCTTCGCGGAGACGGGCCTGGCCCCGATAACCCTCGAGCAGTACCGGGAGCTGTACTGCGTACCGGTCCCGCGTTTCTACGAGCGCCTGACCGGCCGGCTGCCCACCGAGGCCGAGTGGGAGGTGATGGACAAGGCGTTCCACCGGCACTACACGGCGCGCAGGGCCGCCTGCGGCCTCGCCGAGGGAGTGGACCTGCTGCTGCGCGACTGGCAGTCGGCCGGTCACAGCCAGTCCATACTCAGCCTCTTCGGCCATGACGAACTGGTGCCGCTGGTGCGGGACTTCGGCATCGAGAGCCACTTCGTACGGGTGGACGGGCGGACCGGGCCGTCCGGTGGCACCAAGGCACAGCACATGGAGCGCCATGTCGCAGCGCTCACCGGCGTCGACCCCGAGCGGACCGTGGTCATCGGGGACGCGGTGGACGACGCCCTGGCCGCCGCGCATGTGGGCGCCCGCGCGGTGCTGTACACGGGCGGTTCGCACAGCCGGGCCAGCCTGGCCGAGGCGGGTGTGCCGGTGGTGGACACGCTGGCCGAGGCGGTCACGGAAGCAGGCCGCCTCGCGGCGTGACGCCCCCTCGTGGCCCGGACTCGACGGCTCGCGCCCCGGCCCCGACGGCCCCGTCAGGAAACCGGAGCCGTGTCGCGCAGCACGGTGAGGAACTCGCGCATCCAGCGCGAGTGGTCCGGCCAGGCCCGGGCGGACACCAGCGTGCCGTCGACCACCGTCTCGGCGTCCTCGAAGCTCGCGCCGGCCGACTGCATGTCCAGTTCGAGGGCCGGATACGCGGTGACGCGGCGCCCGCTCAGGCTGCCGATCGCGGCGGTGAGCAGCGGGCCGTGGCAGATCTGCGCCACCGGCTTGTCGCCGTCGAAGAACGACTTCACGAGCTTGCGCAGCTCGGGGTCGTTGCGCAGATACTCGGGCGCCCGGCCGCCGGGGATCACCAGGGCGGCGTAACTCCCCGCGTCGACCTCGGAGAAGGCCAGGTGGGCGGGCCAGGTGTAGCCGGGCTTCTCGGTGTAGGTGTCGAAGCCCGGTTCGAAGTCGTGCACCACGAAGCGCAGGACCTTGCGGGCCGGCGCGGCGATATGGACGTCGTACCCCTCCTCGCGCAGCCGCTGGTACGGGTAGAGGACCTCCAGCGACTCCGCCGCGTCCCCGGTCACGATCAGGATCTTCGGTGCCATGGCTGCACGCTCCCCGGTGCCGGATCTCCGCCCCTTGTCCGGGTACGGGCACGGGGCCTGTTTGTCCAACGTGCCGCGATCCGCCCGTTTTGCCAAGTCCTCGGGTGGTCGGGCCCCTGTTGTCATGGGACAAGGTGTCAAAGTTCGACCCCCTGATTTGTCCACAACTGGCTCATGACGGACCACCGGCGAAGAGGGATAGCCTGGGTCCCGTGATCAGCGCGATAGCCAGTGCCGCGTCAGGCACTACCGGGGGCAGCGCCGCCCCCGGGCCGCGCCCGGTGCACTCGGACGACATCCGGGACCGGGCCGCATTCGCCGATCTTCCGGGCCGGATCAGGCCGACAACAATGGCCGATAACCCCCCGCCCGTCACTCGACGGGGCATAACGTCGTCACGGACCGGACACCCCGCGTCGTGGCGTACGGCAAGGATCGGCGGAACGACATCTCTTTCTACGTCTCGCAACGGCGCGCGACAGGAGCCTAAGGACAATGCAGACCAAGCTGGACGAAGCCAAGGCCGAGCTGCTCGCAAGGGCGGCACGGGTTGCTGAGAACAGCCCGGTGGGCGGACACCTACCGACCGGGGCCACGAGCGAGGGTGGGTCCGCGGCGCCGGCCGAGGACACGCTCCTGACGTACCTCCAGCGCTACTACCTGCACACCGCACCCGAGGACCTGGCCGACCGCGATCCGGTCGACATCTTCGGTGCCGCGCTCTCCCACTACAGACTGGCCGAGGAGCGCCCGCAGGGCACGGCGAACGTCAAGGTGCACACCCCGACCGTCGAGGAGAACGGCTGGACCTGCAGCCACTCCGTGGTCGAGGTCGTCACCGACGACATGCCGTTCCTGGTGGACTCGGTCACCAATGAACTCTCCCGGCAGAACCGCGGCATCCACGTGGTGATCCACCCGCAGGTCACGGTGCGCCGCGATGTGACGGGCAAGCTGATCGAGGTGCTGCCCGAAGGCTCGAAGGACGGTTCGCACGACACTCTCGTCGAGTCCTGGATCCACGTCGAGATCGACCGCGAGACGGACCGCTCCGATCTCAAGCAGATCACCCTGGACCTGGTGCGCATCCTGTCCGACGTCCGGGAGGCCGTCGAGGACTGGGAGAAGATGCGCGAGGCCGCGCTGCGCATCGCCGACGAGCTGCCGAGCGAGCCCACCGCGGACGACCTGCAGAACCAGGAGGTCGAGGAGGCCCGCGAGCTGCTCCGCTGGCTCGCCGCCGACCACTTCACCTTCCTCGGCTACCGCGAGTACCACCTCAACGAGGACGATTCGCTCGGCGCCCTGCCCGGCACCGGCCTCGGCATCCTGCGCGCCGACCCGCACCACACCGGCGAGGACGTGCACGGGCATCCGGTCAGCCCGTCCTTCAACCGGCTGCCGGCCGACGCCCGCGCCAAGGCCCGTGAGCACAAGCTCCTGGTGCTGACCAAGGCCAACAGCCGCGCCACCGTGCACCGTCCGAGCTACCTCGACTACGTCGGCGTCAAGAAGTTCGACGACAAGGGCAATGTGATCGGGGAGCGCCGCTTCCTCGGCCTGTTCTCCTCGGCCGCGTACACCGAGTCGGTGCGCCGGGTGCCGGTGATCCGCCGCAAGGTCGCCGAGGTGCTCAAGGGCGCGGGCTTCTCGCCCAACAGCCACGACGGCCGCGACCTGCTGCAGATCCTCGAGACGTACCCGCGCGACGAGCTGTTCCAGACGCCGCCGGACGAGCTGCGCTCCATCGTCACCAGCGTCCTGTATCTGCAGGAGCGCCGGCGCCTCAGGCTCTACCTGCGCAAGGACGAGTACGGCCGCTACTACTCGGCGCTCGTCTATCTGCCCCGCGACCGCTACACGACGGGCGTACGGCTGCGCATCATCGACATCCTGAAGGAGGAACTCCAGGGCGCCAGCGTCGACTTCACGGCGTGGAACACGGAGTCCATCCTGTCCCGGCTGCACTTCGTGGTCCGGGTGAAGCAGGGCACCGAGCTGCCCGCGCTGACCGACGCCGACACCGAGCGGATCGAGGCCCGGCTCGTCGACGCGGCCCGGTCCTGGGCCGACGGCTTCGCCGAGGCTCTCAACGCCGAGCTGGGCGAGGAGCGCGCCGCCGCACTGCTTCGCAAGTACGGCGGCGGCTTCCCCGAGGGCTACAAGGCCGATCACAATCCGCGTGCCGCCGTCGCCGACCTCACGCACCTGGAGCAACTGGCGCACGAGGGGCGCGAGTTCGCCCTCAGCCTGTACGAGCCGGTAGGCGCGGGCCCCGGTGAGCGCCGCTTCAAGATCTACCGTGACGGCGGCCAGGTCTCGCTCTCCGCCGTGCTTCCGGTCCTGCAGAAGCTCGGCTGCGAGGTCGTCGACGAGCGGCCCTACGAGCTGCGCCGCAGCGACCGCAGCACCGCCTGGATCTACGACTTCGGCCTGCGGATGCCCAAGTCCAACGGCAACGGCGACTATCTGGCCGACGACGCCCGCGAGCGTTTCCAGGAGGCCTTCGCCGCGGTCTGGACCGGCCGGGCGGAGAACGACGGCTTCAACTCCCTCGTCCTCGCCGCCGGTCTGAGCTGGCGCCAGGCGATGGTGCTGCGGGCGTACGCGAAGTACCTGCGGCAGGCCGGCTCCAAGTTCAGCCAGGACTATATGGAGGACACCCTCCACAACAACGTCCACACCACACGGCTGCTCGTCTCGCTCTTCGAGGCGCGGATGTCGCCGGACCGGCAGCGGGCCGGCACCGAGCTGATCGACGGCCTGCTCGAAGAGGTGGACGGCGCCCTCGACCAGGTCGCCTCGCTCGACGAGGACCGGATCCTGAGGTCGTTCCTCACGGTCATCAAGGCCACCCTGCGGACGAACTTCTTCCAGGAGGCCTCGGGCGGCGTCCCGCATGCGTACGTCTCCATGAAGTTCGACCCGCAGGCCATCCCGGATCTGCCCGCGCCCCGGCCGGCGTACGAGATCTGGGTGTACTCGCCGCGGGTCGAGGGCGTGCACCTGCGGTTCGGGAAGGTCGCGCGCGGTGGTCTGCGCTGGTCGGACCGGCGGGAGGACTTCCGTACCGAGATCCTCGGCCTGGTCAAGGCGCAGATGGTGAAGAACACCGTGATCGTGCCGGTCGGCGCGAAGGGCGGATTCGTCGCCAAGCAGCTGCCGGACCCGGCCAAGGACCGGGACGCGTGGCTCGCCGAGGGCGTCGCCAGCTACAAGACGTTCATCTCGGCGCTGCTCGACATCACCGACAACATGGTCGGCGGCGAGGTCGTACCGCCCGCCGAGGTGGTGCGCCACGACGAGGACGACACCTATCTGGTGGTCGCCGCGGACAAGGGCACCGCGACGTTCTCCGACATCGCCAACGAGGTCGCCGAGAGCTACAACTTCTGGCTCGGCGACGCCTTCGCCTCCGGCGGCTCGGCCGGCTACGACCACAAGGGCATGGGCATCACCGCCCGCGGTGCCTGGGAGTCGGTCAAGCGGCACTTCAGGGAGCTGGGGCACGACACCCAGACCGAGGACTTCACCGCGGTCGGCGTCGGCGACATGTCCGGCGACGTCTTCGGCAACGGCATGCTGCTCAGCGAGCACATCCGCCTGGTCGCCGCCTTCGACCACCGGCACATCTTCATCGACCCGAACCCGGACGCGGCCGTCTCCTACGCCGAGCGGCGCCGGCTCTTCGAGCTGCCCCGCTCGTCCTGGTCGGACTACGACAAGGACCTGCTGTCCGCGGGCGGCGGCATCCACCCGCGCAGCGCCAAGTCGATCCCGGTGAACGCGCAGATGCGCGAGGCCCTCGACATCGACGCCTCGGTGTCGAAGATGACGCCCGCCGAGCTGATGCAGGCCATCCTCAAGTCGCCGGTCGACCTGCTGTGGAACGGCGGCATCGGTACGTACGTCAAGGCGAGCACCGAGTCGAACGCGGACGTCGGGGACAAGGCCAACGACGCGATCCGGGTGGACGGCGCCGATCTGCGCGCCAAGGTCGTCGGCGAGGGCGGCAATCTGGGCCTGACCCAGCTCGGCCGCATCGAGTTCGCCCAGCACGGCGGCCGGATCAACACCGACGCGATCGACAACAGCGCCGGCGTGGACACCTCCGACCACGAGGTGAACATCAAGATCTTGCTCAACGCGGTGGTGGGGGACGGCGATCTGACGGTCAAGCAGCGCAACAAGCTGCTCGCCGAGATGACCGAAGACGTCGGCCGCCTGGTCCTGCGCAACAACTACGCGCAGAACACGGCCCTGGCCAACGCCCTCGCACAGTCCTCAAGCATGGTGCACGCCCAGCAGCGCTTCATGCGCTCCCTGGTGCGCGACGGCCACCTCGACCGGGCGCTCGAGTTCCTGCCGACCGACCGGCAGATCCGGGAGCGGCTCACCCATGGGCACGGTCTGACCCAGCCCGAGACGGCCGTCCTGCTCGCGTACACCAAGATCACGGTGGCGGACCAGCTGCTCGCCACGGACCTGCCGGACGACCCCTATCTGCAGCGGCTGCTGCACGCGTACTTCCCGAAGCAGCTGAACGAGCGGTACGCCGAGCAGATCGACGCGCACGCGCTGCGCCGCGAGATCGTCACCACGGTCCTGGTCAACGACACGGTGAACGCGGGCGGCACCAGCTTCCTGCACCGGATGCGCGAGGAGACCGGCGCCTCGCTCGAAGAGGTCGTACGGGCGCACACGGCCGCGCGCGAGATCTTCGGGCTCGGCTCGGTCTGGGACGCCGTCGAAGAGCTGGACAACGTGGTGCCGGCCGAAGTGCAGACCCGCATCCGGCTGCACTCGCGGCGGCTCGTCGAGCGCGGCACCCGCTGGCTGCTCAACAACCGTCCGCAGCCGCTCGAACTGGCCGAGACCATCGGCTTCTTCAGCGGTGGAGTGCGGCAGGTCTGGGCCGAGCTGCCGTCGCTGCTTCGCGGTGAGGACCTCGAGTGGTACCAGCAGATCCGGGACGAGCTGATGGGGGCGGGTGTCACCGAGGAGCTGGCCCAGCGGGTCGCCGGCTTCTCCTCGGCCTTCCCGACCCTGGACAACGTGCTGATCGCGGACAACATGGGCAAGGAGCCGATGGCGGTCGCCGAGGTGTACTACGACCTCGCGGACCGGCTCGGGATCACCCAGCTGATGGATCGCATCAGCGCCCTGCCGCGTACCGACCGCTGGCAGTCGATGGCCCGCGCGGCCATCCGTGAGGACCTGTATGCGGCGCATGCCGCGCTCACGGCCGACGTCCTCGCGGTGGGCGGCGACTCGGCGACGCCGGAGCAGCGCTACAAGGCCTGGGAGCAGCAGAACGCGGCGATCCTGGGCCGGGCGAAGACCACCCTGGACGAGATCCGGGGCTCGGAAGACTTCGACCTGGCGAACCTGTCGGTGGCGATGCGGACGATGCGGACGCTGCTGCGTACGCACAGCTGACGTCGGGAGTCGCACGGGCGGAAGGGGTCCTTCGGGGCCCCTTCCGTCGTTCGCCCCGTCGTTCCCGTGCCTCAGTCGGCCGCCACAGGATCGATGGTTTGTCCCGTTATGGACGACAATCGGCTGTGGGTGTGCCGGGCCGGCTGTCTGGAGGGACGCATGGATGTGACCGCGGACGTGTCGGTCGTGGTGATCGTCCACGACGACGAGGAGCGGCTGCCCGCGGCCGTGTGGTCCGCGCTCGGCCAGACGCTGCGGTCCGTCGAGGTCCTGATCGTCGACGACTGCAGCACGGACGGCTCGTACCGCATCGCGCGGGAGTTCGCCGCCGCGCACCCGGGCCGGGTGCGCGCCTTCCGGCTGCCGGAGAACAGCGGAGGCTGCGGCGCCCCGCGGAACCTCGGCGTCGACCACGCGCGCGGGGCGTACGTCATGTTCCTGGACAGCGACGACGTACTCGAGCGCAACGCCTGCCGCAACATGCTGGAGGCCGCCGAGAGCACCGGTGCCGACCTGGTCTCCGGGCTCTGCGTGCGGGTCCACGTCGACTCCCGCAGCGGAAAGCAGGTCAAGTGGCACCCCTGGCTGTACGACCGGACCCGCACCCTGGAGTCGATCGCCGAACTCCCCGGTCTGCTCGTCTTCGACACCCTGGCCACGAACAAGTGCTACCGCCGGGACTTCCTCGACCGTGCGGACCTGCGCTTCCCCGTCGGCATCCACTACGAGGACCTGCTGTTCTCCGCTCGCGCCTACGTCGCCGCCCGGCGCATCACTCTCATTCCGAACCGCGTCTACGACTGGCACGTGGTGGACGGCGCGGGTGCCAGGTCCATCAGCAACCGCCGCCACGAGATCGCCAACTTCGCGCACCGCCTGGAGATCCACCGCAGGGTCGACGCGCTCCTGGCCGAACACGGGCTCACCGACCTCGAGTTCCACAAGGACGTGAAGTTCCTCAAGCACGACCTGGTGCTGCATCTGCGCGATCTGCCCGCGACGGACGAGGCGTACCGGCGGGCCTTCGCCGAGCTCGCCCGGCCCTACATCGCCGGATTCGCGCCCGAGGTCTACCGGGAGGTGCGGCCCGTCCAGGCCGTCTGCGCCTATCTGCTGCTCGTGGACGACTGGGACCGGCTGATCCCGGCGGCCGACACCCTCACCAACCCCGACAAGCTGTCGTCGCCGCTGGCCGAGCGCGACGACCGGGTCTACTGGTGCGCCGAGCACCTGGACGACCCGCTGGGCCGGGACGTCCTCGATGTGACCGCTCTCGGGTACCACACCACCCCGCTCGGGCAGCTCTTCCTGCGCAACGAGCTCACCGAGTACAGCGATCTCGGTGCGGGCGGGCGCGGTCCGGTACGGCTCGCGGGGCGGATCGTGAACCCGCTGGGGCGGATCCGGGCGGACCGTCCGCTGCGCGGGCGGCTCGAGTTCAGCGCCCGCCGGCGCAGTCCGCAGACGTTCCGCTTCCCGCTCGTCTCGCTGCGGCACGCCGGGGAGACGCTCGAGTGGACCGCCGAGGTGGACCTCGCGCGCCGGCTGCGGCCGCTCGGCGTGCTCGACGCGGTGTGGGACGTACGGCTGGTCCTGGAGGTCGGCGGGGACGCCGGCGGGGCAGGTGAGCGGCTGCGGACGCGGCTCAGTGCGCAGGCCCAGGACCTTGTGGGTGCAGGCGAGTTGCGGGTCCGTCCGCGGCTCACCAGGCTCGCCGCGGACCGGCTCGAACCGCGGATCTCACGGCGCGGCCATCTCTCGTTCCGCCTCGTCTCGCGCGGGCCGGCGGCGCGGCGCAGCGAGCAGGTGATCCGCCGGGCCATCGCCACCGGGCCGGCCGACACCGCCAAGCGGAAGGTGCGCTCCGTCCGGCGCCGCCTGCGCTCCGGGGACACCAAGATCCGCGCCTACCGCCGGCTCCTCGTCCGGCTGCCCGTACGCAGGGGCCTGGTGGTCTTCGAGAGCCACCTCGGGCGGCAGTACAGCGACAGCCCGCGGGCGATCTACGAGGAGATGCGGCGGCAGGGAGTGCGCTTCCGCGCCGTGTGGTCGTACGCCGGGGATCCGGCCGGGTTCCCCAAGGACGCGGTCCTGGTGCGGCGTTGGAGCTGGCCGTATCTGCGGTATCTGGCACAGGCCGAGTTCTGGATCGACAACCAGGGCTTCCCGCTGCGGCTCGACAAGCGTCCGGAGACCACGTACATCCAGACCTGGCACGGCTCGGCGCTCAAGCGGATGGGCTTCGACGAACCGGGTCACAAGGCGATGTGGCGGCCGGACCGGGAGGCCTATCAGCGGGCCCTGGACCGCTTCGACGCCTTCCTGGTCCGCTCCGAGCACGATGTGCGCACCCTTGTGCGCGCCTACCGGCTGCGTCCCGATGTGCCGCTGCGCACGGGCTGTCCGCGCAACGACGCACTCGTGGCCGCCCGCGCGGCGGAGGCCGGCACGGGTCCACGCGCGCGTGGCCCCCTGGCCGCGGAGCTCGGGATCCCCGAGGGGCGGACCGTGCTCCTCTATGCCCCCACTTTTCGCGCCACCGAGGGCGGGCAGGTGCGGACCTTCGAAATTCCCTTTGACGTTGAACAGTTCGCGCTGCGCTTCGGGGACCGCTTTGTGCTGCTGATCCGTGCGCACTATCTGAACCAGGTGGTGCTGCCGCCGTCCGTGCGCGGCACGGTGCTCGACGTCACCGGGCGGCACGACATCACCCCGCTGCTGACCCTCGCGGACGGCCTGATCACGGACTACTCGTCGGTGATGTTCGACTACGCCCTGCTCGACCGGCCGATGATCTTCTACGCGTACGACCACGAGGAGTACGCGGTGCACGCGCGCGGCACCTACTTCGACCTGCGCGAGGAGGCTCCGGGGCCGGTGACCGGCACCCAGGAGGAACTCTTCGCAGCCGTGGCCCGGCTCGAGGCGGACGATGCCGAATACGCCGCGTCCCGCGCGGACTTCGTGGCCCGCTACGGCGAGTACGACCAGGGGGACGCCGCGCGTCGCGTCGTCTCGACCTTCTTCGCGCGGGGGAGGCGCGGATGACGACCGCATCCGGGCCGGGTCCCGCGCACCCCGCGCGCGAGGTGTTCCTGATCGCCAACAGCGTCGACGAACTGGGCGGTGTGACGACCTGGACGCACCGGATGGCACGGCTCTTCACCGATCGCGGCCACCGCGTGCACGTCGTCGGCATCAGGGCCGCCGCCGAGGAACATCGGCAGCACCTGGGCGGCGAACTGCCGTACCCCACCACGACGTTGTACGAATCCGGCCCGCCGCGGCAGGGGCGCGCGGCCACGATGCCGGCGCAGGCCGCGAAGCTCACGGCGCTGTTCCGGGCGGCCCGGCCCGGCGCCGTGGTGATCGTCACCCAGGTGTGGGCCATGGAATGGGTGGTCATCGCCGACACTGCGGGGCACACGGTGATCGGCATGAGCCACGAGTCGTTCGCCGCATCGCGGGCGAGTTCGAGGCTGCGGCGGTGCCGGACCTACTACGCGGAGGTCGACCGGATGCTGGCGCTCACCCGGGAGGACGCCGACCTGTGGATCTCCCTGGGCGGCATGAACAACGTCGGCCACCTGCCCAACCCGCTTCCCGTACTGCCCGCCGAGCCCTCGCCCCGCACCGGCCGGATCGTCACCAGCATCGGCCGGCTCGACGACCAGAAGGGCATCGACATGCTCCTGGAGGCCTGGGCCGAGGTCGCGCCGCTGCATCCGGACTGGCAGTTGCACATCTATGGGGACGGAGACCGGGACGAAGAGGCCGCGCTGCGGCGGCAGTGCTGGGCGCTCGGCCTGGACGGTTCGGTCCGCTGGCAAGGGCGGACCGACGATCCGGTGGCGGCGCTGAGGACGAGCTCCGTCTTTGTGCAGTCGTCGCGGTACGAGGGCTTTCCGCTGGCTCTGATGGAGGCGATGGCGACCGGGGTGGCACCGGTGGCCTTCGACTGTGCGCCGGGGGTGCGGGAGATCGTCCGCGACGGGCAGGACGGGCTGCTCGCTCCGCTCGGCAACATCGCCCTGCTTGCCCGGCAGTTGGATGTGCTGATGTCGGACCGGGCGCTCAGGGACCGCCTGGGGCAGGCTGCCCGAGCGAACATCCAGCGGTACTCGGCGGACGGGATCGTGCGGCGGTGGGAGGCGCTGTTCACGTTTCTGGAGCGGTGAGGGCGGAGAGGGCAGTGAGGGCTGGGAGGGCGGCGACCCGGGCGATGCGGGTGCCCGGCCCTGTCAGCGCCTCTTGCCGCCGGTGAACTTCTCGTACTCCGCGAGGACTTCGTCCGTCGGCCCGTCCAGGCGCAGCTCGCCGTGCTCGAGCCAGAGCACCCGGTCGCAGGTGTCCCGGATGGACTTGTTGCTGTGGCTGACCAGGAAGACCGTGCCCGCCTTGCGGCGCAGCTCGTGGATCCGGGCCTCGGAGCGCCGCTGGAAGGCGCGGTCGCCGGTGGCCAGTGCCTCGTCGATCAGCAGGACGTCATGGTCGCGGGCGGCGCCGATGGAGAAGCGCAGCCGGGCACGCATGCCCGACGAATAGGTGCGCATCGGGAGCGAGATGAAGTCGCCCTTCTCGTTGATCCCGGAGAAGTCGACGATGTCGGCGTAGCGCTCCTTGATCTGCTCTCGGGTCAGGCCCATCGCCAGGGCGCCGAGCACCACGTTCCGTTCGCCCGTCAGATCGTCCATCAGGGCGGCGTTGACGCCCATCAGGGACGGCCGGCCCCGGGTGAGGATCCGTCCGCGTTCGGTGGGCAGCAGGCCCGCGACGGCACGCAACAGGGTCGACTTTCCGGAGCCGTTGGTGCCGATCAGGCCGATGGCCTCGCCCTGGTACGCGGTGAACGAGACGCCTCGGACGGCGTGCACCTCGCGGACGCCGCGCGACCGCTCGCCGCGCCGCAGGATGCGGCTGAGGGCGGCGGTGGCGCTGCCGCGGCCGGCGGAGGCGCCGGGGACCCGGTAGACGATGTGGACGCCGTCGGCGATGACGGTGGGAGGGGATGCAGTCCCAGGTGAACTCGGGGATGCAGTCAGGGTGTCAGCCACGGCCGTAGGTCTCCTCCGCCTTCCAGAACCAGATGAATCCGCAGACCGCGGCGACGACTGCCCAGCAGGCCGCGGCCACCCACCATGCGGCTGCCTGGCCCGGCGGCTGCGCCGCGCGGAAGCTGTCGATCAGGGCGTACCGCATGAGGTCGATGAAGACCGCCGCCGGGTTGAACTCCAGTGCCGTGCGCACGAATCCGGGGACGTGGCGCCCCTGAAGCTTCGACTGCAGGCTGAACATCACGCCTGAGCCGTACATCCAGGTGCGCAGGACGAACGGCATCAGCTGTGCCACATCGGGCGTCCCGCTGCCGAGTCGGGCGAGGGCGAGCGCCAGACCGGCGTTGAACAGGAACTGCAGCGCGAGCACACCGGGGACCAGGAGCCAGCAGGCCGTGACCGGTACGCCGAAGCAGAGCAGGATCACGGCGAGTGCGGCCATCGAGAAGAGCAGTTGCTGCAGTTGCTGCAGACAGAACGCCAGCGGGAGCGCGGCGCGCGGGAAGTGCAACGCCCGTACGAGGCCCAGGTTCCCGGCGATGGCGCGGGTCCCGGCGAGCGCCGAGCTCTGCGTGAAGGTGAACACGAACACGCCCGTGACCAGGAACGGGACGAAGTCCTCGATGCCTCGGCGGGTGCCGACGAGGACGCCGAAGACCAGGTAGTGGACCGCCGCGTTGAGCAGCGGTGTCAGGACCTGCCAGAGCTGGCCGAGATGGGCCCGGCTGTACTGCGCGGTGAGCTTGGCGGTGGCGAAGGAGGTGATGAAGTGCCGCCGGTGCCACAGCTGTCGGACGTAGCCGCGCAGGGTGGGGCGGGCACCGCTGACGGTGAGGCCGTGGCGCGCGGCGAGCTCCGCGGGGTCGATCGCCTCGATGACGGGTGCGCCCTGCTGGGGCGGGGCGTCGAGTGCTTGGCTCACGGGACCTCCGGGCGGCGCGAGGTGGTGTCCCCGGCATGGAGTTACGTCGGGACGGGGCCGTTTCGTCGTTGCGCACGAGCGTAGGGTGCGGCCACGTCGAGACGCAACCGTTTCGTCGTGACGTGGTCGTGGTCACGTCGCTCTATGCTTGGCGCCCATGACAGCCAAGAGCAGCGCGGACGGCCCGGGCGAGAACACGGCGGGTGCACCGCAGACGCGGCGGGCGCCGGCCGGCGCGGCCGTGCTCAGGGAGGACGTCACCGAGGCGATCAGGTCGGCGGTCTTCGCGGAGCTCGCGGCCGTCGGTTATGCGCGGATGTCCATCGAGGGCGTCGCCCGGCGGGCCGGCGTCGGCAAGACGGCGGTCTACCGCCGGTGGCGCTCCAAGCTGCAGCTGGTGCTCGACCTGGTGTCCGCGGTCGCCGCGCAGGGACTGCCGGCGCCGGACACCGGCTCGCTCGAGGAGGACCTGCGGCTGCTGTACGAGGTGACCGCGCGGGCGCTGCGGCACCCCGTGGCGGGGCAGATCGTCCCGGATCTGCAGGCGGAGGCCGCCCGTAACCCGGAGATGGCGGCGGCGCTGCAGAAGGCGCTGCGCGAGGGGCAGCACTCGGTCGCGAGCGGCATCGTGCGCGCTGCGTCCGCGCGCGGGGAGCTCTCCGAACTGGACGGCACGGACGAGGACTTGGCCCTCGACCTGATCTCCGGTCCGCTGTACTGGCGCTCCGTGGTGGTCCGCTCACCGCTGCCCGACGGCTATCTGGACCTCCTTGCCACGACCACGGCCGCGGCGCTGCGGGAGCTGTGAGGCGGCAGGGCGCGGGGAGAGCGCGTCAGGAGGAGCGGCCCCGACGCGCCTGCGCGGCCGTCAGCTGCCCGCAGCCTCCGGACGGTGGTACGTCCAGCCCGCCCAGGCGGACGTCACCATGTCCCGTACGTCGTGCTTCGCCTTCCAGTCCAGCTCACCCGAGATGCGATCCGCGGCGGCCACCACGCGCGCGGGGTCGCCCGCCCGGCGCGGTGTGACCTCGGGGGCGATCTCGCGGCCGGTCACCTCGGTGATCAGATCGACCATCTCGCGGACCGAAACGCCTTCACCGCGGCCGATGTTGACCGTCAGCTCCGTGCCTGGATCGGCGGCGAGCCGGCGGGCGGCGGCCACATGCGCGTCGGCCAGGTCGGCCACGTGGATGTAGTCGCGGACGCAGGTGCCGTCCGGTGTCGGGTAGTCGTCGCCGAAGATGCGCGGCGCCTCGCCCGCGCTGAGCTTGTCGAAGACCATCGGGACGATGTTGAACACGCCCGTGTCGGCGAGCTCCGGGGCGGCTGCGCCCGCCACGTTGAAATAGCGCAGGGAGGCGTTCGCCAGGCCGTGTGCCCGGCCCGTCGCGCGCACCAGCCACTCGCCGGCCAGCTTCGTCTCGCCGTACGGGCTCATCGGCAGGCAGGGCGTCTCCTCCGTGACGAGATCGACGTCCGGCATCCCGTAGACGGCGGCCGACGAGCTGAAGACGAAGGCGCCGATGCCCGCGTCCACCACGGCGTCGAGCAGGACGCGGAGGCCCTCCACATTGACCCGGTAGTAGTCCAGGGGGCGCTCCACGGACTCGCCGACCTGCTTCTTCGCCGCGAGGTGGACGACGCCGGTGATGTCGTACTCGGCCAGGGTGCGGCCGAGCAGGTCGCGGTCGAGGATCGAGCCGCGGACCAGGGGGATGCCCTCGGGCACCCGGTCCGCGATGCCGGACGACAGGTCGTCGTACACGACCGCCTGCTCGCCCGCCGCCGTCATGGCGCGGACGACGTGTGCCCCGATGTAGCCGGCGCCGCCGGTGATCAGCCAGGTCATGTCCACTCTGTCCTTTGCCCTTGCCCGTCTTGCCTGTCTTGCGTAGTGCTGCTCGCGGGCCGTGTCCCGGTGCGGTCGGGCGCCGGTCCGCGTGGTCCGTCCCTGCATTCTCCGTGGTGCCGTGCCGCCTGCCGTACCCCGAGGTCCTGCGGCGCGGCAGTGCGGTGGTGCGGCGTAGATCGTTCGCAGGTTCCGGTCGGTCAACGTGCGGCGCCGCGAGCCGGTTCCGCGGGGGCGCGTACGGGATGGTCGGGCGCGGGTGGCTCGCGCCGGGCGCGGCCGGTGTCGAGCAGGCGCCGCAGCCGAGTCCGGACCGCCAGGTTCGCGGCGGACGGGCCGGGGGCCACCCGGACGGCGAGACTCCCCGACCGGGTGCGGTACGGCCGCAGGAGCAGCAGGCCGCGGCGCGCGTGCAGGACGAACCGCGGATGCAACCGGCCGGCGCCCTGGACCGGATGGGCCGTGGTGTCGCGATGGGTGCCGTCGGCGAAGCGGACGCGGAGCCGCAGGTCCCACAGGCCGGTGGCGAGCCTGGCCAGATCGAGCTCGGCGCGCGCCGTCCAGGAGCGCTCGGCCGGGGCCGCTTCGCGCGCGGACGGCGAGTGCGCCGGCGCCACGCCGTCCGGTGCCCATGACGCGGTCAGCCGCAGTCCCGTACGGCGGCTGTCGCGGGCCCGGAGCTCGATGTCGACGCTCACGGGTCCCGCCGCGCCCACCCGTCCGTACAGGTCGTGCAGGCGCAGGGTCAGGGCCGAGGCACGCGCGCGTGGCCGCAGTTCCGCGTCCACGGCGAGCGGCAGCAGCCGCATCGGGCGTACGAGGAGGTGGTCGAGCGGCACCTGCGGAAGCGTTCGGGACCAGACGGGGGCGCCCGCGTCGTCGACGGCGTAGGGCGGCAGCAGCCGGGCCGGTCGGGCCGTCACCTCCTTGATGCGCGGCAGGTCGACGGGCGCGGGCGCGGCGAGCACCACGCGTGCGATGACCCGGCCCGGCGCAGGCGCGCGCTCGAAGTCGGCGGCGTCGAACGTCGACAGGTACGCGCGCGTGGTCTGCCACCAGGCGTTCCGGTACTCGGCGCTCCGCTCGCCCAGCTCGCGCGCGTACATGCACAGGCTGTGGTCCAGGAACTTGGCCCGGGCCGCGTGCGTGAGGCGCTGCTCGCCGGCCGCCGCGAGGATCTCGACGGCCTGGCGGTGCGCATCGATCCGCGCCGTCCAGTTCCCGATGCCGGCCCGGTCCAGGGACAACGACAGGCGGGCGGCGTCACGGCGTACGTGCCAGACGTAGACCGGGTTGGTGATCAGGGCGATGCGTGGAGCCGCGGCGAGCACGCGCGCGGTGAAGACGAAGTCCTCGTAGACGAACCGGCCTTCGGGGAAGCGGATCCGGTGCCGGCGCAGGAAGTCGGTCCGGTAGAGCTTGTTGACGCACAGGGTGTCCTGGACGAGGGAGGGGCGGTCGCCTGGCTGCTCGATGATCGCGGCGTCGGAGTACAGGCCCGGCTGCCAGTCGGTCTCCTGACCGGAGGGGAGTTCGCGGCGCACACAGCGGCCGGTGGTGACCGGGGTGCCGTGTTCCCGGGCTGCCGTCAGGAGGGCGTCCACGGAGCCCGGCGGCAGTACGTCGTCGCTGTCGAGGAACATCAGGTGGGCCGAGGTGGCCGCGTCGATGCCGTCGTTGCGGGGAGTGCCGCAGCCGCCGCTGTTGGACCGGCGCAGCACCGGGCGGACCCGGGGGTCCTCGGCGGCGAGCGCGGCGAGTAGCCGCGGGCTGGCGTCCGTCGAGTGGTCGTCCACGGCGATCACCTCGCGGACGTGAGGTCCCTGGGCGAGGGCCGACCGTACGGCGTCGGTGACGTGCGAGGCGTCGTTGTAGCCGATCACGACGACACTGACGCCGTCGGCCGGGGCGACGGGTTCGGCGGGGGCGGGTTCCGCGGCAGCGGTGGGATCGTCGTCGGACGGTGACCGGTGGGCAGGCGCGCTGTTCACTCGTGAATCGTAGCTTTTGTGACGATTTGGTCGGTCTCGCCGGGGCGCGTCGTGGCGGACCACAGGCCGTTCCAGGACAGCACCGCGGCGGCCACGAGCAGGCCGTTGCGCACGAGCATCACCAGGAAGCCGGTCCAGGTGCCGGCCATCACCTCCGCGTAGAGCACCGGATAGGCGAGGGCGCTGACGGCGGCCGCCGCGGCCACGAGCACGGCGACGCGCCGCTGGCTCGTGGCGCGCGAGGTGAGACAGACCGCGGCGAGCCCGAGCAGCCAGATCAGGTACTGCGGAGAGATCACCCGGCTCGTCACGGTGAACAGCAGCACGGCGCAGAGAGCGGCGTCATAGGCGGTCGCCGTGGTCCACTGCCCGTATCGAGCCGCCCTGATCCGCCATCCGACCAGCGCGGCGAGTGCGAGCACGGTCAGCACCAGACAACCGGTGGCCACCAGCGGCACGTACGGCCCCACGAACTCGACGGCGCCGTACCGGTAACGCATCTCACCGGGCCCGCCCGCGAGCCGGGCGAGGGTG
The DNA here is from genome assembly GCF_003429565.1 of Streptomyces triticagri. Classification (GTDB taxonomy): domain Bacteria; phylum Actinomycetota; class Actinomycetes; order Streptomycetales; family Streptomycetaceae; genus Streptomyces; species Streptomyces triticagri. The sequence goes on from NZ_QUAK01000097.1 coordinate 19,657, forward strand.
AGCGCGGTCCCGCCGAGCGACTCGATCTGCACACCGCGGCCGCTCTGCCCGCTCAGGAAGCCGAAGGGATGCGCGAACAGCGCGGCGAGCAGCAGCAGGAGCCCTGCGGCCGTCGCCGCGGCCGAGACCCATGCGGTGCGGGTGGTGCGCCCGGGCGGAGTGCCGAGCAGGACGAGTGCGGGCCACACCTTGATCAGGGCACCGATGGCGGCGCAGGCTCCGGCGATCGCGCTCCACGCGCGCGGGGAGCACGACCGTGTGGAGCGTGCTCGCCTGTGGCCGATCCGCCGGGTCACACCGGGCAACGCGAGCAGCGACGCCACCGCGAACGCCGTGACCTGGACGTCGTAACGGGCGAGCGGGAGATGCAGGAGCAGGGGAAGGCCGCAGACCCACAGGAGGGCGCCCTGCAGCGAGCACCCCGACCGCCGTCCGGCCCGGACCAGGAGCAGGGCCACCGCTGCGTCAGCCACCAGCGCCAGGGCGACGAACGCCTGGAAGTAGCTCGCGCCGGGCACCAGCCCCGGCGCCAGGATCACCGGGCCGGCTGCCGGTGGGTACTGCCACAACGGGTCGGCCGGCGGGAAGGCGCCGTCCAGCAGCACGCCGTACCAGCCGAAGTAGAGCTCGTACACCTCGCGGGCGACGCCGCCCACGCCGAGCGGATCGCTGCCGTCACGGGCCAGCAGGATCAGCATCACCACGCGCGTGGCCACCCAGACGGCGGCGAGCAGAGGGAGCGTGCCACGGCGGAGGCGCGTGGCCGTGACGGTGGCGGGCGCGGCGGCCTCGGCACCCGTCGTGGTGCCGCTCAACGCCCGGTCCCTGAGGGGCCGTTCGCCGGGTCCGGCGCGGCGCTGCCCGCGCCCCGCACCCGCATCAGCACCTCGCCGGTACGCGGACCCCAGGCGGCCACCACGGCCTCCTGAGGGGCCCGCTGATCCGGCGCGAGCAGCACCCAGCGCACGTCGTAGCGGCGTGCGATACCGGCCCGCTCCGCGCGCGTGCTGCCCGGGTCCAGATACCGGCGCACGGCGTCGAGCCGGCGCTGCCGTTCGGGCTCCGGAAGCGAGGCGTCCGGCCGGGTGGGTGCGACGAGATTCGGGCCGAAGCCCGGCAGCGCACGCGTGGCCCGGTGACTGTCCGTCAGGACCACCTCGCCCGGCCCGATCCGCTCGGCGGCCCAGGCGTACGAGGGCCAACGCGGCGGCTGCTCGAAGCCCACCGGATCGACGGCCCGCGGCACCACCGCACCTGCGTGCACAAGCAGCAGGCACGCTCCCGCCGCCGCTGCCGCGCCGCAGGCCAGCACCCGGCGGCCCCACGCCCACGGCCGCGGCCCGGCCAGCTCCACGGCGAGCGCGAGCTGCGGCGCCACCACGGCCGTCGCCAGGACCCTGCCGTACGTGAAGTGCCCGGACAGCCATCCGCAGAGGACGATCAGACAGCACAGGGCGAACATCAGGACCAGCGGATCGCGACGGTCGCGCCGCCACCGCAGCCACAGCGCGGGCAGCCCGACGACCGCGGCGGGCCAGTATCGCGCGACGAGCCCCGTGTAGAGCTGCTCGTGGACCCCGTCGAGGGTCCCGTTCCCGATGAGGGCGAACACCGAGAAGTACGGCCACAGGGCGGCGAGCAGCACGGCGGTCGTCGCGGCCGCCCCCCAACGAGCCACCACGCGCGCGTGCCGGCTGCGCTGCCGTCCGGCGACCAGGGCCACGACACCCACCGTCGCCCCGACTCCGCTGACCGGATGCACCAGGACGACGAGAGCCCCGAGCGCACCGAGTGCCGCATACGAGGCCGGCCGCCCACCGGATCCGGCCGGCCGTCCCGTCAACGCCCAGAGCCAGAAGGTGAGTCCGACCGCGAACGTGCCCGGGAACGCCAGGTGCTCGGTGAGCGGCAGCAGCCCGAGGAACCCGCTCCACGACGGCGCCCCGGCGCCGGTGCCGGGGCCTGGGCCCGACAGGAGCACCAGGAAGGCCAGGGCGAGCACCGGCGCCCAGGGCCGCGGAGTCAGCACCTTCACGAAGCGGCCCAGGCCCGTCAGGAGCACCAGCAGATTGAGCGGGCCGGACAGCTTGACCACCTGCCATCCGTCGAGCCCGGACAGCCGGGCGACGACGGCCTGCAGGACCGCATACGGCGAGTAGTACGGACTGCCGGCGCCCGGCGCGTCCACCGTCGGATGGGACGGCGACCACAGGTCGGCGGCCAGCCGTTCCACCACCGCAGCGTGCTGCCCGAACTCGCAGCACACCGGCACCCGCCAGGCCGCGGCCCCGGCCACCAGCCAGAACAGGGCACCGAACACCAGGTACGGGCTCGGCCGCAGCGATCTGAGACCGCCGTACACGGCCGTGGAACCGTGCGCGACGCGCCGCGCGGCCGCCGTCGTGACACCGGCCGCGCGCGCGTCGGTCATCGAAGCAGCCTGTCCGCGACGCGTGCCGCCGCGCGCCCGTCGTCGAGATCGCAGTAGGCCTCCCGGAACGCGGCATACGCGCGCGCGTGCCGCTCGGTGACCGTGTCCAGGTCCCGCAGTGCCCCGACCACGTCCTCGGTGGTCCGCAACAGCGGCCCAGGTGCGATCGCCTCGAAGTCGACGCAGAAGCCGCGCACGGTGTCCCGGTACTGCTCGAGGTCGTACACGTGGAACAGCATCGGGCGCCCGGTGAGCGCGAAGTCGAACATCAGGGAGGTGTAGTCGGTGACCAGGACGTCGGCGACCAGCAGCAGTTCGGTCACCTGCGGATGCGCGCTGACGTCCACCACGAACGGCGCACGGGCGTCCGGCAGGGGCCCGGCGGCCCGCGGATGGCGGCGCACCAGGAGCACATGATCGTCACCGAGCGCCGCTTCCGCCGCCCTGAGGTCCAGCGCCTGCTCGTGCCGGTAGCCGTCGGGCGCCAGGCCGAGGTGGTCGCGGTACGTCGGGGCGTACAGGACCACGCGCTTGCCGGGCGGCAGGCCGAGGCGGGCCCGCACCCGGTCGGCGATCTTGCCGCGGTCGTCCGCGAACAGCAGGTCGTCGGCCGGGGATCCGGCCTGCAGGAGCTCGCCGCGATAGGCGAGCGCGCGGCTGAGGCGGGCCGTGGCGCGCCGGCTCGGCGCCACCAGGACGCTCCACTGGGCGCTGGCCCGGGCCAGCACGTCGAGCCGGGAGTGGTCCGCGTAGGGGCTGCCGACGAGGTCCGTGCCGATGCGCTTGAGGGGATTGCCGTGCCAGGTCTGCACGACGGTCTGGCCGCTGCGGCGCTCGAAGAAGTCCGGGAGATGGCCTGCGGTGACGATCCGTCGGCAGCGCGCGAGCGCCTCGTACCAGGCGGCGCTGTGCAGTTCCACGCCGTCGGCACCGGCCGGCACCGCGGTGCGTCCGTCCTGCGTCACCCACAGGTGCGCCACCGGGGCGCCACGGCGAAGCAGCTCCTCCTGGACCGCGCGCGGGGAGTCCCCGTCGAAGTACAGAACCGCCTCCTTGAGGGGCAGTTCGCGCTGCTTCGGATAGTGCACGGTCCGCAGTTGACCCTGGCGGTACGCACCGCGCTCGTCGCGCGCGAGGAGGGGCGCCGCGTCGATGATCAGACGGTCGCCGAAGCGGCGGTCGGCCGTGTGGTCGCGGCCCTGGCACGCGCGCGTGAGCGGCAGCCGGCCGGCCAGCGAGGCCGGCGTGCGCACGGGCGCTGCTTCGGTGTCCGCGCCGGTCCCGGTGCCGTCCGTACCGGTCTGCCTGAGGAGTACGTGCCAGCGGCCGCTGCGCAGCGGCAGACCGCCGTCCGCGGCCGCCGGGTCCACATGGGCGGTGAAGCGGCCGCCCGTCCGCTCGACACCGACGATGACCTCCTCGTGGCGCGAGCCGTGCCGCAGCACGAGCTCCGCCTCGCCCCGGTCGCCGTCCGCCACCGTGCCCTCGACGACCAGCGAGCCGCCGTCGGTCCAGCGCACGGAGTCCGCCACGGGCTGCCGGGTCAGCTCGACCATGAGCCTGCCGGATTCGTCGGCGGTGGCGCAGAGTTCGCGTCCGGTGCCCACCGGATAGCGTCCGGGCGGCAGCGCGAGCACCGCGGCCATCGAGGTCGTCGAGCCGTCGGGCAGTACGAGCTCCGCCTGCCAGCGGTCGCCGTGCGGCGCCTCGACCTCCCTGGGTTCATGGCGCTCGGCCGGCGGCACCGCCGCGATGGCGGCCGCCGGAAGGCGGACGGCGAAATCGTCGCCCGTGCCCTCGACGGGGCAGTCGAAACGGGCGTCAGAGTGCGCCCGGGTCAGCCGTAGCGAGGTGGGCCGAGGCCCGTGCAGGCGACCGTGCAGCACCACCTCGTCCCCCTCCGCGCGATGGGACTCCACGCGCGCGTGGTACGCGACGACCTCCAGCACGAGCCGTCCCCGGCGGTACGTCAGGACGAGCCGGAACCCGTCGTCGAGCTCCCGGACGAGGGCCTGTTCGGCGGGCTGTTCGGGGGCCCGTACGGCCGCCCTGCGCACCGTGCCGTGGCCCGCGAGCAGCACATCGAGCTGCCAGCTGCCGGGCTCCCGCCGACCGCGCACCCGGAGCCTGTCCGGATCGACCGTCATCGAGAAGCCGGAGTGGTCATAGGAGTGCAGCTCCTGACCGGAGTCCTCGGTCGCGGCCGGCGACGGCACGTTCCTCGTCGGCACGCGCCGCACAACTCCCTTGCGGTCCAAGGACTTCAGGATCCCGGTCCGCATCTCACGGCCGGGAGAAGCGGCGGGGAGGTTCCGCACGTACGCGTATCCGTCGATCCGCAGCATCCCGTCGTCCTGCCACTCGGCGCGCTCCAGGCGGGCCACGACGGGCAGTTCACCGCGCCGCAGCCGTGCCGTCCCGGCCGGGACGCGCAGCCGCTCGCCCGCCCCGTCGGGGTGCACCGCGGCGCGCAGCGGTGCACCGCGCACACCGAACGCGGTGCCGTTGCGCTGCTCGAAGGCGAGCAGACCGAGCAGGTCGGCGAGCCGGCGCTCGCGCACCAGATGCCACTTGACCCGCAGATCGACGGGGAGAGTGTCGAGTACGCCNGCTCGCGCACCAGATGCCACTTGACCCGCAGATCGACGGGGAGAGTGTCGAGTACGCCGGGGTCGGCGCGCGCGAGGAAGGCAGCCGCGCCGACGAGGAAGGCGGCCCGGTACTCGGGTCCGCCCATCGCAAGTCCGTCGAGGACGGGCACCAGGTTGTCGCGCAGACATGAGTTGTCGTAGTTCCTGCGGTGCTCGGGGAAACGCTTCCCCAGGAAGCGGCTGACCTCGTCGCAGGCTGCGATTCGGTCGCGTACGTCGCGTACGTCGCGTACGTCGCGTACGTCGAAGTGTTGGTGGGTGAGTGAGTGCTCACTCGCCCGCCGGTAATACACATAGTCATGCAGCACATCCACCCCAGCCGCCAAAAAGTGCGCAGGAACCGTCACCGGGGCGTCCTCACCCGGGCAGTCCTCAGGGAAGGCCAGACCGTGACGCTGCCAGAACGCGCGCCTGAAGACCTTGTTGCAGGCGGCCCGGTCGGCGTACAGGTCGGGGTCGCGGGTGATGTGGGTGCGCTCCCGGGTCCCGGTCAGCCACTGGTACTCGGAGGCCTGCTGTCGGCCGTGCGCCCCGAGTTGCCAGACGTTGCCGGTCGCGAAGTCGGAGCCGGTGCTCTCCAGGCTGGTGATCATCCGGTGGTACGTGCCGTGCGGCACGAAACCGTCGCCGTCGGAGAAGGTCAGGAACTCGACGCCGGGCGAGAGGTGCTGCACGCCGGTGTTGCGGGCCGCGCCGAGTCCGGCTTCCTCTCGGTGCACGTACCGGAAGCGGGGGTCGCGGTCGGCGAACGAGCGGGCGATGGTGGCGCTGCCGTCCGTGGAGCCGTCGTCGACCAGGACGGCCTCGAGAGTGCCGTCCCACGGGACGGTCTGGGCAGCGATCGACCGGAGGCAGTCCTCCAGGTGATCCTCGACGTTGTGGACGGTCACGACGACGCTGAGACGTGGCTGCACGGACACGGGCCTCTCCTCGGGAGCGGGCGCACGGGACACCGCCGAGAGTGGCGGAGTATTTGTACGCTTTGCCCGGCCCGGTCAATTCCTTCGCCCTGCTTCGCCCGAAAGGATGACCGCCGGTCGCTCGGCCGGAGGTGCCCGGTGCTCGGCCCGGGTCACGCGCGCGTGCAACATGCCAGTCCCTGTGGCCGGTTCGTGACCCGGGTGGCCGTCGGTCCGTTGTTGTCTCGACGAGTCAGCCGCAAGTCCGCGTCGAGGAGTGAACCGCTGTGCACAGGTCCGCGTACGAGCAGATGGAACTCTGCATCGAGCAGTACATGCCGGCCGGCACCCGGCACCGCGTGGTCGACCTCGGGTCGCGCATCTCGGACGGCCAGAAACTCACCCACCAGGAGCTGCTCAAGGGCCGCGACATCGACTACTGCGGTGTCGACGTCTGGGAGGGCCCCAATGTCGACCGGGTGATGACCCGGCCGTACCGGATCCCCGTGAAGTCCAACAGCGCCGACTTCCTGCTCTCCGGGCAGGCCTTCGAGCACATCCCGTTCTTCTGGGCCTCCATGCTGGAGATCGCCCGGGTCCTGAAGCCCGGCGGCACCGCCTTCGTCACCGCGCCCTCGCGCGGGCACGTGCACGACGCCCAGGACTGCTGGCGCTACTACCCGGACGGCTTCCGTGCCCTCGCCGCGTACACCAAGCTCGAACTGCGCGAGGCCTACACCGACTTCCCGCCCCTGAAGGGCATCAGGCACGACTACGCGCGCGTGGACGCCAAACACGCCTACTGGGGCGATTCGGTGGGCGTCTTCCGCAAGCCTCCCGGTTATCCGCGGCTGACCATGGCCTTCGTGCGGGCCACAACTCGCTGGTGGGCCAACCGGGTCGGCGGCCTCGAGGCCGTACCCCTGCCGGAGCCAATGGCGGCGCGCACGCGCTGCGGGCGCCCCGCCGAGCAGCACGCACCCACGCGGACCGAGCACAAGGACCCCGCGCAGCCCGAGTCCAACGACCCCGCACGCGCGGAGCAGCAGGACTCCTCCCACGCGGAGCAGCAGGACTCTTCCCGCGCCGAGCCGAAAGACTCCGCAGCCGCGAACGCACAGTGATCACGCGATGACGAAAAGTGACACCGGTGGCAACGCGCGCGTATTGTCCCGCCCCATGGCATGGCGAAGCGCAGTGAACGGCGCACTCAGGCATCTCACCGGATACCAGCTGACGCGGGTCCCGGTCCCCGTCCAGCGGATCGCCAAGGCGCCCGCGCCCCCGGCCGAGCCGGCCCCGCAGCCGAAGCCCAAGGCGAAGGCCAAATCAGGGACGTTGACCTTCCCGGACGACTACGACGACGAGGCGAAGGACGTCATTCGCGCGGTCAAGCCGTACACGATGACCTCTCCGGAGCGGCTCAACGCCTTCATCCTCGCCACTCGTCACATCGTCAGGCACGGCATCCCGGGCGACATCGTGGAGTGCGGTGTCTGGCGCGGTGGTTCGATGCAGGCCTGCGCGAAGACGCTGCTCTCGGTGGGCGACACCGAGCGCGATCTGTACCTCTTCGACACCTACGAGGGCATGACCCCGCCCACCGAGGAGGACCTGCGCCGCGACGGCAAGTCCGCGCAGGAGCTGCTCGACGCCCAGGCCAAGGACCGGCCGATCTGGGCGGTCGCCTCCCTCGACGACGTCAAGTCCGGTTTCGCGAAGGTCCCTTACCCCGAGGAGCGACTGCACTACGTCCAGGGCAAGGTCGAGGACACCGTCCCGCACGCGGCTCCCGAGCGGATCTCCATCCTGCGGCTCGACACCGACTGGTACGCCTCCACCAAGCACGAACTCGACCACCTCTACGAGCGGTTGGTCCCCGGCGGTGTCCTGTTGATCGACGACTACGGCTACTGGCAGGGCTCCCGCCAGGCCGTCGACGAGTTCCTGGAGAAGACCGGCGAGCGGCTGCTCCTGCTCCGCATGGACGAGGGCCGTATCGCGGTCAAGCCCTGACGCCGGCGACGGGTCCGCACGCGCCCGAAGAGCCCCGTGTCCCACGGCCGATGACGCCGCGGGGCGCGGGTCTCGGTCATCTGCGGGCAGGCCTCGGCGGCATTCGCCGCAGTCCAGGGAGCGACCTCGGCCGCGCGGTCACCCGAATGGCTGCCCGAAGGTGACCCGGCGGCCCCACTGTTTGTTAACCCGAAGGGCCCCCGAGGGGCCCGAAGTGTATGTCCTGCCGTCCGGAAGGATCGAGTGCACCGCATGGCACCCCGCCTCACCGTCGTCGTCCCCGTCCACAACGTCGAGGACTACCTCGACGCCTGCCTGCGCTCCCTCGCGGACCAGACCCTCGCCGGCCGTGACGACCTCGAGGTCGTGATGGTCGACGACGGATCCACGGACGGAAGCCCCGCCATCGCACGGCGGTACGCCGACGAGGACGACCGCTTCCGGTACGTCCGCCAGGAGAACGCGGGCCTCGGAGCGGCACGCAACGCGGGCGTGGGCCTGGCCCGCGGCACCCACCTTGCCTTCGTCGACAGTGACGATCTGGTGCCGGCGGACGCGTACGAGAAGATGCTGGACAGCCTCGCGGAGTCCGGCTCCGACATGGTCAGCGGCAACGTCCACCGGCTGCGGCCGAACGGCAGGACCGAGCAGTCCTGGATGTTCAAGAAGGCCATGCACAGCACCCGTTCGGGCACGCACGTGACCCGCGACTGGTCCCTGATCGCCGACCGCATCGCCTGCAACAAGGTCTTCCGCAAGGACTTCTGGGACCGGCACGGTTTCGCGTTCCCCACGGGGGTGCTCTTCGAGGACGTGCCCGTAGTGGTGCCGGCGCACTTCCTGGCGAGCAGTGTCGACGTACTCAAGGACACCGTCTATCTGTGGCGGGACCGCGACGGCTCGATCACCAACCGGCGGACCACACCCCGCGCCATCGAGGAGCGGACCATCGCCTGCGGCAAGGTCCGCGCCTTCCTCGCCGAGCGTGCCGAGCGCGCCAAGGAGGCGGGTGACACCGAGGAGCACGCGAACTGGGCCGAGGCGACTCGGCGTTACGAGTCCTCGGTGCTGCGCGCGGACCTCTGGTACTTCCTCGATGTGCTGCCCGAGGGTGACGCCGACTACCGCGATGCTTTCCTGCAGCACGCGAACGCCTACGCGGGAGGCATCGACCGCGCGGTCTTCGCCGGCCTCCCGCTCAATCTGCGGGTCAAGTGGCAGCTGGTGCGCGAGCGCCGGATGGCCGAACTGCTCGAACTGCTCGCCTACGAGAAGGCCAACCCAGGCGCCTTCCGGATCCGCGGACTCCGTCGGCGTCGGGCCGAATTCCCGGTACTGCGCGGCCCGTTGCCTGAGCGGACCGTCGCACTCCACCGCGCCGAGATGCCGCTGACCACCCGGATCACCGAGGCCGAGTGGCAGGACGGCAAGCTGCGCCTGAAGGGCTTCGCCTATCGCCGGAACCTTCCGGCAGGGCGCCTCACCGGACGTCTGAAGTTCATCTGGCTGCGGCTCGGTCGGCGCCGAGTCGTGCCGCTGCGCGTCCGCACCCGGTATCTGCGCGAGGCCACCTATGCCTCCAAGCAGGGCCTGCACCGGTACGAATGGGCGGGCTTCGAGACGGTCATCGACCCGCGCCGCCTGGTCACCGGGCGGCGCAGCGCCACCTGGCAGGCGGAGACGGCCGTCTACGGGGGCGGCGGCATGCAGCGCGGACCGCTGCGGATGCCGGCCGGCGCCGCGCCGCTCGCCGTGCACTACCCGGCCGACCATGTGCGCGTGGTGCCGTCGCTGAGCCGTGGCCGGCTGCAGCTCAAGGTGGAGCGCATCGCGGCCCAGCTGACCGAGCACCGGCCGGAGGGCGACGCGGTACGCATCGTGGGCAGCCTCGCCGAACCGGCCGACGACCTGCTGCTGCGGGTCGAGAACTGGCACACCAAGTACGGCGTCGAGGTACCGCTGGAGACCGACGGGCGTACGTTCACGGCGCTTGTGCCCCTCGCCGCGCTCGCCGAGGCGCCCGCCGAGCCCGAGATCCCCACCGAGTCCGAGGCCTCCACCGAGCCCGACGCCGGGGCCGAGCTCGAAGCCGGAGCCGAGCCCGAAGACGGGCCCGGCGCGCCCGACGACCTCGCGGCTCTGGACGAACTCGCAGGGACCGAAGGACTCGCAGCGACCGACGGACCCACGGCCCCGACCGGTGCCGACGCGCCGGACGGCACCGAGGCACCGGACCAGCCCGTCGCGCCCGAACTCTCCGATGCCCCCGAAGCCGCACCGCCGCCGGACGCCCCCGCGGAACAGCCCCCCGTCGAACCGCCCCTCGCCGAACAGCCCTCCGCCGACCCGACCCAGCAGACGGGCCGGACCACTCCGACGGGCCGGACCACCCCCACGGCCGGGCCCGATCGCACAGTCCGCCCCGCCCCCCGCGAGTCCGTGCCCTGGGGCGCCTACCTGCAGCGCGCCGACGGCACCGGCCGCTCGGCGCTCGGCGCGCGCGACACCGTCCTGTCCGGCCGCTACCCGCTGCGTCCCGGCCGTGAGCTGTACCTGACGTCCAACGCCTCGGGGAACCTCGAGCTGCGCGACCAGACCGTACGCCCCATCGTCACGGGCGTGACCTGGTCGGACGACGGACTGCTCACCGTCACCGGCAGCTACCCGTCCCCTCGTACCGCAGCGGTCTCGCTCCTGCTGCGGCATTCCCGCCACGACGAGGAGATCACCCTGCCGGTGTCCTTCGCCGAGGGCCGGTTCAGTGCCTCCGTGCGGCCCGCGGCGGTCGAGGGGATCGCCGGGGCACTCCCGCTCGCCGAGGGCCGCTGGTACCTGTTCTTCCGCGAGCGGGACGCGGACGCCGCCGACACGGACGGCGGTGACGGCACCGGCGGCACGGGCGGCACCGAAGGCACGGGCGGCACCGACGCCACCGCCCGGACCCTGCCGATGCACGTCAGCCCCGCGCTCTACCAGTCCCTTCCGGTGCAACGCACCCTGAACGACCGGGAGTTCGCCCTGCAGCGCCGCTCCCACGACCGCTTGCTCATCGAGTCCGGCAGCGTCCTGTCCGCCGCCGACCGCGGGGCGAGCCACCAGCGCGAGCTGCGCCGCCGCTACCAGTCACTGCGCAACGGACCACGCCGCGAGGCGGTGCTCTACAGCAGCTTCGACGGCCGCCAGTACTCCGACTCCCCGCGCGCCGTGCATGAGGAACTGGTGCGCAGAGGAGCCCAGTCGGAGCATCTGTGGGTGGTGCGCGACCAGCAGGCCGTCGTCCCGCTCAGCGCCCGCCCCGTGGTCCTGTGGAGCGCCGAATGGTACGAGGCGCTGGCCACCTGCCGGACCGTGGTCACCAACTCGCACCTGCCCACCTGGTTCGAGCGCGCCGAGGGCCAGACCGTCGTACAGACCTGGCACGGCACCCCGCTCAAGCGCATCGGCCGCGACGTCAGCGGCGTCGCCGCCGACCCCGGCTACATCGCGGGCCTGCCCGCCAGGGCCGCCCAGTGGAGCGTGCTCGTCTCGCCCAACCGCTCGTCCACCTCGGTGCTGCGCCGCGCCTTCGGCTACGAGGGCGAGGTCATGGAGTGCGGCTATCCGCGCAACGACATGCTGCACGCCCCCGAACGCCAGAAGATCTCCGCCGCCGTCCGCGAGCGCCTCGGCATCCCCGAGGGCAAGCAGGTGATCCTCTACGCCCCCACCTGGCGGGAGAACCAGCCCAAGGACGGCGGCCGCTACGGATTCGACCTCCAGCTGGACCTCGCCACCGCCGAGCGGACCCTGGGCGACGACCACGTCCTGCTCGTACGCCGTCACTACCTGGTCGGCGGCACCCTGCCCGGCAGCGCGTTCGTGCGCGACGTCTCGCGCTATCCGGACGTGGCCGAACTGCTCCTGATCAGCGATGTGCTGGTCACCGACTACTCGTCGCTGATGTTCGACTTCGCGCAGACCGGCCGCCCCATGCTGTTCCACACCTACGACCTCGACCACTACCGCGACACCCTGCGCGGCTTCTACTTCGACTTCGAGTCCAAGGCCCCGGGCCCGCTGATCGCCGGCCAGGAGGAACTGCTCGAAGCGCTCGCCGATCCGGTGGCGGCCACGGCCGGCCACGCCGACGCGTACGACAGGTTCCGCGACGCGTACTGCGATCTGGACGACGGGCACGCCGCCGCACGGGTCGCCGACTACATCCTGGGAGGTGGCCGGGCATGACCGACCGCGACGCCGCGCAGCCTCGCGAGGAGCCGCTCGTCAGCTGTCTCGTGATCTGCGGACCGACGGCCGGCGCCAAAGCCGTCACCGCCACCGTCAGGTCCGTACTCGGCCAGAGCCTGCGGTCCGTGGAGGCCGTCCTGGTGACGGGGGACCAGGCGGGTGGCGAGGGGGAACAGGCGGCCGCCGCGCAGGGCCGGGAGGCGGCCGCCGCCCTCGCGGCCGAACACCCGGACCGCGTACGCCTGGTGCACTCCGACACCGACGGAGTCGCCGCCCTGCGCAACGCGGGCCTCGACGCCGCACGCGGCGGTCACCTGCTCTTCCTGGACGCCGGTGAACTGCTGCAGGCGCACGCCTGCCGGAATCTCCTCGCCGCGGCCCGCAGCAGCGACGCCGATCTGGTCGCCGGACGCTGGACCCGCCTCACCGGCTCCGGCCGCAAGGAGTCCGCGCCCGACTGGCAGGACGAACTGCACGCCCGCACCCGCACGTTGACCGACATCGGCGCCGCTCCCGAGCTCGTCACCCGGGACAGCCTGGCCTCCGGCTACTGCGTACGCCGCACGTTCCTCGACGCGCACGGCCTGCGCCACCAGGCCGATGCCGAACGGGCCGACCTCGTCTTCGGCGCGGTCGCGGCCCTCACCGCCGAGCGCCTCACCCTGGTGCCCAATCTGATCGTCACGCGGCGCGCCGTCCCCGACCACGGCCGGGACTTCGCGGGCCTCGTCGACGCCGGCGCCCGCATCGGCAGGGAACTGGCCGACCGCGGACTGGACTCCCTGAGCGCGGAGCGCGAGCGGGCGCTCGCCGACGATGTGCTGCTGCCGCTGGCCGCCGCGTTCCTCCGCCTGCCACGCGCCGAGCGGCAGCGGCTCGCCCGGCAGGCCGCCGAGCACCTGGACGGCGCCGCCCGCGCGGAGCGGTGGGCGCAGCTGCCCCCCGTCGAGCGGATCTGCGTCCGGCTGCTCGCCGCGGGCGACGCGGACGGGGTGCACGCCGCCGCATACGCACTCGCCAGGCCGGGCACCGTGGTCTCCACGCTCGTCGAGCGCGACGACCGAATCCACTGGAGCGCCGAGGGCATCGACGATCCACAGGCGCGCACGACCACGGACGTCACCGAACTCGGCCATCAGTACCGGACGTTGAGCACCGTCCAGGTGATGAACCGGCTCACCCGCTGCGATCCCGACGGCGGCGGACTCGCCCTCGCCGGGACCGTACTGCTCCCGCTCGATGTGCTCCCGCCCACTCAGGACGCCGTCACCTGGCTGGAGTTCAAGCTGCGTGGCCGCCCGCGCACCTTCCGGATGCCCGTCGACGAGACCGTGCGCCGGCGCGACGGCTTCGACTGGAGCGTCCGCGTCGACCCTGCGCGCCTGCCGGTGCGCGGGATGCGGGAGCGGACCTGGGACGCCAGGATCGTCGTCGAGGCCAACGGCGAGAAGCTGCTCGCGGACGTCCTCGCCGAGCCCGAACTGACCGGCCCCCGGGCGGTGTTCCCCGCACGCCCGCGGCTCGGCCGCCTCGTTGCCGACACCTGGCAGCCGTACACCACGGCCCGCCATCACCTCGCCCTGGAGCTCAGGGCGGAGCGCTCCCCGGCCCGTACCAGCCGCCGGATCCTGCACTACGCCACTCACTTCAGGCCCGCCCGGACGATCCGGCGCCTGGTCAAGGCGCTGCGGTCCAGGCGCGACCGCCTGAACTCCGGTGCCGTCAAGACCCGGGTGTACAACAAGCTGCTGCTCAGGCTGCCCACCCGGCGCGACTCGGCGGTCTTCGAGAGCCACATGGGCAAGTGCTACGGCGACAGCCCGCGAGCGATCCACGAGGAACTGCGCCGGCAGGGCCTCAAGCTGCGCTGCACCTGGGCGTACGCCAAGTCCCCGGCGGGATTCCCGGCGGACGCGAAGCTGGTGCGCCGCTGGTCGTGGCGGTACCTCTGGGCGCTCGCCAGGGCCGAGTTCTGGATCGACAACCAGGGCTTCCCGCACGGCCTCGACAAGCCCGCCGGCACCACGTATCTGCAGACCTGGCACGGCACCGCGTACAAGCGGATGGGCTTCGACGAGAGCCGGGTGCGGATGCAGAACGTGCCGCACCGCGACCGCCTGCAGCGCGCCGTGGACCGCTTCGACCGGTTCCTGGTCCGCTCGGAGCACGACATCCGCACGCTCGGCAACGCCTACCGGCTCCCCGAGTCCCGACTGCTCCCGCTCGGCTATCCGCGCAACGACCGCCTGGTCGCGGCCCGCGTCCGGGAGCAGTCCGAGGGCCGCTTCCCGCGCCCCGCCCTCGCCGCCGAGCTCGGCATCCCGGACCACAAGACGATCGTCCTGTACGCACCCACCTTCCGCGGCGTGCCGAAGAACGGCCGCAAGGCACAACTGCCGCTGGACGTGCGGAAGTTCACCGAGACCTTCGGGGACCGCTACACCCTCCTCGTGCGTGCCCACTACATGGAGCGCGCCGAGCTCCCCGTCTGCGCACCCGGCACCCTCATCGACGTGTCCGATCATCACGACGTCAGCGAACTGCTCTGCCTCGCCGACGCGTTGATCACGGACTACTCGTCGATCATGTTCGACTACGCCCTGCTCGACCGGCCCGTCGTGCTCTTCGCCCCCGACCTCGACGCCTATGCGGCCGACCGCGGCAGCTATTTCGATCTGCGCGAACAGGCCCCGGGCCCGGTGATCGAGACCGAGGGCGAACTTCTGCGGGTCCTCGCCGACCTGAAGCGCATCGACACCGAGCACGCCGAGCGCCGCCGTGCCTTCGCCGCACACTTCGGGGCGTACGACAACGGCGACGCGGCCCGCGCCGTGGTGGACGCCCTCTTCGTCAGGAGGACCTGCAAGTGACTGCCGGCACGGCCCCGGAGACCTCCCGCCGGGAGACCTCACGCGCGGGGCGCGACATCTTCCTGGTCGCCAACACGACCGACGAACTCGGCGGTGTCACCGCCTGGATGCACCAGATGGCGCGCCTCTTCCAGCGCTACGGCCACCGCGTGCACGCCGTCGGGGTGCATCGCGCCGACCTCAAACTGTCCCTGCCCGAGGACCTCGGGTATCCGGTGACGAACCTCTACCCCGAGCATCCGCCGACCCCGCGCCCCGTCCGCGGGCTCCGGCGGCTCGATGTACGGCGGCGGCGCCGCGAGGCGGACCGGATCGCGGAGAAGAAGCGGGTCGTGGACCGGCTCTCCGAGCTGTTCGCCACCGCGCGCCCCGGCGGGATCCTGATCGTCACACAGGTCTGGCCGATGGAGTGGCTGCGCGAGGCGGACACGGCGGGCCTCACCGTGATCGGCATGAGCCACGAGTCGTACGAGTACAGCAAGGCCTGCCACCGCTATCGCTGGATCAAGCACAACTACCCGTCCGTGGACCGGTGGTTGACGCTCACTCAGGAGGATGCGGACCGCTGGATCGCGGACGGGATGCACAATGTGGGCTTCATGCCCAACGCCCTCTCCCGGCTCCCCGATGAGCCCTCGCCGCGGGACAGCAGGACGGTCGCCTCGATCGGCCGGCTGCACGACCAGAAGGGCATCGACCTGCTCCTCGACACCTGGGCCGAGGTGGCGCCGGAGCGGCCGGACTGGACCCTGCGGATCTACGGCGCGGGCGTCGAGGAGGAGGCCCTCAAGGCCCAGTGCACCCGGCTCGGCCTGGACGGATCGGTCCGCTGGATGGGGCGTACGGACGACGTGCCGGGCGCGCTCGCCGAGGCCTCGGTGTTCGTGCAGTCCTCGCGTGGCGAGGGTTTCCCGCTGGCCCTGATGGAGGCGATGGCCAGCGGAGTGCCGTGCGCCGCCTTCGACTGCGCGCCCGGCGTACGGGAGATCGTGCAGGACGAGGTGGACGGGCTGCTCGCGCCGGCCGGCGACTCGGGGGCGCTGGCCCGGCAGCTGCTGCGGCTCACGGGCAGCGCGCAGCTGCGGGACACGATGGGGGAGCGGGCGCGGGAGAACGTCCAGCGGTTCTCCGAGGAGGAGATCCTGCGGCGCTGGGAGGACCTCTTCGACTTCCTGGAGAGCTGAACTGCGCCGGGTACAGGCGGAGTTGAGGTGCGGGGCGGTTCACCGGTGTGCGGTGGACCGCCCCGCGGCCGTCAGCGGTCGTCAGCGGCGGACCCGCCGGACGCGGCGGCGCAGCGCGCGCTTCAGCCTGGTCAGCCCGCCCGGGGCGGGCGACCCGGGCTCGGGAGCCGGCTCCGGCGCTGCGGGCTCCGGTACGGACTTCTCCGCCGCGGTGTCCGCCGGCTTCTCCTCCGGCTCCGGCGCCGGGTACTTCGACACCGGGTGCGCGGGCGCCTTCGCCTTCTTGCCCGAGATCCGGATCATCCGGTGGCCCGCCACCTCCTCGACGCCGTGCCACAGGTCGGAGCGGGTGCGCAGCATCGCGACCAGCTCCTCGTGCACCTCGTCGTACGCCCCCCACGTCCCGTAGAACTTGGTGGCCGTGATGCACAGCGGCTTGAGCCCGGTGGTGGCGACCGCTCCCCAGGTGGCCGCGGCCACCCCGGGGCAGTGTTCCGCGCGGAAGTCGTCGAGGACCACGATGCCGTCGGGGCCGAGGAGTTCGGCGGCGGCCGCGATGTCGCCGTGTACATGCTCGTACAGATGTGAGGCGTCGATGTGCACGAAGCGGCAGCTGCCCGTCTCGACGTGCGCGGTGACCACGGACGACGGGCCCTGCACAACGGCCGGCAGCTCGTCGTGGAAGGACAGGTAGTTGGCCTCGAAGGCGCGGCGGGTCAGGGTCGCGTACGAGCGGCCCATCTCGGCCGAGTTGGAGGCGTCGGGGGCGGGGGAGTCGAAGAGGTCGCAGACGGTGAAGGTCTCGCCCTCGCCGAGGTAGGAGCCCATGAAGATGGCGCTCTTGCCGAGATAGGCGCCCAGTTCGAGCAGGTCGCCGCGCTCGCCGCGCTCCCGCTGTCTGCCCAGGAACCAGTCGAAGAGCAGCTGATCGGCGGGGAAGAACCAGCCCTTCACATCGGAGAGCCGGGTGGGGCGGGCAAGCGTCTGCGTGGCCGGCGGGGTGGTCGCCGATGGGGTGGTCATGGGGTGCTCCTGGGTTCAGGTGCGTCAGTGCGTCCAGTGTTCGGTGGGCAGCAACTGCACCGTCTTCTCAGGAGCGGGCAGCTGCACCGGTGTCTGCTCGGGGAGACGCTCACTGGCCCCTGCCGTGGGCACGGGACGGCGGTCCTCGAGCGGTACGACGGACGGAAGGCCGCCCGCCTGACCGAGAAACACATGCCGTACGACGCGCTCGGCGGCCCGCCCGTCGTCAAGCCCGCAGAACCGTGCACGGAACGCGGATCGCAGCTCTGCCGCACGCGAACCCCTCCAGTGGCCGGTCGCGAAAATGTCGATGAGCTCGTCCTCGCTGCGGGCCACCGCACCGGGCGGGAACTCGCGCAGATCGAAATAGGTGCCCCGGGCGGCCTCGTAGACATCCCAGTCGTCCGCGTATACAACCACCGGTCGGTCCAGGTTCGCGTAGTCGAACATGAGGGACGAGTAATCCGTCACCAAGGCGTCACTTGCGAGACAGAGCGATTCCACGCGGGGGTGGCCGGACACGTCGATCAGCCGCGCCGAGGTCTCCTCGCAGAGCGGTCCGCGGTACGCGTGATGGGCCCGCGTGAGCACCGTGAAGCGCGGGCCGAGGGTGCGCAGGAGCCGCTCCGGATCGAGCGGGGCCGGCGGGCTCGTGCGGTAGTCGCGGTGCGTCGGGGCGTACAGGAGCACGATCGAGTCGGGGCGGATGCCGAGGCTCTCGCGCAGCCGGGCCACGTCGACCGGACTGGCCTGCAGGAGGCGGTCGTTGCGCGGGTATCCGTACTCGAGGGTCGTGTAGCCGGCCGGGAAGACCCGCTCCCAGACGAGGGTGGAGTGGCGGTTCGCGGACAGGACGTAGTCCCAGTCGTCGGCGCTGGCGAGCAGGCTCGCGAAGTCCGTGGACCGGGCGGCGGCCGGGCGTTCCTGCAGGTCCAGGCCCATCTTCTTGAGCGGGGTGCCGTGCTGGGTCTGGACCAGGATCTGGCCGCGGCGCTTCTTGAGGCGTCGGTCGAAGTTGACGTTGTTCACCAGGTACTTGGAGCGGGCGAGCGCCGTCCAGTAGGCGGCCGTGCCGGGGGTGATCCGGCGGGTGGCGGTCGGCACCGTGTGGTGGTGCTCGGGGTCCGCGATCCAGGCGGTGCGCAGTCCGGGGACGAGCTCGCGGGCCTTCTCCTCGATCGCGCCCGGATTGCAGCCGTGGCCGCGCCCCCAGTACGCGGAGAACACCGCGCGGTCGGCGCGTACCGGGAGCAACAGCTGGGTGCGGTAGTGGAGTTGCAGAGCCGCACCGTGCAGCTTGCGCAGCAGCGGGCCGGAGCGCCGGACGAGTCGGTTGCGGATGCGCTGGGCGAAGGACAGGGTCCGGTAGGTGCGATGACAGCCGAAGCGTACGAGCACGTGGCGCAGCCGGGTCCGGGCCGGCACCCGGGACGAGTCCGGCACCCGGTAGCGGCGGTGGTGGGCGCGGGCGCGGCGCAGGAACCGGGAGCGGCTGTCGCGGGGCAGCCGGCCGCGGGTGGTGAAGACGGCGCAGTAGTGGTCGAGCATCCGCCGGAAGAGCACCGGCCGCCAGCGCTCGAGGTCCTGTCGCCCCTCGAGGTAGGTGAAGACTCGCTCGTACTGGTCGAAGATGTCGAAGTGCCGGCGGCTCGTGGTGCCCAGGATGTTGCCCTGGCGGCGCTGGCGGTAGTGCACACAGACCCGGTCGAGCGTCGCGATCGAATCGGCGGCGAGCAGCGCCGGATACGTCCAGGGCGTGTCCTCGTAGTAGCCGGGCGGGAAGCGGAAGCCGTGGCGTTCCACGAAGTCGCGGCGCAGGGTCTTGTTCCAGGCGACCATCAGGACGTTGAGCAGGCCGGGCCGGTCGGCGAGGCTGAAGGTGGCGGGGCCGTCCTCGGTGAGGTGGTGTGCCAGCCTGTTGCGGACCCGCTCGCCCGTCCAGTACGCCCGGGCGTAGTCGTAGATCAGGACGTCCGGGGTGCCGGTCTCCTTGAGGCGGTCCGCGACGGCCTGGAGGGCGCCGGGGGCGAGGGTGTCGTCGCCGTCCAGGAAGACCAGGTAGTCACCGGTGGCGCGGTCGATGCCGGCGTTGCGGGCGCGGCCGAGGCCGACGTTCTCGCCCAGGTGCACCGGGACCACCCGCGCGTCCGTGGCGGCACAGGCGTCGATCAGATCACCGCAGGCGTCCGGCGAGCAGTCGTCCACCGCGATCAGCTCCAGATCCGTGTACGACTGTCTGAGCACGGAGTCGAGGGCCTCGGGCAGGAACGCCTGCACCTTGTACGCGGGGACGATCACACTGAACCGGGGCAAGGCGCATCCATGGGTCGGCACGGGCATACCTGCCCGAAAACGCCTCGAGGTCCGGATGAGTTACGCGCCTGCGGCAAAGGGGTGAGGGGCGGGAGGATCTCCCGCCCCTCAAGTGAGGTATGTGTGAAGGTACTTGACTTTGCCCTATTTCACCGCGCCCGCCATGACTCCGGACACGAACTGCCGCTGGAAGGCGAAGAACACCACCAGCGGGATGACCATCGAGATGAAGGCGCCGGGACCGAGCACATCGACGTTGTTGCCGAACTGCCGGACCTGGGTCTGCAGCGCCACCGTGATCGGCTGGTTCTCCGGCTTCGCGAAGACCAGCGCGATCAGCATGTCGTTCCACACCCACAGAAACTGGAAGATGCCGAGCGCCGCGATCGCGGGACCGCCGAGCGGCATCACGACGCGCGCGAAGAGCCGCAGCTCGCCCGCGCCGTCCAGACGGGCCGCCTCCAGGAGTTCGCGCGGGATCTCCGCGAAGAAGTTCCGCAGCAGGAAGATCGCGAACGGCAGGCCGAACGCCACATGGAACAGCACCACTCCGCTGATCGATCCGAACAGGCCGATGTCACCGAAGAGTTCGGCGATCGGAAGCAGTGCCACCTGTACGGGCACCACGAGCAGCCCGACCACCGCGAGGAACCACCAGTCGCGGCCGGGGAACTCCATCCAGGCGAAGGCGTAACCCGCGAGCGAGCCGATCACCACCACGAGCACCGTGGCCGGGAGCGTGATCATCACCGTGTTCAGGAGGGAGTCGGTGATCGCCTCGGTCTCGAGCAGCTTGGAGTAGCTCTCGAAGGTGATCTGCGAGGGCTCGGTGAGCACCTTCCACCAGCCGGTCGCCGCGATGTCGGCGGGATCCCGCAGCGAGGAGAGCAGCAGCCCCACCGTCGGCATCAGCCAGAACAGCGCGACCACGACCAGGAAGACCCGCATCGCACCCCCGGCCGCGAAGGCCGCGGCCCTGGCGGCGAACGACGGCCTGGCGACGGCCACTTCGGCGGGCCCGGCGGGCTCGGCCGCCGGTGTCTCCTCTTGCGTCTGCGCGGTCATCGGCGTACCTCCCTGCGCAGCCGGCGCATATTGAACAGCATCACCGGGATGACCAGCAGGAACAGCAGCACGGCGATGGCCGTCGCGATCCCGGGCTGGCCCTCGGAGAAGGCGGAGCGATAGAGCTGCAGCGCCAGGACGTTCGCATCGTCCTGCACCGAGCCCGGGGCGATGATGAACACCAGGTCGAAGATCTTCAGGACGTTGATCATCAGTGTCACCGCCACGACGGCCAGGACCGGGGCGAGCAGCGGGACGGTGATCCGGCGGAACACCTGCCATTCGCTCGCCCCGTCGACCCGGGCCGCCTCCATCAGCTCGCGCGGCACGCTCGCCAGGCCCGCGGCGATCAGGACCATCGCGAAGCCGGCCCACATCCACACGTAGCTGCCGATGATCGCGGGGGTGATCAGGCTCGGGCCGAGCCACTGCACGCCGTTGTACGGCTCGCGGAAGTTCGCCTCGGGGAGCCGCAGTTGGGCCCCGTCGGCCGAAGCGGGCAGCGTGAACACGCCATCGGGTCCGGCCCGGGTCGACGCCACCACCTTGCCGTCCTTGACCGCCTCCACCTTCATGCCCGGATAGCCGAACTCGGAGGCGTCCACGCCGCCGCGGGTGCCGACGCCCTTGCCGCGGGTGAAGTCCTGCCAGGTGGTGCCGGTGACCTTGCCCGGGTCGGCCTTCGCCTTCGCCGCCTTCGCGGCGTCGTCGGGCATCTGGTCGGGGGCCACGCCCACCAGGGGCAGTGCCACCGGGTCCCCGGCGCGTACCGGATCACGGGTGATGAAGGCGCCGCCACCGGCCGGCTTCAGGGGCGACCTGGGGCCCGGGTGGGCCTTGGGGAACGCGGACGACTCGTTGAACGTGTCGTGCACGCCCACCCAGACCGCGTTCGCCACACCGCGGTTCGGGTCCTGCTCGTACACCAGGCGGAAGATGATGCCCGCCGCGAGCATGGAGATCGCCATCGGCATGAAGACGATCAGCTTGAACGCCGTGCCCCAGCGGATGCGTTCCGTCAGTACGGCGAAGATCAGGCCGAGTGCGGTGGCGACCGTGGGGGCGAGGATCACCCAGATCGCGTTGTTCTTGATGGCGGTGAGGATGCCGTCGTCGGTGAACAGCTCCGTGTAGTTGTCCAGGCCGACGAAGCTGTCGCCGGACTGGTCGAAGAGGCTGCGGACGACGGAGTACCCGATCGGGTAGACGACGAGCGCGCCGAGCAGGACCAGCGCGGGCAGCAGGAAGACGACCGCCACCGTTTTACGGGTACCTGTCACGCTCTTGATCTTCTGGGGGGCGGGGGGCGTCGTGCGGACGCCCCCCGTGCTCTGCGAGGTCATCGCGCGATCAGTTCTTGTAGGCCTTGGCGGCGGCGCTCTCGAGCTGCTTCTGCGCGCCCGCCACGTCCTTCGGGTTCTTCAGGAAGTCCTGCAGGGCCTTCCACTCGCCCTTGCCCGGCGTGCCGCCGAACACCTGCGGGGCCTGGTCCGACATGTCGAAGCGGAAGTCGTCGCCCGCGTCGACGAGGGCCTTGCCGATGTCGCGCAGCACGTCGTTCGGGTATGCGGACTGGTCCATCTCCTTGTTCGGCGAGACGAAGCCGCCCTGCGCCGCCCAGATCTCGGCCGCGTCCGTGGAGGCCAGGAAGGTCAGCAGCGCCTGCGAGGCCTTGCTGTCCTTCAGCGCCACCGCGGCGTCGCCGCCGGTCACCACGGGGGCGTCGGCACCGACCGCGGGGAACGGGAAGACCTTGGCGTCCTTGCCGATCTCGGCCTTCGCCTCCTGCGCGTTGGCCGCCGCGAAGTCGCCCTCGAAGACCATGCCCGACTTCGGCTGGTCACCGCCGGTGAAGGTCTGCTCCACCGACTTGGGGAAGTCCACCTGCAGCGCGCCGGACTGACCGCCCGCCAGGAAGTCCTTCTTGCCCCAGATCTCGGCGAGCGTGGTCAGGGCCTGCTTCACCGAGGGGTCGGTCCACTTGATCTCGTGCTTGGCCAGCTGGTCGTACTTCTCCGGTCCTGCCTGCGAGAGGTAGATGTTCTCGAACCAGTCGGTGAGCGTCCAGCCGTCCGCGCCCGCCACGGAGAAGGGGGTGACACCGGAGTCGTAGACCGTCTGGGCGGTGGTGACCAGGTCCTTCCAGGTCTTCGCCTCCTCGGCGCCGGCATTCTCGAAGACCGTGGCGTTGTACCAGATCAGGGACTTGTTGGCGGCCTTGAAGTAGACGCCGTACTGCTCGCCGCCGACCGCGCCGATGTCCTGCCAGCCCTTGGTGTAGTTCTTCTCCAACTGGGCCTTCGCCGCGGCGCCCGCCGGCTTCGCCCACTTCTTGTCGACGGCCTGCTTGATGGCGCCGGGCTGCGGGAGCATGGCGACGTCCGGCGGGTCGCCGCCGGCGATCTTCGAGCCGAGGAAGTTCACGATCGGGTCCTGCGCCGGTACGAAGGTGACCTCGGCGCCGGTCCGCTTGCTGAACTCGTCGAGCACCTTCTCGAAGTTCTTCTGCTCGGGGCCCGTCCAGACGGCGGCGACCTCCAGCTTCTCCCCGTCGAGCTTCGGCAGCTCGACCGATGGTGCGGACTTCTTCCCGCCGTCCGAACCACCGTCGGCCTTGTCGCCGTCGTCGCTGCCGCCGCACCCGGCGAGCGTGAGGGCGCTCACGGCGATCACCGCCAGAACCGCCTTGCGTGTACGAAGAGTTGTGCGCATCACTGCCCCGTTCTCCGAGCCGTCTCGTGCCGATAGGTGTACGCCCGGCGGCCGACCCGCGGCAATAGCGTCTACGACCCCAACCCGGCGATCGTGATCCCCTCGTGAGAGAAGCGGTACCAGGGGTACCTGACCTGCGCCACGGGGGCGCCACCTCGCGCCGATCGGGCATCCCTCAAGCCTGTCCGGCGTTTGAGGACAAGGTCCGCCAGGACCGGGTCCTGTGAAACCGACCGGCATCCCAAGCCCCTTGGGCACCTGGAGCCCGGTCCAGCATCTCCAGCCCGTCCGGCGTTTGAGGACAAGGCCCCCCAGGGCCGGGCCTGTGAAAGCCCGTCCGGCGCATGAGGACAAACGCACCGCAGGACCGGTCCTGCGACCCCTCACCCCCCGGCCCGAGGGAGAAGCGGCGCCAGCCCCTCCGAATTCACCGAGCGGCTCGCCCGCTCCACCGCACTGGCGAGCAACGCCAGATCCGTCGGTCCGTTCCCCAACTCCCGCACCGGCCGCCGAGCCGGCGGGTCCCCCATCCGCTCCCACTCCAGCGGCGCCGCCGTCGGCCGCAACGTCGACGTACGAGGAATACGCCCACTGACCCGCCCGGTCTGGAACGCGGTCACCCGGCCGTCCGCCGTGCGCAGCGTCCCCCGCCCCGGGGCCGGATCCTCCGGCCCCGAACCCGGCGCTTCCAGCTCGATCCGCAGCGCCGCGTGCGCGAACTCCGTGTCCGCGGTGCGCTCCGGCCGCCCGGACGCCGCGACCAGGTGCACCCCGAGCCGCTCGCCGTCGCGCGCCACCGCGTCCAGCGCCCGTACGACGGAACCCGCCGCGGGCCGGCCCGGCGCGCCGAGCGCCGGTGCGACGAGGGCGTCGATGTCGTCGACCAGGACGACAAGGCGGGGCAGCGGAGAACCGGCCGTGTCGCGCGGCGAACCGTCCGCGGCGCGCAGCCGCAGCGTGGAGCTCGCCGGCGCGTCCAGGTCCGCCGCGCCCGAGCGGATCCGCTGCGCCACCATCCGGTCGGTCGCCTGCCGCGCGGCGTGCCAGCCGCTGAAGCCGAGCCGCCCGACGAACTCCGAGCGCCGCTTCAGCTCGGCGACCAGCGCCTGGGCGAACTCCCGCATCCTCACCGGGTCGTTGGCCGCCAGGTGGGTGGTGACCTGCGGCAGGTCCAGGCAGGCCCGCAGTCCGTCCCCGCGGTCCGCGCCGGCGCCGTCGACCAGGATGACGCCGAGCCGGTCGGGACGCTCCGCGGAGGCGAGCGACGCCGCCACGGTGCGCAGGAGTTCGGTGCGGCCGCTGCCCGCCGGGCCCGCTACGTACATGTGCGGGCCCTGCCCGGCCAGATCGGCGCAGAGCGGGCCGCGCGGGCCCGCGCCGAGCACGGCCCAGGCCCGCCCCGCGGGCGCCTCCGGATCGTCCGCGGCGGCCGCCCAGCGCGCCATCAGGGAGGCCGGTGTGGCGCGTGCCAGGCCCAACTCGTCGAGGAGCCGGGCGGATTGCGGCAGCGGCACGGAGGCGCGCGCGTGCCGCTCGCCGGTGTCGGCGGGGCGCAATGGGGCGAGGGCGCGGGCGAACCGCTCCGCCCAGGCGGCCGACACGGCGTCCACGGAGGCGAGCGTGCCGTGCCCCGCGATTCCCTCGCCGGTGGCGCGCAACAGTCGCAGTGCCGTCGCCACGTCACCGCTCAGGAGCCCTACGGCTCCGCAGGCGCGGAAGGCGGGCGAGGCGGCGGCCGCCGCTTCGTAGGTGGTGGTCACGGGGGAGGCCGCGGACGCCGGCGGAGTCTCGGCGAGGCATACGACATGGATGCCGGCGGCCGGACCCTCGGCGGCGAGCCGCGTCGTCGCCTCGCGCAGCGCGGCGGACCCCGGATCGCCGTCCACCAGGAGGACCGTGAACGGGCCGGTGGTGCCCGGGAGTTCGGGCCCGCCCTCCCGCGGGCCGCGTGCGGACTGTTCGGCGTACGGCTCGGCTCCCTCGGTGGCCGTGTGGTGCCGGGGAGTGCGATGGGAGCTGGTCGGGGTGTGCCCTGCCGGACCGCCCTGAGGAGCCGCTGTCCTGCTCCGGTCTGCCGACCCGGGCCCGTCGTCCTGCCGGAAGCCCGCGGGATCACGGCCGTCCGACGGTCGCGGGATGCGCCCTGCGGTCGGCGTACGGCGTGCCGCGTCCTGCAGCCGGTCGTCGAGGCGGCGCAGCAGTTCGCCGGCGCGGGCGGCGGCCTGCTCGCGGTCGTACGCGAGGAGCAGGCGGCAGTCCTGGCCGTGCGCCGGGCGCAGATGCGGGAGCCAGCCGAGCCAGCCCCACCGGGCCGTGCGGTCCTCGACGCCGCGCGCGCGGTCCGTGCTGATCAGCACGATCTCGAGGTCCCCGGGCGCGTGCAGCGCGGCGAGCTGGGCCACGATCGAGCGTGCCAGGCCGTCGAGGCGTCCCCGTGGTCCGGCCAGGCCGAGCGCGCCCGCCTCGCGCAGGCTCACCGTCACGGGGACGCCGGGCAGCAGTCCGGTGCGGCCGGGCGCGCTCCGGTCGCTGGTGCCGAGGCGTACGGCCAGGGCCTCGGGGTGGTCGGGGCCGCGCTCCCACAGCCGGGGTCCGGGGCCGAGCGCGGTCAGCAGGAGGCGGGCCGGATCGGGCCAGGTCTCCGGGGCGGGAGACGGTGCGCGCTCGGGAGCGGGGTGCTCCACGGGCCGTTCCGCGGCCGGCGCCACCGGGACCTCGCGGCTGCCTGTCAGGCGCCGGGCCCATGCGGTGAGCCCGCGCCTGCGCAGCTGGCGGGGCACGGTGGTGCCGCGGGTGGGGGTGCCCGATCTGCGCGAGGCGCGGTCCGGGGCCCCTGCCGCGTCCTGGTCCGCACCGCTCGCGGTGTCGTCGCCGGGGGCGCCGAACCCTGTGCCACCGCCGAGCCCGCTCACGGTCGCTCCGTCCGGAGCCGGCAGCGGTCCTCGGCCACCGGTCGCCTCGGCCTGCCTTTGTCGGCCCGGTGCGGACTCCGCGGGGGACTGGGCGGTGGGGTAGCCGTGCGGCGGGTAGCCGTGCGGCGGGTATGAGGGGGCCGCCGACGGTGCGTCCGGGGTGGGTGCTTGGGGGGCCGCTGCTTGCGGGCCCGGTGCGTACGGGGTGCGGCTGCCGGAGGGGCGGTTCTCGGTGGGTGCGGTGTTCGCCGAGGCTTGTCCTTCGGTGGGCCAACTGCCCGCCGGGTGCCCGTCGGTGGCCGGGTCGCCCCCGGTGGTGCGACCGCCGGTGAAGCCGCTGTCGGCGGTCCGGCGGATGGCCCTGTCGCTGTCTACGGGGCCGTCCTCGTCCACGGGACCGTCGTCCGCGTATCCAGGACTGCCGCCCGCAGCCCGTGCCGGTGCTGACGCGGGCGTGTGAGGCGTGCCTTGGGCCGTGGTCGGCGTCGCCGCTGCGGACGCATCCGTGGATGGCGCCTGGTGCGGGTGGCCCGGAGTACGAGGGGCCGGGGCATCGGAGCCCCGACGGCCGGTGGTGTGCGGACGGTCGTCGCCCGTCCGCGCGCCGGGGCCGTCCGTCCGGCGATGCTCTTGACCGCTGCGGTCGTACTCTCCGCCGTACTCCCTGTCGCCGCCTGCCCCGCGGTCCGCGCCGACCGAGTAGCCGGCCGACCCCGAGGCCCTCGTGGCTCCGCGCGGAGCCCCGGCCCGCTCTCGCACCTCACTGCCCGCTCCGGGTCCCGTCGCGCCCGTCTCCGGAGAGCGGGGCTCTTCGCCACTGCCGCCGCTTCCGGTCCACTCGCGCTCCGATCCGGTACGCGGAGTCGTCGAGGGGTCCGTCAACGGGCCGTCCGCCGCGCTCCCCACGCGCGCGTGCGCCCCGGCCGTTGCCTCCTCCCGGCCGCCGGACGCACCGGAATTGCGCAACCCGTCACCGGCGCCGCGGCCGTCGACACCGACGCCGTTGCCCCCGGCCTCACGACCTCGCCACCCGGCACGCCCACCGGCCGAGCCGGCATCCGGACCGGCCGAATCGCCATCGCCGCCCGGCACCGCACGACCGCCGAACTCCCCGGCCGCCCGCGCCCGCGGCACCCCCGACCGCCCCTCACCCGGAACGCCTTGCTCCGCCCCGAACGCGCCAGGCCCTCCGGCCCTCGCTCCGGTTCCCCCGCTCCCGGGGAAACCGGCTTCCCCCGCCTCGCCCGGACGCGCGCGTCCTTGCGGATCCTCGCCTGCGCCGACACCGGCACCGGATGTCGCTGTCGCCCCGGGGCCCTGCCTGCGGTCCGTCCGCCCGCCCTCGTGGACCTCACCCTCCACGACCCCTGCCGCACCGCGAGTCCCTCCGGCGACCGGATTCGCGTCCCCGTACGCCGAACCCGCCGCGCTGCCCACACCGCCACTCCTACGCGCGCGTGCCGGCCCGTCCGCCGATTCGTACCCGTCCAGGCCCGCGCGCCCCTCCTGGTCCCCGTCGTGCGCCCCGGCCGGCGCCTGCCGAGCAGCGCCGCGCCTGTCTGCGCTGTCGCCGCCCTCGACGGATCCTGCGTCGCCGCTCCGGCCCTCACGCCCTGCCGCGCGTCCGCCGACAGGGCTCCCCGGCCCTGTCACCCTGTCGCCCGGCCATTCCGCCTCGTGCCCGGCGCCGTACCCACTGCCGCCGCTGCCGCGCCTCTGCGCCGGGCCGGCGCGTCCCGCCCGGTCCCCGTCGTGGGTCCCGGCCGGCGCACTAGAACCGCCCGCTAGCCGAGCAGCACCGCGCCCGTCCGTAGATGCCCGACCGTCCGCGCCGCCGGTCCGTCGTGCGTGTCCCCCAGGTGCCCCATCGCCGGTGTGCCGGGCAGTCGGGTGGTGTCCGGTGTTGTACGTGGTGCCGCTGTCGGCTCCGCCGTCTCCCGTCGCTGGGGGGTCGGTGTCTCCGGTTCGGTGCGACGGTCCTGTCGGGGCCGTGTCGCCGGTGGTGGGCGGGGGCGTCGTCCAGCTGGTCTCCCTGCTGGTCTCCCGGGCCGGGTCGTATGTGGTGAGATGCGGCTCGCCGGGCGGACCGCCGGGTGCGCCCGTGTGCCGGGCAGCCGGATCGTGACCGGTGCCGGGCCCGCCGGATTCCGGCGCCGGGTGGCGTGCGTGTCCTGCCGGCGGCCCGTCGCCGGCGTCCGCCGGCCCGGCCGTGCCTTGTCCCGGTACCTCGCCGCCGCTGCCGTATCGGGCGGAGCTCCGGCCATCGCCCTCTCGTCGGCTCCCGGACGACAGTCCGTCGCCGGCCTCCGCGCGCGTGCGGCCCGAGGCCGCATCACCGTCACCTTCGGCCACCCGGCCGGACCGCATCCCGGCCGAGACCCGACGCCTCGAAGGCGCCGCCGCACCGCCGCCCAGAGGGCGACCGGACGCAGGCGCCAGCGCCGCGTCGCCCCCCACGCGCACATGTCCTTCGCCGTCCGCGGCCGTGGGCAGCGGCGCCGACTCGTCCGCGGCCGTGCCGAGGCGCAGGGTCGACTCGCCGACCCGCAACAGGGCGCCGGCGGCGAAACGGACCGGACGGTCGGTGACCGGGGCGCCGTCCACCGTCGTGCCGTTGGTCGAATTCAGGTCGGCGACCGAGACGTGGCCATCCGCCGTGACCGTCACCTCGCAGTGCAGCCGGGACACGTCCGGGTCGTCGAGCGGCACGTCCGCGTCGGCCGAGCGGCCGATGGTGATCCGGCCGCCGTGCAGCAGATGCACCCCGCCCGCGTCCGGGCCGGCGATCACGTGCAGGCGGGCGGAGTCACCCGTCGCCGAAGGGGCCGGCTCCACGGGGGACTGCAGGGCCAGGACCGCGCCGTCCACCAGCGGCGGCTCGCCCAGCAGGCACGTCGCCGGGTCGAGCCGGTCCGTACCCGAGAAGAGCACCACCGGGCCGTCCGGCGCTCCGGCGGAGGCGGCGAGGGCCGAGGCCACCGCGGACAGCGCGCTGCCCGCGGGCGCGGTGACGAGCACGTCACGTCCGCGCGTGGACTGCGGGGTCCGGCCGCTGTGCGGCCCGAGGACGGTCAGCCGGATCTGCATCGCCGTCAGCGGTCCCTTCTGCGCGGGTGCCCGGCCGAGGACGTCCATGTGATGCCCCCCACCGCACACGGCATGGCTCCGTGCTGTGAAGCATCCTCGCACCTGCCACTGACAACACGCCCGCCACCCGACGCCAAGTGATCTTGATTGGTCGGCTCTGCCCGCAAAAGTGCTCCAAAAACCGCCAGTACAGCGCCTGTTCGGACCGCCGCGCGGAGATCGCGGGAGATACGGAACGCCGATTCCCACGTACGCAACCAACCGTCGGGACTGCGCGTCTTCCACCGGACACGGATACCGAACACGCATACCGAACACCGATGCGGACCGCGCCGCGGGGCGGTGCCGGATCGCCCGGGACGAGGCCCCGGGCACCCGCACTACAGTGGGTCGGAAACACCTGGATCCGACGGCCGCCCACAGGCGGCCCGGCCGGGGACACCGAATCAGCGGATCGACGCATCACCAGATCGACAGGGAGCGCATGACGTGCGGCCGGTAGGCAGCAAGTATCTCCTCGAGGAGCCGCTCGGACGCGGCGCCACGGGCACCGTCTGGCGGGCCCGTCAGCGGGAGACCGCGGGCTCCGAGGCCGCCGTTCCGGGCCAGCCCGGCGAGACCGTCGCGATCAAGGTCCTCAAGGAGGAGCTGGCCAACGACGCGGACGTCGTGATGCGCTTCCTGCGCGAGCGCTCCGTGCTGCTCCGGCTCACCCACCCGAACATCGTCCGCACCCGCGACCTGGTGGTCGAGGGCGATCTGCTCGCCCTCGTCATGGACCTCATCGAAGGCCCGGACCTGCACCGGTA
Source organism: Streptomyces triticagri (assembly GCF_003429565.1). Taxonomy (GTDB): domain Bacteria; phylum Actinomycetota; class Actinomycetes; order Streptomycetales; family Streptomycetaceae; genus Streptomyces; species Streptomyces triticagri. The sequence continues at coordinate 49,856 of NZ_QUAK01000097.1, forward strand.
CATCAGGGAGAACGGCCCGATGACCCCGGTCGCCGCGGCCCTGCTCACCGCGCAGATCGCCGACGCCCTGGCCGCGAGCCACGCGGACGGCGTCGTGCACCGCGACCTGAAGCCGGCCAACGTCCTGGTGCGCGAGACCGCCGACGGCATGCACCCGATGCTCACCGACTTCGGCATCGCACGCCTCGCGGACTCCCCGGGCCTGACCCGCACCCATGAATTCGTCGGTACGCCCGCGTACGTCGCACCGGAGTCCGCCGAGGGCCGCCCGCAGACGTCCGCGGTCGACATCTACGGCGCGGGCATCCTGCTCTACGAGCTGGTCACCGGCCGCCCGCCGTTCGCCGGCGGCACCGCCCTCGAGGTGCTGCACCGGCACCTGAGCGAGGAGCCCCAGCGGCCCGGGAACATCCCGGAACCGCTGTGGACGGTCATAGAGCGCTGCCTGCGCAAGAACCCCGACGAACGCCCCAGCGCCGAGAACCTGGCCCGCGGCCTGCGCGCCGTCGCCGAGGGCGTCGGCGTGCACGCGACCCCGGCACAGATCGCCGCGGCAGCGGGCGTGGGCGCCCTGCTCGCGCCGGACCCGGCCCCCGCACCCGTACCGGCCACGCCGGACGCCGACCCCACCCAGGTCCTGCCGAGCAACGCGGCCGCCCCCGACCCGAACGCGGCGACGAACGTCATGCCGCACACCGGCCCCGCCGGCGCGGGCGACCCGACCTCCGTGATGCCCCCGGTGCCGCAGCGGCCCGACGAGGCCCCGCAGCAGCCCGACGGACCGCACCCCTGGCAGAACCAGATGCGCGCGGCCCGCGACCGCAACGAGCAGACGCAGGTCCAGTACCTGGACCCCGACCAGGACCCGCTGCGCCGGCGCCGCCCACAGCGCCAGGTCGCGCGCAACCAGCCGCAGCAGCCCCCACAGCCGCCCCCGCACCAGCAGTACGCGCCGCAACAGCACCCGCAGCGGTACGCACCCCCGCCACCGCAGCAGCCCCAGCCGCAGCGCTACGCCCCGCCGCCGCAGCAGCCGCGACCGCCGCGTGAGCCGCGCCGCCGCAGCGCCAACCCGATGCGCATCCCGGGACTCGGCTGCCTCAAGGGCTGTCTGTTCACGGTGATCATCCTGTTCGTCGCGGGCTGGCTGATCTGGGAGCTGAGCCCGCTGCAGGACTGGCTGGACACCAGCAAGGGCTACTGGGACCAGCTGACGGACTGGATGTCCACGGTGACCGACTGGATCGGCGATCTCGGCGGCGACAGCAACGCCTGACCGGAGTCCACGCGCGCGTAGGCAATCTGACCGGCAGTCCACGCGCGCGTAGCGGCGCAGTGATGTGAAGGCCGGTCCCGTACCCGCATCCCGGGTACGGGACCGGCCTTCACGCGTACTGGCGCGCACCGACGGCGTACC
>NZ_QUAK01000101.1 GCF_003429565.1 Streptomyces triticagri
GGGCCACGGCCCCAGTCGGCACCGTCACGCCGCCGTGGCCTGCACACTCACTTAATCAACTCGACTTTGAAACCGCCCTGCCCCGATCCTGCTCCCTCCCCACCCCAAAGCGCAACGAGAGAACCGTTTCTGCGAATTCCACTTTCCCTCCCTATTGGACCGTCAAACGACTTAGATGATCATCCAAATCGTGACGCTCGATCGAGCGCACCCAGGTGCAATGTGGAAGGGTAAATACAGATTCGAGAGTGGCCCAGTGGCATTTGCGACAGGCGTCCCTCGGTGTCAACTTTGCCGAAGAACTTGGATGTTGCAAGGTCAGAGACCCGCGGTGAGATGGAGGTCACCTCTGGCATAGCTCGGGACGGTGGCGGCGCCGTCATTCGGTGGATCATCTAAACCTGTCGGCGGTTGAGGGGCTGTCTTGTCCTCCTCCCCGAAGCTGACCGGTTGATTGTCGGCGACCGCCAAGGAAGTCGGCTGGCTCTGCGACGGATTCAGGCCGTTCGCGAGCTCGTCGCGCCTGCGGTAATGGTCACGATTTCGACACTTCATCTACTGGATGAGTGGGCCTCTTTCATCCTGTGTCGTAGGAGTGAAATGGGCTGGTCAGCGGGTGTGGTGACAAGGCAGGGCTCCTCGTCGTTGGCGTGGTGATTCCACTCAACACACCGGCGACCTGAGGGGCCCTATTGGTTCCGTATCCTGCCATGCTCGACGTCCCTCACGAGTTCGTCGAGCATGTCTCCTGGCTGCTGTACGAGCGCCGCCGGCTCCGCAACACCCGCTGGCGCAAGCTCGGTTGTTTCAAGCAGGCGTTGCTCACTCTCGTCCGTCTGCGTAAGAACGAGACGTTCTCGCAGCTCGGGGCCGGTTTCGGGATATCCCAGGCCACCGCCTGGCGGTACGTCACGAGACCCTTGACGTCCTGGCCTCCTGGTCGCCCGGACTCCATGAAGCCCTCACCGGCCTCGGTGAGGGCGACCACGTCATCGTCGACGGCACCCTCATCCCCACCGACCGGATCCGCGCAGACGAGCCGTACTACGCACAGAAACACCGCAAGCACGGCATGAACATCCAGCTCATCGCCCGACCCGACGGCACAGCGCTCTGGTTCTCCCGCGCGACACCGGGCCGCACCCACGACCTGACGTCCGCCCGTGCCCATGGCATCGTCCAGGCGTGCCTGACCCGGCAGATCCTCGTCTTGGCCGACCGCGCCTACCAAGGCGCCGGCGCAACCTTTCGCACCCCGTACAAGAACCACAGCGAACAACCCGAGCACTACCAGCAGTTCAACCGCGACCACGCCCGACTCAGAGCTCCCGGTGAACGCGCCTTCGCCCAGCTCAAATCCTGGCGGATCCTGCGCAGAGCACGCTGTTCCACCCGCCGCATCAGCCGAACCGTCCAAGCCGTACACGTCCTGCTGACCTGCGACTACTCAGGATGAAAGAGGTTCAGTGAGGGGGAGAGTGCCCGGGAATATAGCGGTATGACTTGCCTCGGGCGTGCGGGCTGCGCTGGTGGCGTCTGCCCCCAGCAGGACGGCCGGCCGGGCGAGAGGTCAGGTAGGTCGTACGACGGCCGGCCGTCGTTGGTAGAAGTAGCGGGTGGCCTGGGCCTGGATGCGGGCGAGGCAGGGGGAGCAGGCGTAGACCGGGGCGTGCTGGCCGTCCCACTGCAGCGGGCCGAGCCACAGCACGGGCACTTCGGTGCGCTCGCAACCGAACCAGCAGTCACCGCGAATCCACAGCCGTCGCACAGGTCGTGCCCTTCTCGTCGCGTGGGTGAGGTTGCGGCCGGTCCCGCTCGGACGAAGACGTGGGTGGCCGGAGCGATCCGAGGGCGCACAGCGCGGGCTCCGCAGTGGGTCTTGAAGTGACGCGTGGCGCCGGCGGGACGTGGGCGGGTCAGTGCGGGATGCCCTCGATGATGTCGCGCGCACCCTGACGCAGGAGTTCGGCGCAGACGCGTGCGCCGAGTACGCCGGGATCGTTGGAGGACTCGCCCCAGAAATGGGCGTGGACGAACTTGCTGCCGTCGCGGGAGAACACCATCCCGCGCAGGCTGAGTTGACCGTCAGGATCGGTGGTGCAGTACCCGGCGATGGGGCTGTTGCAATGCCCGCGCAGGCCGTGGAGCATCACGCGCTCCGCGGTCGCCTCGAGCTGGGTACGGTCGTGGTTCAGGCGGGACAGGAGCTTGGTCGCTTCCGGGTCGGCCTCGCGGCACTCCAGCGCGAGTACCCCGGCGCCGACCGGTGGGAGGATCTCGTCCACGGTGAAGATCTGCCGGGCGCGGTCCCCGAGGCCGAGCCGTTCGAGCCCGGACGAGGCCAGCACCATGGCGTCGAGCTTGACGTCCATCGGTTTGCGGCCGTCGAGTTTGGCGATCCGCGTGCCGATCATGCCGCGGATCCGTACCACTTGGAGGTCGGGACGGGCGCGGTTGATCTGCGCCTTGCGACGCACCGAGGAGGAGCCGATCAATGCGCCGGGCGGGAGGTCGTCGAGGCTCTCGGCGCTCGAACCTTCCGGGACGACGAGAACGTCTCGTACGTCCGCTCGGGGCAGTATGGCCGCGAAGATCAGCCCTTTGGGCATGGGTTCGTCGCCAGGCACGTCCTTGAGGCAGTGGATGGCCGTGTCGATCTCGCCGCGCTGCAGCTGCTCGTCGATTGCCTTCACGAACAGGCCCTTGCCTCCCAACTGGGCCAGATCACCATGCCACTTGTCGGCTTCCGTCTCTACGGCCACGACTTCGGTGGTGATGCCGGGGTCCAGCTCGGCCAGAAGGTGTCGCACGTGTTCGGTCTGGGCGAGTGCCATCGGGCTGCGCCGGGTGCCGATGCGCAGTGGGCGGTCGGCGTATGCAGTAGTCACAAGGTCTCCGGTGTGCGGGATTCGATGTAGGCGGCGGTGCCGGACCAGTCGAGGGGGTATCCGATGTTCATGGCGATCTGCGACGGCAGGACGGAGCGCGCGGACCCACGGTCGGCCCAGCGTGTTCCGTCAACTTCCGTCGGGTTGGGGGAGATGCGGTTGATCTCCTGCGCGGTGAGGCGGCGTCCGGCGAAGTAGAAGGTCAGCCGTGAGCGGCGGCCCGGCCTGCTGGCGGGCGCCCATACGGTCGCGAGGAGACGTGTCGGCTCGATGTCGAGGCCGACCTCCTCGTGGAACTCACGCCGTGCGGCCGTCAGCGGAGACTCACCCCGCTCGACGATGCCGCCCGGAGCGATCCACCGTGGACGGCTACCCGTGGTATGAACGAGGAGCACCCGATCCTGTGCGTCGGTGACCAGCAAGCGAGCAAGGGCAGGGATGCCGTCGGGCCGCGTATTCGGCTGCTCGTGCTGCAGGCAATCCGGCACTCGTATCGGCCCGGACGGCGGTGAATCACAGCAGTCGGACTCGGCGACGGGCCCGATGCCGTATGTGGGCCGCGGACAGCGGTCAGGGGCCAGCTGGTTGACGAGGAGGCGGCAGCCTGCCGCCAGGTTCTCGACGTGCCTCGAGGCGGAGTCGACCGTGTCCCCGTACCCGCGATCCAGTAGCGCTTCAGCCCAATCCATGATCCGCACGGAAGCCGCCGCATCTCGTGCTGAGTTCGTGGTGCTGCGTAGTGAGCGGAGTTCGCGCAGCAGGAGTTGGATGTGGGTGCGGAGCAATAACCCGTAGTCCTTGGCCTCATTGAACGTGCAGAAGACCGGCACCTGCTGAGCCGTACGCCGTATCGCATCGACATCGACGGGGGCGTCACTCATCGAGGGCCTCTTCCAGCAGTCGGCGGCCACGATTCACGACCTTGACGATGGCGCCAGGACTGCACAGAGGGCCCGGCACCTTCGCGGGTACGCACCAGTACGAGGGAGTCGCGCCGGGGTGGGGTCGCGTGGGATGCGGGACGCCCAGGAAGGAGTTCGTGCCGAGACATTCCACCCCCGGGCCGAGCGCTGCCGACAGCTCCGGGCAACGTGCCGTGCTCGACGGCACGAGTGCGTAGTACCGCCGGGCGAATCGGTCGACGAGTACGGGGCCGCGAAGTGCGTTGCTCAGGTAGCAGTCGATGCCGGCCGGATCGTCTGTGCCCGCCGCAGCGTGAATGATGTCGGCTGGTACGCGGAGCGCTGCGAAGATGCCTCCACAGCGGACCATCGCGATACCTGTGGTCGACCACTCCCGGAGGGCAGTTCGACGGTCGCTCGCCGCGGACAGCAGCCAGTGCTCGACCGCCCGGTCCATGCCGGCCCGCGCCGGTGCCTGAGTGGGCGGGACATCTGCTCCGGGCTGGCTCGGCGCCATCACCTCGTTCATGCCGATACCTCCGCCCAGCGGGGGAGCTGCGCGGCCAACGCCGCGTGCAGCATGTTCGCGTCCGCGAGCCGGATCGCCCCTCGGGGCGGTGGAAGCAGCCAGTACGGCCCCGGGGGTGTACGTCGGCTCGCGGGTGGAAGGTGAAGCTGGGTCACGACGGACAAAGGCCCGCTTGTGGGCATCGGTGGCCATGTCGCGGCGGTGCCGAGCGGCACGAAGAAGTACAGGGTCGGCCCGTCCGGATCCACGGCCACGGCGCCAGGGCTGCTCAGCCGGCTGAGAACCTGAAGGCCGTAGTACCGGCCGACCCTGACGGCTTCCCAATGCGGAGGCTCTGCAGGCTTCCTGGCACGCGACAGCACGCTCGGCGGCTTCGTCATCACGGCTTCTCTTCTCGTCGGCGACTGCGGTGAGCAGGAAGCTATTCCGCATTCGGGTCGCCGACCCGAACTGAGAGTTCGGGAGAACTCCTAGTTCGGCCGAGTCACGCGATATTGAGCCGCTCGACCAGGCCGGACACCTGCCGACGGTACGTGGGTCGTACGCGGCGGAGCAGGCCTGTCACGAGATCGACGGCCAGGGAGCTGCGGGCCATGTCCTCGCGGCTCAGCTTCTCCAGATCCAGCAGGTGCACGAGGACTGCCGCGTCGTCGCGCCGCAGGTCGTAGCAGCGAGCAAGGTCGAGCGTGAACGTGAACTGACGTTCCCGGCTGGGGAGTCGGGAGGTGTCCACCTCGTCCGCCAGGCGTAGCCCCTCCGTGCTGTGGCCGGCGAGCATCTCGATACTGAGGGCGTGCAGGTGGATGTTCGTCGGACCGAAGACGGTCCACATTGTGTTGGAGTCCCCCGACCTGTCCCCCAGCGGGGCTGCCTGCTGGTGCAATCGCTCCCGTGCGCTCCACCAGTCCTTGCTCTGCGCGGCCGCTACAACGCGGACGAGCTCGAGCGCGCCCTGCATGGCCGCTGTGTCCGGACCGTTTGGCACTGTGTGCAGTTGCTCGAGGGCCGTACGGGCAACGTCATCGGCTTCCTGCGCACCACCGTCTCTGGACAGCAGGCAGTGTCCCAAGTTCCAGTGAGCGGCGGCGATTCGGATGGGGTCGTCCGCGTCCTCGGCAGCTCGTCGGGCCCGGTCCGCGACCATGAGGGAGAGGTCGAGACGGCCCGACCTGCGGCAGTAGGAGCGTAAGAGGCCGTAGAGGTCGGCCGCTGCACGAAGAACGTCGCGTCGGGCCGTGGCGTCGGTCGATGTTCTGTGCGCCCGGACCGAATGCTCGGCATCGGTGATCAGGGCCGGGAGAACAGGCTCGATCTCCGAGAAGCGTTCGGGACTGGTCTGCCAGATCCGCCATGCCGCTTCGACTCGCTCGCGCAACTCGGCAGGAGGTACTGCAGGATCCCGGCGAGTCGTGCCGTATCCCATGAGGGCCTGGGCGATGTCCGGTGCAGCCGCCGTTGAGACGGTTGCTTTCTCCGGAGCTTCCTCCGACAGGAGCGCCGCGATCGGCACGTCTAGTTCTTTGGCGATGCTCGCGAGCAGGCTGTGGGACGGGGTCCGCTTCCCGTTCTCGATCATGGAGAGGTACCGCTCGCTGATCGCGCACAAGCCTGCGACGGCTGCCAGCGATCGGTTACCGTGCTTCTTCCGGTAGTACCTGATCCGAGCCCCAATGGGCAGCTTCGGTGTTTCTGCCATCCGCCCTCCCGTGGTACGCCAGCGTAGGGCGGACCTTCCCGGCGCGGGGGCTTTCCGCGACTATCGGAACACATAGCGTGATCAAGGTTCGGGAAAGGTCGGCGTACATGCCTCGTCTGGTTCTCTGGGACATCGACCACACGCTCATCGAATCCCGCGGCGTCGGAGGCGAACTCTCCGCGGCGGCCTTCGAGCAGGTGACCGGTCAACCCATGCGGGACCAAGCGAAGATCGACGGCATCACGGAAGCCGTGATCTTCAGGGAAACGGCCAAGTTGCATGGCCTGGAGGTGAGTCGTGCGGACTTCCGTCGCTTCGCAGCGGCGCTCACCGAGCAACACGTCGATCACGCAGCCGAGTTGAGGGAGCGCGGCTCGGCCCTGCCCGGGGCGGCCGCCATCCTTGAAGCCCTGGCCGCCGCCGATGCACGGCAGACAGTGGTGACGGGCAACGTCCGCCCGGTCGCCGAGATCAAGCTGAACGTGTTCGGTCTCGACACCCACATCGACTGGGACGCCGGCGCTTACGGGGAGGACGCAGACCTCCGACCCGCGCTCGTCGAACTCGCGCTCCGCCGGGCATCCGCCAGAGCGGACGAGGCGGTACTCATCGGCGATACGCCCGCGGACGTCGAAGGCGGCCTTGCAAACGGAGTCCGCGTCATCGCCGTCGCGACCGGCCGAAGCTCGGCAGCCCGTCTGCATGACGCCGGGGCCGATGTCGTCCTTGACGACCTGTCTGACACCAGCCATGCCCTCAAGTGCATTGAAGGTCTGACGTAGTCGGCTCCGGGCTACGACGGCGTCAGGTGCTCCCGAGACGAGGCGTTGAAGCGCCGGTCCCGCCGCGGTCGTCCGGCCAGCGACGCGATCAGATTCCTGAAATCGCTGGTGAGAGCGGGCTTCCGCTCTTCGATCGGTCCACGGTGTCGTGGTCGCGTTCCAACCGCGATCACCGGGAGGTGTGGCCCCGTGGTGCCTGCTCTTTTCACTGCTGTATTGACGGTGCTGCTGTTGTTCAGCGGCGGCCCTGTCGCGCTCGCCGAAGTCCGTGCGTGTGCACGGCCCGGCCGTGGACGCCACCGTCGCGTTACGCGCGGTCGGCATGCCGCCCGGGCAAGGTGGTGATGGACGTGTGTCACGACCAGGCCTTTCAGCCCTACATCGTCAGCCAGTGGAGCACTCCGTCGCCTGATGTGCCGCGCCGGGCCCGTGCGGCTCTGTATGAGGTGCTCGAGCGATACGGCTGTGACGATGAGACCACCACCGACTTGGTGCTCGCTGCGCACGAGCTGATCGCCAACGCCAATGAACATGCGGTTGGACCGTACGAGGTGCGTGTGCGTCGAACGTCGCGGCAGATCGTCTGCGAGGTCGACGATCACAGTCCCCGCATTCCAGATATCCCGGTGCTTCCGGCGAGTGGGCTGTTCCTCCCGGTCGAGTCCGGGCGAGGAGGCGGCCTCGACGCACTCTGCGAACTGCTGTCGGAACGAGGGCGGGGGCTGCACATCGTGGATGAACTCTCCAACGGCGTATGGGGGTTTCGCTCGTGGAGGGGTACGAAGACGGCCTGGCTGGCTCTGCGGCCACCAACGTGGCGCGGACGGTGACCTGGTAGGGGCGGGGAGTGCGCCGAAAGTGCGCTCCCCGCGCAACGTGCGCTGCATATGCGCCCGCCATTTACCACAGGTCGACTTTGCCGATGCGACGGATGTCGAACTCGTATCGGTGATTTGCGATGACACTCCTTGCCGGAATCTTGACGATCTCGTCTCCGTCCGAGTGAGCCGTAACTAAACCCCTTGAACTGGGTTTATTCCGTCAGGAAGCTCGGGCATCACGGGTGCGCACCAGCCGCACTGTGGGTTGGTCTGTCCGGTACCTGAAGAGACGGGGGACGTATGAGAGCAAACGGAGCAACGGTCGCGGCATTAGCAGCCATGGTGGCCATCGGGCTTGCTGGGTGCTCGGAAGACGCTTCGCCGGAAGCGACTGCCGCAGCCACGAGCAGGGCGGCCGTCGACGACCCGCCGCCGATGCCCGCGCCCACGGTCGAAGGGCGGGAGTCTCGGGCGGCGATTGATGCCTACCGCGCGATGTGGAAAGACGCGGCAGAGGCATCGCGCACGGCTGATGCGAAGCATCCCCGGCTGGACGACCATGCGCGGGGCGATGCGCTGAGCCTGCTGCGCTACATGATGGAGGAGAACCATAAGTCCGGCCTGACCGGAGAGGGCGAGCCCACCGTTGCGCCGAAGGTCGTGAAGTCGGCGAAGGTCAAGGTCGAACTCCTGGATTGCGTTGATGGTTCGACGTGGCCTCAACAGAGCGCGAGCGCGTCGCCAGAGGACTTGCCCGGAGGGCGCTACAGGACTGAAGCCACGGTTGAGCNAGAGGACTTGCCCGGAGGGCGCTACAGGACTGAAGCCACGGTTGAGCTGAGCGGCGCCAAGTGGCTGGTCACGAAGCTGTACTCGGCGGAGGCCGGATCGTGCATGCCGTGAGGGTCCGGTCCACGGCCAAGCGGGACGTGGCGCTCGTAGCCGTCGGCCTGTCGCTGATCGGAGTACTGGCCAGACCCAGCTGGGCTGAGGACAGTGGCTCCTTCATGGGAGCAGCGGCCGGTGTGAGGTGCGGTGGAGGGAAGTGCGGTGTGAGCGCGCGCAGCGAAACACGTAGTCGTCCGGCTGCTCCGCACACGGCTGGGTCGGAGCGGAGATCTGCTGGTCCGGTCACGGGCGGTCGCAGCGCGGGAGGGGCGCTGAAGCGTGATCGTTTGCCGGGGCAGATGTATGGGCCTCGAGGAGTCCCGCTTCCGATGCAGAACTTCGCCGATCCGGAGGAACCACAGGAACCTGCAGGCGATGACAAGGCCCCGGTGCAACCTGCTGTCGCTGCCCAAGAAGCGGTGCGGGAGCTGGTGTTGCCCAAGCCTGCGATCCGTACGAACCCTGACGAGAAGCGTTCTCAACTGGTGCGGGTGCCCACGTGGATGTGGCTCGACGCGGCTATGTGGAAGCCGGTCTCGAAGACGGTGAAGGTGCCCGGCGTGACGGTCACGGCGACGGCGGTACCGCAACGCGTGCGCTGGGGCATGGGGGATGGCCGGACGGTGGTGTGCGAGGGCGCGGGAACGCCCTACGACGCGGCGAAGTACTCGGCTGAGGCGGCGTCGCCCGATTGCGGTCACCTGTACCGGCGTTCGTCGGCTGCGGAGCCGGGCGAGGCCTACCAGGTCTCTGCCGCGGTGATCTGGGACGTGACGTGGCACGGCGGGGGAGAGGAGGGCGTTGTCCCCGGCCAGGAGACCGCGGCTCAAGTCCCGCTGAAGGTGGCCGAGGCGCAGGCCTTGGTCGTTCCCTGAGCGCTCCGGGCGAGGAGCGGTCGGTCCGGACCCGTGTCGGTGTCCGGCGAGTTCTTTTCACGATCGAGTGAGGTGGAGCGTGGGTACGTCTTTGTCTTCTTCAAGCTCAGCGAGGACGGATATGCCCTGGGTGCGACGGCGCCCGGAGGGGGAGGGCCAAGCCCCTCCTGCAGGCGGCCCGGTCGGGCCGAAGCGCCGATGGCGACCTGGGCTCGTCGCGCTCGGATTGGCGGGGGCGATCGCCTGCGCCGGAGGCGTGGCTTGGTTGGTCGCGGGTGCCGGGGAGCGCCAGCCGGTGCTGACCGTGGTGCGGCCGGTTGCGGCCGGTGACGTCATCGAGGCCAAGGACGTAGGAGTGGTCCAACTCGGTGTGGACGATGCCACCCAGGTCGTGCCTGCCGGCGAGCGCAGCTCCGTCGTCGGGCGTCGAGCGGTGGTGCCTCTGGTCGCGGGGCAGATGGTCGCGCGGGGTCACGTCGGTGATACGGCGCAGTTCCCGCCGGAGGGCCGCGCACTCGTCGTCGTCGGCGTGGCTGCTGAGTCAATGCCGGCGGGGCTGGCTGCCGGACAGAGAGTTGCTGTGGTTCCGGGGGCCGGCCCGGAGTCTCGAGCGCTTCAGGAGGGTGAGAAGGCGCCCGACCCGGTCCTGGGCGTGGTGAATGCGGTGAGCAGGCCGGAGTCAGCGTCGGGGAAGGGCGCAGTCACGGTGCTCACCGATGCCGGGGCTGTCCTTCGGACCGCGCAGTTGAGTGATCCGCGGATCGCGGTGCTCAGCGACTCGGTACAGGAGGTCTCGTGACGCGCGAGATCATGGCGTTCGGGGCCCTGAAGGGCTCTCCGGGCGTTACGACGTTGGCTCTTGCCCTGGCGGCCGCCTGGCCGCCGGATGCGGCACATGGTCGGCCGATCGTGGTCGAGGCAGATGCCTCCGGGGGTGACCTGGCGGTCCGCTTCGGACTGTCCGACATGACGGGTCTGCTGGCGCTTGCCGCCGAAGCCCGACGTGCAGGCCCTGCGTCCCAACTCACCGCATGCGCGCAGGAGATCGTCAGCGGCGTGCTGGCTGTCGCCGCACCCACCGGGGCCGATCAGGCGAGGGCCAGCGTGGAAGAGCTGGCGGCTCGTGTTCCCGTGCTGAAGGGAAGCGAGGAACAGAGCGGAACGGTGCTGCTGGACCTCGGACACCTGGGTGCGGCGCCGTCCCGAGCGCTCGCAGCTGCTGCCGATCGGCTCGTTGTGGTGGCACAGGGCGGTGCCGATGCTCTCGCTCACGTAGCCGCCCGGCCTGGCTGGCTGTCGGCAGAACGAGTGGACCTCGTGGTCATCGGTGCGTGTCCGTACTCGACGTCCGAGATCGCCAAGGCACTCGACCTTGAGGAGCCCTGCGTCCATCTCCTGCCCTGGGACGAACGAGCGGGCCGGGCGCTGAGGGGCGAGGCGAGAGTCGGACAGCGCAGATGGGGGCGCTCGCCCTTGGCGCGTGGAGCGGCTCGCCTCGCACGTCAGCTGGCCGGCATCGAAGCGCAGAGTGCGTACGGAGGACTGGCTGGCGAACTCGCCCAGCTCACCGCGCGCTCTGTCACCCGGCCGGCGCTCGAGGCTGCTGGAGAAAGCGGGCCGCTGTGACATCACCGGGCGTAGCAGATCAGTCCGTTGCCGAGCAGGTCCGGATCCGGATCGCGCAGACGCTGACGGGCTTCGCGCACGCCCGCGCGGAGGCCGATCTCCCGGTCCAGAGCGGGGGCGAGCGCCGCGAACTCGCCCGGCGGCTTCTCGACGACGAGGTCGCGGCACACAATCAGGAGCGGCTGCGTGCCGGTCGGGGGCCGCTGGCCGAGCCGGAGCAGACAGCTCTGGAACGGGCCGTCATGGAGGCTCTGTTCGGTCTCGGCTCGCTGCAGGAGCTGCTCGAGGACGACCGCATCGAGAACATCCAGATCAACGGCGCCGACCGCGTCTTCGTACGCTACGCGGACGGCAGCGAGGAACGACGGCCACCGGTCGCGGCGTCGGACGCCGAACTGGTCGACCTCGTACGGCAGATCGCCGCCCGCTCGGGCCTGGAAGAGCGTCGGTTCGACCGGGGCTCGCCCAGCCTGAACATCTGCCTGCCGGACGGGTCCCGCCTGTTCGCCGTGATGGCTCTCTCCCACCGTGTCGGGCTCACCATCCGCCGACACCGGTTCAAACGCGTCACCATGGACGACCTCGTCCACCGGCTCGGCATCTGTGACGAACCACTGGCGGCGTTCCTGACTGCACTCGTACGGGCCCGGAAGAACGTCATCGTCGGAGGCGGCACCAACGTCGGCAAGACCACCCTCGCCCGAGGCCTTGCCTCGGTCATCCCGGCACACGAGCGCCTCGTCACCGTGGAGGACACCTTCGAGCTCGGACTGCACGAGAACCCCGAGACACACCCGAACGTGATGGCACTCCAGGCACGCGAGGCCAATCTCGAGGGGGAGGGAGCCGTCGACCAGGCCGAGTTGGTGCGCTGGGGGCTCCGTATGTCGCCGGACCGAGTCATCGTCGGTGAGATCCGCGGAGCCGAGGTCGTCCCCATGTGCAATGCGATGTCGCAGGGCAACGACGGCTCGCTGTCCACTATTCACGCCTCCACCTCGCGCGGCGTCTTCACTAAACTCGCCGCGTACGCCGCTCAATCGCCGGAACGCCTCTCGCTCGAAGCGACCAACCTTCTGGTCGCGTCCGCCGTGCACTTCGTCGTCCATCTCGGCTGGGACGCCCAGGGCCGGCGCGCGATCGACTCCGTACGAGAGGTTGTGGACGCGGAGGGAGCACAGGTGATCTCCAATGAGGTCTACCGGCCCGGGTCCGACGGGAGAGCCGTCCCTGGGGCGCCGCTGCGCACCGAGACCGCCGCCGAACTCGCGGCTGCAGGCCTCGACGCCGATGCACTTCGAGGTGACCGATGGGGGCGGGGCCGATGACCAGCACCACGCTCCTCGGACTGCTCCTGGGTCTCGGTTTCGCGGCCTCGCTGGCTGTCGGCACGTGCGGACTGCATCCCCGGACGCGGATGAAGCGCGAGGGACGCCGACTGCGTCTGCCCGTTCACATCAGCGGCAGACGTTGGCTCGCATCGATCGGTGCCGGGACCCTGAGCGTCGCGGTCACCGGATGGGCCGTCGCCGGACTGCTCACGATCGCCGGGTGCCTGGCGCTGCCGCGCCTCCTCGGTCCGGACCGTGCGGCCGCGGCGCGTACGTCGAAGCTGGAAGCTGTGGCCGTGTGGGCGGAGATGCTCCGCGACACGCTTTCGGCCGCGGCCGGGCTCGAGCAGGCCATCACCGCGACCGCGTCCGTCACACCACCCGCACTGCGCGACGACGTCGCGCGTCTCGTGGAACGCATCGAGGCCGGCCAATCGCTGGGAGATGCGCTACGTGCCTTTGCCGACGACGTGGACGACGCGACCTGTGACATGGTCACGGCCTCGCTGATCCTTGCCGCCGAGAGCCAGGCACGACAACTCGGCTCTCTGTTGGGGCAGTTGGCACAGGCGACACGCGAGCAGGTGACGATGCGGCTGAAGATCGAAGCTGGTCGTTCCCGCGTCCGTACGTCGGTGCGGGTGATCACCGGGACAACCCTCTCCATGGCCGGTGGGTTGGTCGTGCTCAACCGCCGATACCTGGACCCGTTCGGGACTGTGGAGGGGCAGCTGGCCTTGACCGTGGTGGGAGGTCTGTTTGCCTTTGCCTTCTGGTGGTTGGCGAAGATCGGGGCCATCGCGGAGGAGCCGCGGGTGCTCAAGGGCGCGCATTCCGTGCCGTCCGGGAAGGCGGCACTGCATTGAATGCGATCCTTCTCGGACTCGGTCTCGGAGTCTTCCTCGCCGTGACCGTGTACGGCATGGTGCCGCCGCGATCCTCGCTGGCCGAATCCTTGGCACCACTGGGCAAGGCACCCGTGCCGCCGCCCCGCCAGCCAGAAACTGCGGAGCCGTCGGGATGGGCCGCGCGCCTTGGCCGCAGCGGGGTCCCCCTGCTGAAGGCCTGCGGACTGCCCACCCGTGGTCTCCTGTGCGACCTGCGCATCGCCGACGTATCCGTGGAACGTCTTCTCGCCGAGAAGTGCACCGCGTTCGTCCTCGGATTGCTGGCTCCCAGCGTTGCCTCACTCCTGTACTGGGGCCTCACGGGTGCCGGGCTCGGCTGGCAGCTGTCGGCGCTCGCGTCGGTCGCCATGGGCGGTGTGCTGTTCATGGCACCCGATCTTGCGGTGCGCTCCACCGCACGCCGCAGGCGTCAGGACCTGCGGCACACGTTGTCCGTCTTCCTCAACCTCGTCGTCATCAGCCTCGCCGGAGGCGCCGGCATCCACCAGGCGCTACAGGAAGCAAGTGCCCGGCCGCACGGCTGGGGAGCCGCACAATTACGACGTGCCCTCACCGCTTCCGAGGTCGGACGTAGCAACGTCTGGCACGAACTGGGCGAACTCGGCACCCGTACCGGAGTCCGCGAACTGACCGAACTGGCCTCGACGGTGGCTCTCGCCGGCTCCGAAGGCGCCAAGATCCGCGTCTCGCTCGAGGCGAAGGCCGGAGCCATGCGGACACGGAGTCTGACCGAGGCCGACGGAGCGGCGCAGTCGGCGACGGAACGGATGTCGCTGCCCCTCGTCGTTCTCTTCGCCGGGTTCCTGATCTTCATCGGCTATCCGGCCCTGCAGTCCGTGCTCGCCGGTCTGTAGCGCTCACTGGTCCGTCGCAGCCGGACACCTCATTCGGAACGGAGCTTCTCGTGAACATTCGCCCACTCGTCGATCTCGCCCAGGCGTGGGCCACCCAGGTACGTGAAGGCATCAGGAAAGACGCCGGGTACTCCACCGAGACCATCGTCGTCACCGCACTGCTCGCCATCATGGCGATCACCGTGATCGGGATCATCACGGGGAAGGTCGTCGGCAAGGCAGGCGGGATCGATCTTGGATAGCGGTCGAACGCACCGGGGCCGCCTCAGATGGGACGACCGCGGCACGGCCACGACGGAGCTGGTCATCGTCGTGCCGTTGTTGATGTTTCTGCTTCTGTGCGTGGTCCAGTTCGCGGTGGCCGCGCACGCCCAGCACATCGCGCAGTCGGCTGCCTCGCGTGCCCTTGCCACCGCCCGCGCAGAGGACTCGAGCGCGGCGGCGGGCGCAGCGCGCGCGGAGACCACTCTCCGGCTGCTGGCCGGGCGCGTGTTGACCGCGCCGGCGGTCCAGGTCGATCGGAGTGGCGAGCATGCCGTCGCACACGTGGAAGGGACCGTGATGACCGTCGTACCCGGACTGGACCTGAAGGTCTCCGGACATGCTGCTGGGCCGGTGGAGAAGTGGACCGCCGAGTGAGCCGCGTACGGCACATGCTCGCTCGAGTGGCTGCCGGTATCAGTCGAGATCGTGGAGCGGCCACCACTGAACTCGTTCTGGCTGCACCGTTGTTGATCCTGCTGACGCTGGTCGCTGTTGGCTTCGGCAAGCTCGCCGGCGCCCGGCTCGACGCGGACGAGGCGGCTCATCAGGCAGCACGCGCCGCCACCTTGGCCCGTACGACTGGCGAAGCCGGCTCCGACGCGGGGCGCGCCGCCCGGCAGAGCCTCGCCGGAGCCGGCTCCTCCTGTTCCGATCCTCGCGTCGCTCCCGAGGTGGGTGACCTCGCGCCCGGAGGTGTGGTCCGGGTGACCGTGCGGTGCCATGTTGCCCTCGATGTCCCGGGGCTGGGTGACGTGGACGTGGAAGCCTCCGCCTCCTCGGTTGTCGACCGATACCGAGGAGAGCAGCTGTGAACCGGATGTCGTGGGATCCGCGAAGCGCCGTTCTCGACGATTCGGGACAGGTGACGGCGGTCGTTGTCGTGTCCGTTGCCGGGCTCTTTCTCGCCGCAGGGCTTGTTATTGACGGCGGGCTCGCTCTGGCCGGAAAGGTCCGGGCAGCAGACACCGCGCAAGAGGCAGCCCGAGCGGCCTGCCAGGAAGTCGACCTCGAACACCTGCGGGCGCACGATCGCATGCGGCTCAAGCCGGGCGAAGCAACTGCGGCCGCGCACGCGCGCGTCGCGGCCGTGAGTGACAGCGCCGACGTGACCGTTCTCGACGACCAGGCCCAGGTGGCCGTCACCCATGTGCAACCGACGCAGGTCCTGTCCCTGGTCGGCATCGACACCCTCACCACCACCGCGTCCGCCACCGCCCATATCCAGCGTGGGGCCGCGACGGAATGGGACGACGACGGAGCGGCTGCGCCGTGACGCGTACACCGCCCTCGCCCCGACGCCGTGCACGCCGAGTCGGCGCAGTAGGCCGTCTCGCGGCGTCGGTGCTCGGGCTCTCTGTGGCCGTGGGTGGCATCCCGTACACCCTGGACAGGTTCATCGGCGTCCCCTGGCCCGTGCAGGTGGCGTCCTTCGGCGACCTTGTCGGACGTCTCGGGCAGCCCGTGAGCGACCCTTTCGTCCTCCAAGTACTCGGTCTCATCGGGTGGTTGTGCTGGGTGTACTTCATTGCGGTGCTCCTGTACGAAGCACTGTGGGCGGTACGGCGAATGCCCACGTTGATCACCGACGCGGGACTCCTGCGCAGGCGCGCGGCGTCCGTGTCGGCCCCACGCGCCGCCGCCGTACTCATGATCGGCACCATGATCATCGCGCTCTCCGGCCTCCTCCGCACCGCCGATGCCCAGGCCGAACCAGCCACCGGCACGAATCGCCCGGAGACGGCTGCCGCGACCATCGCGGCGACAACCCAACAAGCCGCACCTGCAAAGAAAGTTGAACAGCGACCGGCCTACGACACATACACCGTGCGGACCGGTGACACCCTGTGGGGGATCGCCGAACAGCACCTCGGAGATCCCGCTCAATGGCCCCGCATCTACGAGCTCTCCTGCACGATCCGGCAGCCGGACGGCAACCTGCTGTCGCATCCCGACCGAATCACCCCCGGCTGGACCTTGCGCCTGCCGGCGACCAAGGGCTCTGCTCCGCACTCCGACCAGTCAGCGAGGAAGCGGGAGCCGCGCACGCCGCCCGAGGCTCAAGACCCGTACAACGGGGCTCGACAGCAGGGGGACAAGGACCGAGACGCTGGAAAGGCGGATGGACACAGCTCTCAACAGGCGGCGGCGCGTGCGGAAGGATCGGAACGCACTCGCCCGGTGACGGTCTCCGTCGGCGCCGCGTCAGCCATCGGCGTGACCACCGCGGCCAGCGTCGCTGCCGCGGTCGCCTTCGCCCGCCGGCATGCGGCTCGTCGCCGATCGCTCAGCCCAACCTCCCTCGGCGAGTCCCCGGATGGCCATGACGACCTCACGCTCAACGACGCGCTCGAGCGCAGCAACCGAGCTCACCTGTCAGCACGAGCAGCGCACCACCACTCCACCGAGCTGCCACGCCGCACGCCTCCCGCCGACCCCATGCCACCGGGCTCGGTCGCCATTGCGGAGAAGGACGGCTGCGAACTCGGGATCGAGACCCTGGCGGTGGCCGGCGGGGCGCACCTCACGGGCCCGGGAGCCGACTCGGCCGCCCGCCACCTGATCGTCGCGGTCACCGGAGCCACGCAGCGCCTGCGCCCGTCAAAACCCCGCCTACAGCTGGTGAGCACCTGGACCACCGTGTCCCGGCTCCTGCCGGACCTGGTCGTGCCTCCTCCTGCCCTGACCATCGAAGAGTCGTGGGGCGACGCCCTGGCGGCAGTCGAGAGCCGGCTCGTCGGACAGGCACGCCGGGTCGACGAACTCTTCGCCCCCAGGCCGGACACTGCAGCAGATACGGATGCGGACGCCTGGCACATCCTGCTTGTCGACACTCAACTCTCCGTGCCGGCAGAGCTCACCGCGCTCGCGAGCCGAGCCACCCCGGGCAGTCTTGCCGTCATCACCCTGGGAGAGAACAGCAGGGCCGGAAGCTGGGTGTCGGTCGCCGAGGACGGGGCGGTGACCAGCAACCTCCCCGTACTGGACGGCGCCTCCATGTTCCGCCTCGCCGACCGTACGGCCCCCGAGTTCATCGACCTCATGCACGCCTCGCACGGCCACCCTCACGCCCGCGACGACGGGCCGCTCGACCCCGACGCCCCAGCCGAGTCGCGCGCCCCGGAGACACCCCACCAGGCGCCAACCCTGCCCCCGGAGCCCGTACGCCCCGCTCGCACCCGCGCGCTGCACATCCAACTCTTCGGCGGTTTCAAACTCTTCGTTCGAGACGAAGAATGCAGCCTCATTGAAACCCGGAAAGAAGAAACCCGAGAATTCATCGCCCTGCTGGCCACCCACAAAGATGGCCTCAGAGGTGAGGAAATCGCCGAGAAAATGCAACTGGCCGACGACCCGGACGTCGCCAAGGGCGAGATCGAGAATCTGCGGCGCGCAGCACGCAGAGTATTCAGAAGCGCTACGGGTATGAAAGAAGTAGCGTTCGTCGTTCTCAATGGAAGAGTGCACAAGCTGGATCCGCAATACGTCACCACAGACGCAGCGGAATTTACCGAGGCGGTCACCGAAGCAGCCACTGCCGATTCGTCGAGTGAGCGGGCGATCGCCCTGGAACGGGCAGCCGAGGCGTACCGAGGCCCCTTGTGCGACGGGGCCCACTACCTCTGGGCACACGGACCACGGGCCGCCTTCCACCGACGGGCCCTGGACGCACTGACGCTCCTGGCCGACCACGCTCTGCAGCGCTCAGCCGACCCGGAACCGGCGCTCGCCCTCCTCAACCGTGCCGCCGACCTCGACCCTGAGAACGAAGGCATCTACCGTCGGATCATCCAGCTCCAACTCGACCTCGGCCGGGACGACGCAGCACAGCGCACCTTCGCCCTCCTCGCCGAACGCCTCGAACAGATCGACGCCCAGCCCGAGCCGGCCACTCGCGCACTCCTGAGTAGGGAACCGGCGCGCAATGAGCCCTCGCGCAGGGCGGTAGTGAGTCGTGTTTCTCCGAAGGCGTTCAGGACGTCCTGACCACCGTCCTACCACCTCGATCGTCCTGCACGTCCTGCTTGGACAGGAGCCCGTGTGCGTTGAGAAACAGCAGCTCAGGGGCCGATCTGCCGCCGCGCGGACGGCCAGCCTGCATATCGGTACGGGAATCTGCCCCGATCTGCCAACACCTACGGCGCTCCCCCTCCCTCATACATCGGCCGTCTCCAACGTCTCCTTCCACGCTTCTGCTGCACCTCCTTCTTTCCCGCCTACATCCTTCTCTTGCTTCATCACCCCACCTGCCCGAGCCTCGACTGCCGCCCGCCTGAGGTCGGCCCGGCCGGGGCCGGGCCGCGCGGGAACCGGCCATGCCGGGTTCGAGTGAACGGTCGAATGGCCGGAGGCAGTCTCGCCGGCGGGACTGCCTCCGGAACCGTCGCGCCATTCCAAGGGCCCCTGCGAAGGTGTCGTGCCTCGCCTCTCATTCCTGAAATAGCGTCGTGAATTTGCGGTAATTCCAGCATTTCGCGACCCGAATCGGGGTGGGATGTCGTCGCAGGTCGAGCTATTCTGGAGTTGTTCCTGAAAAGCCCGAAGGAATTCGGGGAAGGGATCCAGTGCCCTTTTGTTCCGTAGGTGACCTATGCCTGGAAATTCGGCTCCGGGTGCCGCTGGTCGACTGATTCTGCGGACTGAATTCTCAATTCGCACTCCGGTATGCGACCTGGCGTGAGCCTGCCTTCCCTGTCTCCTTATCTCCTGAGAGGAGTGTTCTGCCTTGGCTGAATCCACCCCACCCCCTGCTCCCGCACCGACGCCTGCTGCCGGAGCGGCCCGAACTCGCCCCGGCGAACTGCGCGCCTCCATTGCCGGGGTGCTCGCGGCCGCCCCCGCGCGTCGCTACAGCGTCACGGCACTTGCCCGTCGCCTGGGCCACTCGGGCGGGGCGGTAGGCAACGCCTGCGAAACCCTCGTGACCCGGGGGGAGGCGGAACGGATCGGCACCAACCCGCGCACGTACCGCGCGACGGCCGCCACGGCCCAGGTAGCCGCCCCACCTCTGCAGCGCACCGCACCGCCGACAACGCCCGTGACCACGGGGCCCGTTCAGGCAGGGGCGCAGCCCCGAAGCGGCAAACCGGAACCAGTTCTGCGGCCCAACGGCCAGTACTATCACCCACGAGCCGTGGCTGACCTGCCCGACGTCGAAGCGCTCAGGCGCCTGCGGAAGGCCAACGTCCCGGTACTCCTCTACGGCCCTCCGGGTACAGGCAAGACCTCCCTCATCGAGGCCGCCTTCAACGACCTGATCACGGTCGCCGGAGACGGCGACACCACGGTCGGTGACCTGGTGGGGGAGTACACCCAGGACGAGAAGGGCGGCTACGAGTTCATCTACGGCCCCCTGGTCACGGCGATGCAGGAGGGGCGCGCGCTCCTTCTCGACGACGCGACCCTGATCTCCCCCAAGGTCCTGGCCGCCCTCTACCCGGCTATGGACGGACGGCGCCAGATTCAGGTCAAGGCGCACAAGGGCGAGACCGTCACCGCCGAGCCAGGGTTCTACGTGATCGCCGGACACAACCCCGGTGTTCACGGCGCGGTGCTCACCGAGGCCCTCGCCTCCAGGTTCAGTGTCCAGATCCAAGTCGGCACGGACTACGACCTGGCCGCCTCGCTGAACATCAACAAGACCGCCGTACGCGTAGCACGCAACCTCGCCGCACGCCAAGCCGCAGGCGAGATCGGCTGGGCGCCACAACTCCGCGAACTCATCGCCTTCTCGAAGATCGCCGAAGTCCTCGGCGTGGACGCGGCGTTCGCCAACCTGATCGGGATCGCACCCCTCGACGACCGCGACGCGGTTGCCGAGATCGTCGCCAAGGCCACCGGTCAACGAGCTCTCCCCCTTGCCCTGGGCGCCCAGTGCCCCACCCGGTACTGAGCCCAACTCACCCAGGTCTTTCCAGGAGGGACGACACCTATGGCAGCGAACACGCACTTCCAACCCACACCACCCGCCCTCAGCGAAGACGAATGGGCCACTGCCCGCTGGGAGGACGACGGCGGTCCCGTACACGAACCTCGACCAGCCACCCACACCCGCGAATGGCTCCGCATCGCCGCTGCCCTGGCCGAACGACTGCCCGAACTCGCCGGACGCGACGACGTCATCGTCACCTGCAAACCCGGCACCCGATCCGGAGCCCCCGCAGCCTTCTTCCCCGTCACCGCCGAACTCGAAATCGACGCCGCCCTCTTCGCACCCCACAACCCCCGCACGATCAACCCCGCCCGGTACGGCGACGAACAACGCTACCCAGTGGCTTGGGGCGCCTTCATCCACGAAGCCGCCCACGCCGCCCACAGCAAATGGCGGACACCAACGCACCTGCGCGGCACCGCACTTGCCCAAGCAGCCGAGGTCCTTGAGGAATCACGGGTCGAGAGGGCCCACGTCGCCCGCCGCCCGGACGACCTCCGGTACCTACGCGCCTGTGCCAGCACATTGGTCCTCGCCGAGCTCAACTGTCAGACACCTGCGGACCGCTGGCAGGCTGCCTACGCAGCCGGACTGATCCTGGGCCGCAGAGACGCCGGAATCCTGAAGCCTGACGAAACCGAACCGTTGGAGAAGGCGGTGGCCAAGATCCTCGGCGAGGACCTCCTCCAGACCCTCGCCGACATCTGGAACGCGGCCCACCACACAGCCGACCACGACGACGAAGGAATGCTTGCCCACGGCCGAGCCTGGTGCGAGGCGCTCGGCGCCGACCAGGCCAAACCACCACCCCGCCTCAAGGGCGACGACGGTGGCAACCTCGCTGAGGCCATCGGCAAGGCCATGACGAACGTCGACGAGCACGAGGCCGCCGAGGCAGCTATCGACGCAATCCGGACCGAGCAGCAGCGCGCCAAGGCCGACAAGGCCGCACGCGAACGTCAGGCCGGAGCGACCGCCGACAAGGTGTTCAAACGAGGCGGAACGTACGCACCCAGGCCACGCCCCGACGGCAAGCCACCTCTGCGACCGGTCACCCGCACCCGCCCGCCGACCCCTGGGGAGAGGGCCGCAGCCGGAAAACTCGCCCGGGCCCTACGAGCGGCCGCGTACCGCGAACGCATCGTTACGGTCACAACGTCCGCCGCCCCACCAGGACGCCTCAACATGCGCGGCGCCCTCGCCCGAGACGCACAGCGCGCTGCAGGCGCAATCCCCACCGCGCAACCCTGGGTGCACACCCAGCGCCGACAAGCTCCCAGCCCACCGCTGAGAGTAGGCATCGCGGTCGACGTCTCCTCCTCCATGAGGGCCGCAACCGCGCCCATGGCCTCGGCCGCCTGGATCTTCGCTCGAGCCGTCGCCCTCACGGACCCGGAATCAGCGGCCGCGACGGTGGCGTACGACCGCGGTCTCACCGCGATCACCGCACCCGGACGCAATCCCGACCGAGTCACCGAGTTCGCAGCACGGGGCGGAGGCCACTGCCTGGCCGAAGCCATCGACGCTTTGACCGCCGGACTCGACCTCACCAAACCCGGCCGAGGCCGCCTCCTGGTCGTCGCCTCCGACGGGATCTACTCCCCCGCGGATGCGGTTAGAGCAGCCGACCGCATCCGTCACCTGACCAACGACGGATGCGCAGTCCTCTGGCTGGCCTTCAAACCCGACCCATTCCCTCTCCCGCACACGACCCTCGTCGAGCTCGACCACCCGGCCCACGCTGTAGACGCGATCGCCCGGGCCGCGAAGAAGGCCGTCAAAGCAACAACCCCGATCACCTGACATCCCTATGGCCGCCGCCCTCACACGGCGGCGGCCCACATCCCCGACGACCTGGAGTCGCACCATGACCAGCCTGGCCGAACGCGCCCAATCCGCAGCCGTCTTCATCCGCCACACCATGGCCGTCAGCCCACATGGCCGCTATCGCGGCGAAGACCACGCCCTCGAACCAACCTTCGCCTCACCGCCGTTCTCGGCCTCACCATCGACGACATCACGACCGAACTCGACTGGCTCCGCCGCCGCACTCTCCCGGACGAGCCCATCATCGCCACGGCAACCTGCCCAACCATGGGCGAGAAGTACGCCTTTCTCTCCCTCCACCCCATCTACGAAGACGAGCCCTTCGAACTCCTCGGCCAGTGCCCCGAATGCCGGGGCCAGGTCCCCGTCGCCGAAGTCCGTCACCTCGGCGACCTTGGCACCCACCTGACCTTCGCCCCGACCGCCCTGCCCGAAACCTTCACCCACGACCAAGGGCACGCGCCGACCTGCCGCCGCGGCGAATCGGCCTGACATGCGCCGACCTGCGGGCAGGTGGCGTTGCCGGTCCCGCCTGCAAGGTGGCCGCAATGGCGGTCCCGTACCGGATACGCGCCGGCATCGACCAAGCAGTGTGCGCGTCGCGTCGTGCCAGTGCCCGCCCGGGGCGGAGGACAAGGCAGACGAGCCAGGCTCGCCTCGCAGTGCAGGTAGGAAACCCCCGCGTCGGCGGGAAGGACGAGGGCACACACGCCTGGGACGACCGCGGCCCCGGAACACCCCGGCGTCGGCGGGAAGGACCGACCGGAAAGATCCCACCGCGCCCCGCGGGCACGTCGGAACACCCCGCGTCGGCGGGAGGACGTCTCCAGGAACTGGGGCTCCGCGCCGAGAGACGGAACACCCCTGCGTCGGCGGGAAGGACTGGACCGCGCCTTTGATCTCCCCCCATCCCGGCGGAACACCCCCGCGTCGGCGGGAAGGACCTGACCGGCCGCATCCCGCTGGCGACGATCACCGGAACACCCCCGCGTCGGCGGGAAGGACGCGCTTGTCGTGGTCCCAGCGGCCGCCGATGTCGGAACACCCCCGCGTCGGCGGGAAGGACACGCTGTCGACGGTCAGGTCGACGCCCTGTTTCGGAACACCCCCGCGTCGGCGGGAAGGACCACGTCTCATGGGCCGGCGCCGAGCGCGACTGCGGAACACCCCCGCGTCGGCGGGAAGGACACTTCGCGACCTGCAGGTTAGCAACGGCTTTGCATCTTCTATGACGTTCTCGGTTGCGGTCTGTTCGTCACGGTGCAAGCAAAGTGGCCCGGACTAATGTCCGGGCCACGGGTCGGGACTACTGCCCTGACCACCAGTCAAACAGGATGATCGCAAGCATCTTGCCGACGAAGGAGCCGACAACCTGCTTGAAGAACCCGTTGCGGCGGTTCTCGGACTTGTTCATGCAGTTCACCTCGGAGATCGGGGCGGCTACACGGGCGGTTGGACCCGCTGGGCGGTGTCACTGAACCGGTGGGGCATATCCCCTGCCGTGTATCCGCTGGATCTCCTGGACCCGCTCATACTGTACGCCAAGTGCACGCTCTTCACAGGCAGTTGGCGTCGATCTGCTGTACAACACACGCATGGAGATCAGCACCGAAGCCGGACTCGGAGACGCGGGCAACTGTTGCCGCCACGGCGATCCGAGGCTTTTGGACGTCCGACTGTGCGGCAAGGAGCGCGGTCTGACGGACCTGTACCCGGTGGTGTGCCACCTTCTGGACACCGGCGCGTACTTCGCGGAAGTGTGGAAGTCGACTGTTGGGCCTCGTATGCGCGCCCGGATCGCTCTGGCGTTGGGGTTGTCGGAGATCGATACGGCGCGAGAGCTGTCCTTCTGGGCTGCGCTGCACGACTTGGGGAAGATCTCTCCGTCGTATCAGCACTTCCTCGCCAACGATGGGGATGTGTGGAAGAAGCACCCGGGGCACTTCCAACGGATATTCGCAGAGGGCCGCTACCGGCACGGCACGGGCGGTACCGATAACAGCGCGGGTCCACATGGCCGGATTACACACTGGACACTGCCCGGGATTCTTGAGCAGCTGGGCTATCCGCGAGGCGAGGCCGACGAGCCGGTCGGCAACCGGATGGGTCACGCTATAGGGCAGTTGCTCGGCGCACACCACGGATCATTCTACCCGTGCATGGAGCGCCGACAGATGGAGCAGCCGGCGACGTTTCTGCCTCAGGCCGGGAGGGGTGATTGGCAGGAGCAACGCCTGCGCCATGTCCGTCTGTTGCGCACGCTGATCACGAACGGCGGCCCGGTGCCGACCGGAATTCTGCCGGCTGAGCTCGCCGTCGTGGTGCTCGGCGCCGTGATGGTGGCGGACTGGATGGCGAGCGACAGCCGGTCGATCGAGACGGTGCGGCGTCATGAGGACGAGGAGTGTTGCTGTCGGGTGGTTCTTGCGCAGCACTGGAAACGTGCCCGCGAGGTGGCCCGGGCCGGCGTGATGCAGCGGGCCCTGGGGCCGTGTGGATTCGCCACTCCGGCCGATGCCGATCTGTTGACAGCTGCCGCGTTCTCGGATGGTTCCGTGCACGGTCGGCTTGCGCGGCGGATTCTCGAGGCGGGGGAGCCCGAACATGCCGGCATGCTGTTGGTGAGTGCGCCCGCCGGTCCTGCCCGGCGACGGCTCGGTCTGGTTGCGGCCTCGAAGCTGGGCCGGGCGTCCGGTGCTCGGGGCATTGCCCTCGCGCTGTCGGAAGAGCTTCACATCGAACAGGCTTCGGCGGAGCTGGGCTCGTTGGCGGGCATGCTTCTGGAGGGCTCCGGCGTGCTCACCCGTCTCCATCCGATGTTCTTCGACAGCGATCCGGCCTCGGCGTCTGAGGAGATCCCTGAACTCAGCCTGGAAGCGCAAGATCTGGCCATCGCGCAGCAGTGGCTGACCATGCGGCATCGCGGGCTGCTGGCTGCCCTTGGCGTAGGTGTCCTGGACCAGTTCTTGCCGGCCGTTCTGCCCGTGCCGGACAACGCAGTTCGGCTCTTCGCACTCAGTGAGAAGGTCCTGGTGGTGGACGACGTACGCCCACAAGAGCCGTGGTTGCATCAGTTGCTGTGCCTGCTGGTGGAGTGGTTGGCGGCACTGGGGGCTTCCGTGGTCCTGTTGACGGACACCGTGGCCGGGGCGAGTGCCGACCGTCTGGTGCAGGCCTACCGGCGGGGTGCGCGAGCTGCTCGCGGGCTGCGGGGGCGGGAGGAGGACACGCCCTCGTCGGGGGAGCTACCGCAGCCGGGTTGGCTGTATGTCGACGGATCGGACGGTTCGGTCTCCAGGTCTGCGGTCGAGCCTTCCGAGGACTTGATCGTGCCTACTTCCCTGCTCCGCGTCCGGTCGAGCACCGGCGGCGAAGGCTCGTACGTGGAAGCCGTCGTGCGCCAGGGCGGTGGCGACGGCTCGACCCTCGTCTGCTGCAGGAGTGTGGAGGAAGCCCAGCAGGTCTTTCGCGCGCTTGAACAAAACCGTCGCGAGTACGCGGGCCCCGGTGAGGTGCGGTTGCTGCACGAGCGCTTTCCTCATTATCGCGTCGGCGAGCTGGTGGCTGAGTGCCTGAGAGCCCACAAGTTTCCGGCGCGGGACGGTTCGGTGCTCGTGACCACTCCGCCCTTCGCCGAGCATCTGCCGTTCCGTTTCGAGCGGGTCGTCACCCCGGTGGTCCCGCTGCCGTCGTTGCTTGCCCGCGCTTCCCGCGGCCGGACTTTGATGCTGCTGGAAGGTCCGGAGGGCGAAGGGCAGGCCGGCTCGCCGATGGAGGAAGCGCTGAGGCAGCGCACGGTCCAAGCGCTGCGATCCCACGGCCCGCAGCTACGACTCCCCAGCGACACCGAGTCGTTGATCCGTCAGGTGTACGACTCGGACTCCTACCTGGCTGCTCTCGACGACGTATCGGCCGCGCGGCAGCGCCGCCTGGTCGCCGCGGCCGACGAGCACGAGGCCAAGCTGCTGCACAACGCCCGGATCACCGGCATACCGAGTCCGGTAAATGTCCACGACGACCTGTACGAGCTCACCCGGGCCGAGCGCGGTCTCACCGAGAACCACCTCACGGCCACGATGGGCTTCGAGCCGGCCTACGTGCTGCTCGTCCACCTCCGAGGCAAGGTCGCCTTCCTGGATCCCGAGGGAAGGAACAAGGTGCCGCAGGTCGGGTCCGACAGGAGGCGCAGTCCGGCCGTCGCCGATCTGGCCCGGCATGCGATTTCGGTTCCCCCTGCGTGGGCTCCCAAGGGAGGCATATCGGAGCAGATCGGATATGAGCGATTCGACAACATCAAATACAAGGACTGGGTGAAGCGACCATGGCTGAACCGGGTCTACCCCGTCGTGCTCAGCGAAGAGGCCGGTTCCTGCGCCGGCCTCCTGGGCGACCTGCGGATCGAGCTCACCAACGTCGGTCTGGTTAGGCTCAGTTGAATCTCCTGAATCTCCGAAAGGCCCGCGCTTCGGACCGTGAACGCTTACGATCACTGACAGTCAACGGCTACGGAAAGCTCTCATGGCAGCACAGTCGGTGCGCACTGCTACGGCGGTACGGGCCTGCTGTAGCGCCGCGGGACGAACCGACAGGAGAGCGGGCGGACTGTGGAACGGGGACGGGCGATGAACCTCTTCGACGAACCGTGGATACCCGTGCGCTGGCTCCACGGCCAAGACGGCCCCGACTCCGTGAGCCTGCGGGACCTCTTGGGGCGCTGCCAGGACATTGAAGCGCTGGACATCCCGCTCGCCGCCGCTCATGCGGCGCTTCTGCGGGTGCTTTATGCGCTCACCGCCCGGGTCAGCGGGCTCGACGAGGACCCGGACGGCAGCTGGATTAACTGGCGCGCGAGCATCCTGAAGGACCGTGCGCTGCCGCAGGAACGTATCGAGGATTACGTATCCCGGTGGCACGCCCGGTTCTTTCTCTTCGACGGCGTCGCCGGCCGCCCGTGGCTGCAGGACCCCCGTCTGGCGCACGAGTGCACCGATTCCAGCGGAGTGAACAAGCTGGTGATGACCCGGCCTTCGGGCAACAACCATTCCTGGTTCGGCCACGCCCGCGACAGCGCCCCACACTGGATCGCTGCAGATACGGCAGTGCTGTACCTGCTGATGTGGCACTACTACGGCGCTCCCGGAAGGTGCACGGCTCGCACACTCGACGGCGAGCGGATCTCCGATGCCAAGCGAAGCCCGCTGCACGGCTCCCTCTCCTACCACCCCGAGGGTGACTCACTCCTGGTCACCCTGCTGGCCGGGCTTGTACGCCCGGCGATCGAGGTGCGGCCCGAGGAGGACCTCTGCCCGTGGGAACGGGAGGAGCCGACAGATCCGGCCGGCGCTCCGCCCGTACCTGTCGGCCCCTGCGGCTGGTGGACGGACACCTCGCGGCATGCCCTCCTGCTCGAGCCCGACGCTGGCGGAGAGCATGTTACGGACGCCCGCATCACTTGGGCGTACCACCTCTCGGGTGCCTTCGACGACCCGTATCTCATCTGGGAACGCACGCTCGTCAAGAGGCAGGGGGAACAGGAGGAGGTCCGATTCGCTCGGCCGGCCAAACCGAACCGGGCCCTGTGGAGGGATCTGGACGGCCTGCTGCGGCACCGCCCTCCGGAGGCCGAGGGTGAGGCAACCACGGTGGACCCACCGAAGGTGTTCGAAACAGCGGTCGTACTCACCGACCAACTGCGCGTCCGCGCACTCGGTTTCGACCAGGACAGAGCCAGGAACTCCCAGCTCGTCAGCGGCCTCACTCCTGCGTCGGTGGGTCATCTGACCGACCAGCTCGCAGACGCTCAGGTCGCCGTCGGCCGACTGCGCAGGCTCGGCGAACGGTACGGAGAGAACCTCGCCGATGCCGTACGCAAGGCCTGGGCACTGTACACGAGGGGCGATCCCAAGGAAGCAGGCAAACTCGTTCCGCAGGCCGAGGCGCTGTACTGGCCGGCTGCGGAACGTGAGTTCTGGGCCCGTTTCGATCGCTTGGATCGCACCGGTGAGGACCCCGACGGCGGCCTGGACATCCTCGGCGCGCGTGAGGCCTTTCTCAGGCTGGCCCGTGACGCATATGACCACACGACCCGTCCGCTCACCCGCACCGTCCGCGGTAGCCAGGCCGTGGTCGAGGCCCGTGGCCTGCTGTGGAAGACGCGCCCCAAGCGCAAGAACAAGTAGCCCCCCGACTCGACCGGAAGGTGTCCCATGGCACAGGACCGTGACGCCGCGGCACGGGCACGCCGCACCGAACACCTGCGTTTCGTGCGGGAGATCCAGCAGCTCTGCGCCGACAGCCCCGGCACGCACGCCCGCCTCCGCCGCGGCGTGGGCAAGGACGTCGACCAGGTGGCCGGGATGCATCAGTTCATTGCGCACTGGCTGCCCGAGAGGCGGAACCGGGAGCGGGACCGCGCCTACTACGCGGTCGCTGCGCTCATCGCCGACCAGCCTCGCCACGTTGTCCGCGACCGGCCGACGGACGACTCCGACTCGGAGCAGCCGACCGACCCCTACGGCGCCAGCTTCGGCCACACCCTCGCCGAAGCCGTTCTCAACTCGCCCGCGCAGGAGCGCCCGCGCCGGCGTGACAGCACCCGCAGACGCCTGGACCTCCTCGTCCGCCAGAGTCCTACCGGGCTGCACCGCTATCTGCCTCCGGCCACCCGTCTTCTGCGCCAGTACGAAACCGAACCGGACTGGGCCCAGCTGCTGACCGACTTGACCCGCTGGCCGTGGAACGAAGCCGACATCGGAAGCCGGTGGCAGCAGGACTACTTCCGAACCCTTCACCGCGACGAGTGGAAGAAGAACAACGAGACAGACGCAGCCCAAGCCGTGCCCGAGCCCGGATCGCCCGCCGTCTGACCGCCCCGCACACCACCAGAAGGAGCCTCGCCGTGCCGACCGCGCACCTGCCCGCCTGTTTCGTGGACGTACATGTTCTGCAGAGCGTCCCCGTATCCACGCTGAACCGAGACGACCTCAACGCCGTGAAGACGGTGGACTACGGCGGCGTGCGGCGCACCCGAGTCAGCAGCCAGTCATGGAAGAGGGCGCTGCGCGAGAAGTTCCAGAAGGAGATCGGCCAGTTCGCCACCCGAACTCGCCGTATCGGCAAAGCTGTTGCCGATGCTCTCGTGGAGAAGCACGGCTGGGACGGACAGGACGCACGCTGGGCCGGCGCCCACATCGTGGTGGCATCCGGTATCAAGTTCGGCATCGAAGGCAAGCCGGATCAAGAGGACTACGAGGTCATCACAAACGGACTCGTCTACCTGCCCTCCGAGTCGATCGAGGAACTCGCCGACCTCGCTTCCGAACACCGCGACACGATCAAGAAAAAGAAGATCGAAAAGACAACCGACAAATCGCGGCTCCCCACCGCCGAAGTCCAGAAGATCTTCCGCCGAGGCAACGCCGTCATCCACACCTTCGGCCGCATGCTCACCGAAGTCGACGACGCGGGCGTCGACGGCGCAGTCCAGGTCGCCCACGCTTTCACCACCCACCGCAGCGACGTCCAGGTCGACTACTTCACCGCCGTCGACGACCTCACCGCCGAATGGGGAGAAACCGGCAGCGGCCACCTCAGCGAGGCCGAATTCTCCGCCGGCACCTTCTACCGCTTCGCCACCATCGACCTGCGCGAACTCATCACCAACATGAGCCGGGCCCGCACCTCCGCGAGTCCCGCCGACATAGCCGAGGACGCCCGCAACATCGCCGGGGCCTTCCTCTCCGCCTTCATCCGCTCCCTGCCACAGGCCAAGAAGAACTCCACCGCTCCACACACCGCACCAGACCTCGTCCACATCAGCGTCCGCAGCGACCGCCCCCTGTCCTTCGCCGCCGCCTTCGAGACCCCCGTGCGCCCCGCGCAAGGCGGCGGACATGCTGCCGCCTCCCGAAGCCAACTCGTCGAGTACGCGCAGACCGCCACCACACTCATGGGCAACGACCGCATCCTCGCAGCCCATTGGGCCGGCACCGGCCCGGACATCGAAGGACTGGGCGACCGCATCAACTCCTTCGACGCCCTGGTCAACACCGGCGTCGAGGCCGCATTTGCACCGCGGGAGGGCGGCGCGTGACCGCACCACAGCGGCCCCAGGAACCCGGGCTACTGCTGCGCCTCGCCGCGCCGTTGCAGTCCTGGGGCGAACGCAGCCACTTCACCGATGAACGCGACACCGCTGCCTTCCCCACCAAGTCCGGCGTACTCGGCCTGCTGTCCTGCGCACTCGGCCGACACCGTGGAGAGGGTAACGACGACCTGCGCGGACTGAGACTCACCGTGCGCATCGACCGCCCCGGCTACGTACTGCGTGATCTGCACACCGTCGGCGGCGGCCTCACCCCGAAAGACACCGTTCGCACGGCCAGTGGCACCACCCGTAGCCAAGACAAGTCCACCATCTTTGGACACCGCCTTTATCTCGCCGACGCCACCTTCGTCTGCGCGCTCAGCGGCCAACAGGACGACGTCCTCGACCACTGCGCCGAAGCACTGACCGCCCCACGGTGGCCCCTATACCTGGGCCGCCGCAGCTGCCCACCCGAGGGCCCCGTACTACTCGACCACAGCCCCGACGCCCTCGGCAGTCTCCTCCGACTCCCCTTGCCTGCACAGGCCCCGACCCCTGCCGTGACGCTGCTCGCCGACCGCCCTCTCGACTGGCTTCCACGCCATCCGGCAGACCCCGACGACGGCACCCGCCCCAGCTCCGACGTCCAGGACGAACCCGTCGACACGACCCCGCACCGGCGCACGTTCCGCACCCGCCGGCTCTACCGAGGCTCCTGGCACCCGCCCGAGCACCTGTACACCGACGCATTCGGCACCGACTACCTCAAGGCCCTCACTGCACATCTCCATACCGCCATCGCGACCTCGCCAAGCGGTCCGGAGGCCGCCGTATGACCACCAGCGCCGTACTCGCCCGCATCCGCCTCAACCCGTTCAGCCGCGACGTCCAGCGTGACCTGCGCGACGCCACGCAGATGCACAAGACCCTCATGCGACTCGTCCCTGACAATCTTGGCGACACCCCTCGCAGGGACACCGGACTGCTGTTCCGCCTGGATGAGACCGACGGCGCCGGCACGCTCCTGGTGCAGGCGACCACGGCCCTGGACCCGGCACGCCTACCCGACGGTTACGGACACACCCAAGTGAAGGACCTCACCGGGATGTTCACGGCCCTCCGCCGAGGGCTTCCGGTCAGATACCGGATCACCGTCAATCCTGCCAAGCGGGCACGCCTTCCGCTGGAGCAGAAGAACAAGCGAGGCAGGGTCGTGCCCTTGTCAGGCGCCGACGCCGATGCCTGGTGGATCCGCAAGGCCACTGCTGCCGGCCTGCACCTCACCGGCCTGCTTCCCACCCCGCAACGACCGGTGCGACCTCGCGGAGCCGGCGCCACCGCCATGCGCCACAGCCTCATCCGCTACGACGGCACCGCCACGATCACCGACCCCGACACCCTTGCCCAAACCCTCGTCACCGGCATTGGGCGAGGCAAGTCCTACGGCGCGGGCTTGCTGAGCCTGGCACCGGCGGCAGGGACTGAGCAGGCGGAACACTGAAGGCCTGACGGAGGAACCGCACCGGATCAGCTGGTCACCATGCTTCCCTCCCTGCAGGCACGGGCATGTCCCACGAAAGGCCGCTCGCCCCCGCCCGACCTGGTAGCGCCCGCCCGCTATACAGGCATTGCCACGAGGACATCGACGAGCGCTACAACCGATGAACGTGAGCGACGCATACGGTGAACCAACATCCCGGCCTCGTACAGCTGGGCCGTCTCAGCACGAACTCCGCTGCGCTGAGACGGCCCAACCCTCACTCTCACTTCGGCGAGGAGAACACAATGGCGGGTAGGCCAGACCGCCTTGCGAAACACCCCCGCATCGGCGGGGCATTGACGATCCCATCGCCCCTGGCCGAACCTGAACGGATGCTCACCGTGCAGCCTGGGTCGGTTACCCTGACAGCCAGCCATGGTCGCCAGCGCCCCCCCACAGCCCTACCGGACAACTTTCGCGGCGCGCTCAGCCAACTGGACCACCGCAGTTGTTTCCGGCAACTTTGGCGGGCAGTTTCGGCGCGCGTGCCGGAACACCTCCGAGAAGCTGTCGCTGACACCGTCGAGAATGGCGCGACTGTCCGCATCTACCCCGCCGACACAGAACAGGGCCGTGCCCTCCGTACGGCCGGAGCTCGACGCCGAGTCCCCACCGACTTCGACGGCCTCACGCCCCTCCCTCCACGACCTCAGGTAAAGAACCTGCAAACCCGCCACGAATGAGCAGGTCACGAAGTGTCTTCCCCGCTGGCGTGGGGGTGTTCCGGTGGCGTCGGGTTTCTGCAGCCGGAAGGTGATGTCTTCCCCGCTGGCGTGGGGGTGTTCCGGCCCGCGGAGGATCATCCTGGTCTCCGACGGCGTCTTGCCCGCTGGCGTGGGGGTGTTCCACGATCGGGTCGGCGATGCTTCGACGGGCGGCGGTCTTCCCTGCTGGCGTGGGGGTGTTCCGGGCAGGCACACCCAGACCGGGTCGATGAGGTCGTCTTCCCCGCTGGCGTGGGGGTGTTCCGGCCGGGGCTGCCCGGCTGACATCAGGATGACAGTCGTCCCCGCTGGTGCGGGGGTGTCACCGCAGGGTGATGAGGTTGGCGGGCTGGAGGTGCGGGCCCTCCTGGTGCCGGGCGTCTCGGTTGCCTGTGACTTGGGGCTGCAGCTGTTCCAGTCCTGCACGCCAGTGGGGATCTGCTTGGGCGTGGACGTACGCACAGGACGTTGTCTGCCCGGCGATGGGGAATACAGGCTTAGAAGGTGTGCCTTTGACCGGGGAGGCAAAGATCCGTCGAAATGATGGATCTTGAAGTGGCAGGGCTCGTGTGCGTGTCAGCAGGGCTGGCGGGGCGTTGTCGAGGGCAGATCGATGCGTTCTTTGCTGCTCAGGAGATGTCTGTGCGTGTGCTTCAAGCTTCTACGGTCGCGGTTGTTCTGGCTGCTGCGTTGTCCACAGGGATGAGTGTTCCTGCTGCTGTGGCGGCAGCTTCCGAGTCGGGTGCAGTCCGGTTGTCGGGTGCACGCGATTTCTGCCGGATCACGGCGTCGTCTGCGACGGTGCGGGCGACGCCGAGTAAGGGTGGGAGGCCTGTTGGTACGGCGTACAAGGGTGATGCTTGTACGGCGTCGGGGTGGGCTGGGCGTGGTGGGGTGTGGGTGAGGGTCAGGATTCATCGGACGGGGGTGAGCGGGTACGTGCATTCGTCGCTTGTGTCGTGGGGGAAGGAAGGGCTGACTGAACCGGGGCGGCGGTGAGTCGGTCAGGAAGCGGGTTGGGCCGGGCACGCAACTGCGTGCCCGGCCCAACC
>NZ_QUAK01000098.1 GCF_003429565.1 Streptomyces triticagri
GCCGCCGCAGCGTCGCGCGGTCGCCGGACACCCCGGCCCACAGGGCCCGGTCGCCGAAGCGCCCGCCGCCGCGCAGCGCGAGCGGAAACGGCTCGGTGCGGCGGGCGGCCCGTCCGAGCCGCGTCTCCAGGCCCGGCAGCACGTCCTCGGGCACCTCGCCCAGGAACGCGAGCGTGAAGTGCCAGCCCGCCCGCCCCGTCCAGCGCAGCCCGTCCGCCTCCGGCCGGCCCTGCAGGACCGCCACCTCCGCGGCCAGCTCGTCGGCCACGGATTCCGGCGGCAGCACAGCGACGAAGAGTCTCATCCCCCGAGTCTCCCCGCCGCGGTCCCCGGAGTGTGCCCGAAGGCGCGGCGGAACACATCGATGAACGCACTGGCCGACGACCAGCCGCACCGATGCGCCACGGCCGTCACCGGCACGTCATCGGCCAGCAGCACCAGCGCCTGGTACAGGCGCAGTTGGGTGCGCCACTGCGGGAAGGTCATCCCGAGCTCGGCCCGGAAGAGCCGCGAGAGCGTACGGTCGCTCGCCCCGGTCCCCCGGCCGAGCTCCGCCAGCGTCCGGCCGTCCGCCGGATCCGTGCGCAGCAGGTCGCAGACGGCCGCGAGGCGGGAGTCGGCGGGGGCCGGCAGATGCAGCGGCTGCTGCGGCGAGGCCCGCAGCTGGTCGAGGAGTACGGCAAGCAGCCGGCCGCGCTCCGGGCTCTCGTCGCGCGGGGTGCGGGTGTAGGCGAGGATCAGTTCCCGCAGCAGCGGGCCGACGGTGAGGACGGCGGGCTCGTCGAGGCCCAGCGGGTTGTCGCTCGCCGGCAGGCCGAGGGTGTGCAGTACGAGTTCGCCGTGCGCCTGGTGGGCGTGCGCCGTGCCGGCCGGGACCCAGATGGCCCGCGTGCCCGGCGCGATCCACGTGCCGGTGCTGGTCGTCACGGCAAGGACGCCCCGGCCCGCGTAGACGATCTGGTGGTCGTCGTGGCGGTGCGCGTCGATCTCGGCCCCGGGCGGGAGGAGCCTGGTCCTGGTCGGCGCCACGGGCTCATGACGGATTTCCGGCATCGGTTGGCAGTTTATTGGAAGCACGCCATGCCGTCGCCGGACGAGCATGACCGGGTGCCCAGGAACAGAACCCGGACCGATTCCCGGACCGATTCCCGTACCGGATTCCGGAACAGGTCCATCACCCTCCTCTCCATCGGCCACGCCTGTGTGGACGTCTACCAGGGCGCGGTCGCCTCGCTCGTCCCGTTCTTCGTCGCCGAGCGCGCCTACACCTATGCCGCGGCCTCCGGCATCGTGCTCGCCGCTTCCCTGCTGTCGTCAGTGGCCCAGCCGGTCTTCGGCATCCTCACCGACCGCCGCGCGATGCCCTGGCTGCTTCCGGTGAGCACGGTCCTGGGCGGCCTCGGCATCGCCGCGAGCGGCCTGACCGGTTCGTACGGCCTGACCCTGGCCTTCGTCGCGGTGTCCGGGATCGGGGTGGCCGCGTACCACCCCGAGTCGGCCCGGGTGGCGCGCCTGGCGAGCGGGGGCAGTCACAGCGCGATGGCCTGGTTCTCGCTCGGCGGCAATCTCGGCTTCGCCGCCGCGCCGCTGATGGTGACGGCGGTGGTGGCCACCGGCGGCCTGCGGCTGACCCCGCTGCTCGTGCTGCCGGCGCTCGCGGGCAGTGTGCTGTGCCTGCCGGTGCTGCGCGCGCTGGCGCGGGACGGGCACGGCGGCTCCGGCGGGACGTTCGCGGCGGGTCCCGACGACCGGCGCTCGTTCGTGAAGCTGTCGCTCGCGGTGGTCTGCCGGTCGATCGTCTTCGTCGGCCTGAGCACGTTCGTGGCGCTGTACGTCAAGGAGCGCATGGGCGGCAGCACGGCGGCCGGCACGGCGGCGCTGTTCGTGCTCTATCTCGGCGGTGCGGTCGGTTCGGTGCTGGGCGGCAGCCTGGCCGGCCGCTGGGACCGGGTGACGGTGGCCGGTTCGTCGTATCTCGTCTCGGTCTTCGCGGTGGCGGGAATCGTCTTCGTCCCGGGGCCGGCGGTGTACGCCTTCGTGGCGCTGACCTCGATCGGTCTGTACGTGCCGTTCTCGCTGCAGGTCACGCTCGGGCAGGACTATCTGCCCAGCCGCGTCGGCACCGCCAGCGGCATCACGCTCGGTCTGACCGTCAGCATCGGCGGTCTGGCCGGTCCGCTGGTCGGGCGCCTCGCGGACGCGACGTCGCTGCGGACCGCCCTGACCCCGCTGATCGTGATGCCCGTCCTGAGCTGGCTGCTGTTCCGCAGCCTGCCGGAGCCGGCGGCGCCGCAGGCGGCCGTCACGCCGCCGGCCGTCGCGCCGCCGACGGTCACGCCGCCGTCGCGAGCCGCTCGCGGGGCACGAAGTGCACCCGCGGATGACCGTGGTTCCAGCCGAAACTCATCCTGAGCCCGCCGACCCTGGCCAGGATCAGGCCGATCGTCGCGGCGGCCAGCAGTGAGACGATGCCGCCCGCGGCGAAGCCGGTGCGCGCACCGTAGGTGTCGGAGATCCAGCCGACCAGCGGCGCCCCGAGCGGCGTACCGCCGGTGAACACCATCATGAACAGCGCCATGACGCGGCCCCGCATGGCCGGGTCGGTGGCCATCTGGACACTCGAGTTGGCCGTGACATTGACCGTCAGACCGAACATGCCGATCGGCACGAGCAGCGCGGCGAAGATCCACAGCGTGGGCGCGACCGCCGCCACGATCTCCAGGGCGCCGAAGGCAATCGCGGCGATGACGAGCAGGCGGAGCCGCGAGGTCCCGCGCCGGGCGGCGAGCAGCGCACCGGCCAGCGAGCCGACCGCCATCAGCGTGTTGAGCAGCCCGTACGTGCCGGGGCCCGACGGGTAGACGTCGTGCACGAACGCGGAGAGCCAGATCGGGAAGTTGAATCCGAAGGTGCCGATGAACCCGACCAGGACGATCGGCCAGATCAGCTCGGGCCGTCCGGCGACGTACTTCAGGCCCTCCTTGAGCTGGCCCTTGCCGCGCGGCGCACGCTCCACCTTGTGCAGCTCGGCCGGGCGCATCAGGAGCAGTCCGACGAGCGGGGCGAGGAAGGACAGGCCGTTGAGCAGGAAGGCGAAGCCGGTGCCGACGGCGGTGATCAGGATGCCGGAGACGGCGGGTCCGACCAGGCGCGCGGACTGGAAGTTCGCGGAGTTGAGGCTGACGGCGTTGGCGAGCCGGTCCGGGCCGACCATCTCGGAGACGAAGGCCTGCCGCGCCGGGTTGTCGACGACGGTGACCAGGCCGAGCACGAACGCGGTCAGATAGACGTGCCAGACCTCGACGCTGCCGGTGAGGGTGAGCACGGCGAGCGCGAGTCCGGTCAGACCCATCGCGCTCTGGGTGAAGAAGAGGATGCCGCGCTTCGGCAGCCGGTCCACGAGCACGCCGCCGTACAGGCCGAAGAGCATCATGGGCAGGAACTGCAGGGCGATGGTGATGCCGACCGCGGAGGCCGATCCGGTGAGGGTGAGCACCAGCCAGTCCTGGGCGGTGCGCTGCATCCAGGTACCGGTGTTGGAGACGACCTGGCCGGTGAAGAAGAGCCGGTAGTTACGGATCTTCAGCGAGCTGAACATGCTGGTCTTGGGGCGGGCGGCGGAATCGTGGGCGGCTGGTGCGGGGGCGGAGTCTGCTCCGGGTCCCGTACTCAAAGGTCTTCGCCTCCTTGAGCGTCGACGCATTCGTCGGATGCGGCGGATGGTGCTGGTGGTTCCTGCAGGTGGTGCGGGTCCTGCAGGCGGTACGGAGGGGGTCCGTCCGTACCGCGGTCGCGCTACTTCAGATGTGCGAGCTTCTCCAGGACGGGGGCCGCGGCCCGCAGCTTGGCCCATTCGTCCTCGTCGAGGGACTCCGCGAGGCCGGCCAGCCAGGCGTTCCGCTTGCGCCGGCTCTCCTCGAGCATGGCCTCCGCGGTCTCGGTCTGGCTGACCACCTTCTGCCGGCGGTCCTCGGGGTGCGGCTCGAGCCTGACCAGGCCCTTGGCCTCGAGCAGCGCCACGATCCGGGTCATCGACGGCGGCTGGACGTGCTCCATGCGCGCGAGCTCGCCGGGAGTGGCGGAGCCGCAGCGCGCGAGCGTGCCCAGGACCGACATCTCGGTGGGGCTGAGTGACTCGTCGACGCGCTGGTGCTTGAGCCGGCGCGCGATGCGCATCATGGCCGAGCGCAGGGAGTTCACGGCGGCAGCATCGTCGCCATGGGTGAGGTCAGGCATAGTCGTTAGAGTAACTCATTACCCTGACTAAAGAACAGCCGGTGAACGGTGACTGCACACACACCCCACACACCCCCGGCCCTCACGTCACCCGTATGAGTGAGGGGACTCCGGAAAGTGACGCGACGCCGGGCGGGGTCCGGCGACCCTGAAGTGCATGGGGACCGATGTGCTCAGCCTGCGCATGGACGGGGAGCTGCTCGAGCGGCTCCGCCAGCACGCCGCCAAACGAGGAATGAGCGTCCAGGACTATGTGGTCCGGACGCTCATTCGCGACGACTTCGACGAGCGCTTCAAGGCGGCGGTCGACGAGACGGAGAAGTTCTACGGCGGTACGGAACGCTCGTCACCGGCCACCGCGGAACACGGCGATCAGGTCAGCCCGAGCGCCGGCATCAGGTAGTAGAAGGCGAAGACCGCCGAGACGGCGTACATCGCCACCGGGACCTCGCGCCCGCGACCCGCGGCCAGGCGCAGGACCACGAAGGAGATGAAGCCGATCCCGATGCCGTTCGTGATCGAGTACGTGAAGGGCATCATCATCATCGTCAGGAACGCCGGGATCGCGATCGTGTAGTCCTTCCAGTCGATCGCGCCGATCGAACCGGACAGGATGAGGAATCCGACCGCGAGCAGGGCCGGCGTCGCCGCCTGCGACGGCACCATGGTGGCCAGCGGCGTCAGGAACAGCGCGACGGTGAAGAGCCCGCCCGTGACGATGTTGGCGAAGCCGGTACGTGCGCCCTCGCCGACGCCCGCCGTGGACTCCACGAAGCAGGTGGTGGCCGATGCGGAGCTCGCGCCGCCGGCCGCGACGGCGATGCCGTCCACGAAGAGCACCCTGTTGATGCCGGGCATCTGGCCGTTCTCGTCGGTCAGCTCCGCCTCGTCGCTGACGCCCATGATCGTGCCCATCGCGTCGAAGAAGCTCGACAGGAGCACGGTGAACACGAACAGGCAGCCGGTCAGGACGCCGACCTTCTCGAAGCCGCCGAAGAGGCTGACCTCGCCGACCAGGCCGAAGTCGGGGCTCGCCACCGGGTTGCCGGGCCACTCGGGCGTGGTCAGGCCCCAGGAGTCGATGTCGGCGAGGGCGTTGACGATCATCGCGACGATGGTCATCACGACGATCGAGAGCAGGATGGCGCCGGGCACCTTGCGGACGATCAGGGAGAGCGTCAGGAGCGCGCCGAGCACGAAGATCAGCACCGGCCAGCCGTTGAGGTGACCGTCGCCGCCCAGCTGCAGGGGCACGGTGGTCTGCGCGACGTCCGGGATACGGGAGACGAAGCCGGCGTCGACGAGTCCGATCAGCATGATGAAGAGGCCGATACCGATCGAGATGCCCTTGCGCAGGCCGAGTGGCACCGCGTTCATCACGCGTTCCCGAAGCCCCGTGGCCACCAGGAGCATCACCACGAAGCCGGCGAGCACCACCATGCCCATCGCGTCCGGCCAGCTCATCCGGGGAGCGAGCTGCAGGGCGACCACGGTGTTGATGCCGAGGCCCGCGGCGAGTGCGATCGGGACGTTGCCGATGACGCCCATCAGGAGGGTGGTCAGGCCCGCGGTCAGGGCGGTGGCGGTGACCAGCTGGCCGTTGTCGAGCTGGTGGCCGTACATGTCCTTCGCGCCGCCGAGGATGATCGGGTTGAGCACGATGATGTAGGCCATCGCGAAGAAGGTGGCGAATCCGCCACGCACCTCGCGCGCGAGCGTGGAGCCGCGCTGGGAGATCCTGAAGTAGCGGTCCAGGGCGTTGACCGGCTGCGGCGCCTGGGGCGACTCGGCGGTGGCCTTGTCGGTGACCGACGGGGGCATGCGTGTGACCTCGGGGGATTGCGGGGCGTCCGGCGGCTCGGGGCGTACTGGACGGCGGGGTTGCTGGGGGACGCTCGGCGGGACACTCCCCCTGTCGCACCGCGCCGCTGTCGCGTCACTCATGCGTCTCTTTCGTGTCTTGCTACGAAAGAAAGTGGCCAGCCAAAGACCGTTTCAGTATGAATACATGAACCCGAAATTGCTATCTGCGCGCGTAGACCCTTGGTGCGTCCGGGGCGTACGGTCCCGTGCCGGGCCGCGATACGCCTCCTCGTAAGCTGGGCGCATGGCGAAGTGGACACCCAAGCACGAGGCACCGGAGCCCCTGGAGGGGCCCGTGGTCGCCACCATCGTCGGCGGCACGATCCTCTGGTTCGTCCTCTTCCTTGCCCAGCTGCCGTTCTACGGCTGGTTCGACGACCGCGGCGCCACGTGGTGGATCTGGACCTGCCTGGCCGGCGCCGGACTCGGCCTGATCGGCATCTGGTATGTCCGCGGCCGGGACGCGGCGCTGAAGCGGGCGGCGGCGGAGGAGGCCGCCCGCGCGGAGTCCGGGACCGGGGCAGCCGGGGCCGGGGCGTCCGGGGCCGGGGACTCGTAGTACCCCCAGGACCTCGGATTCGTACTACCAGGGGTGGATTCGTGTCCGACCGTGGTGCTGTTCTGCGGGCCCTCGGCGGGTGCGTGTCACTCCCGCCCCGTACGGTCTAGACATGACGCAGCGGGCACAGATCGACACCGACGGACCGGAGCCGGAAGGCGGAGGGCGGGTGATCGACGCCGGAGCAGAACTGGACCCGGTGCATCCGGTTCCGCCTCCTGAAACGGCGGTTCGTGCGACCGGTCTGACGGCCGCCGAGGTCGCCGAGCACGTGGCCCGCGGCGAGGTCAACGACGTACCGGTCCGCAGCTCCCGCTCCACCGCCGACATCGTCCGCGGCAATGTCTTCACCCGGTTCAACGCGATCATCGGCGTGCTCTGGGTGATCATGCTGTTCGTCGCGCCGATCCAGGACAGCCTCTTCGGCTTCGTGATCGTGGCCAACACCGGCATCGGCATCATCCAGGAGCTCCGCGCCAAGAAGACCCTCGACAGCCTGGCCGTCATCGGCGAGGCCAAGCCGACGGTCCGCCGGGACGGCATCGCGGCCGAGGTCTCCACCTCCGAGATCGTGCTCGGCGACCTCATCGAGATCGGCCCCGGCGACAAGGTCGTGGTGGACGGCACCTGCGCCGAGGCCGAGAGCCTGGAGATCGACGAGTCGCTGCTCACCGGCGAGGCCGACCCCGTCGTCAAGAAGCCCGGGGACCCGGTGATGTCCGGCAGCTTCGTCGTCGCGGGCGGCGGCGCCTTCACCGCCACCAAGGTCGGCCGGGAGGCGTACGCGGCGCAGCTCGCCGAGGAGGCCAGCCGCTTCACGCTCGTCCACTCCGAGCTGCGCAGCGGCATCAGCACCATCCTCAAGTACGTGACCTGGCTGATGATCCCGACCTCCATCGGCCTGATCATCAGCCAACTGCTCGCCGAGGACGAGGACTTCAAGCAGTCCATCGCGTACACCGTCGGCGGCATCGTGCCGATGATCCCCGAGGGACTCGTCCTGCTGACGTCGGTGGCCTTCGCGATCGGCGTCATCCGGCTCGGCCGCAAGCAGTGCCTCGTCCAGGAGCTGCCCGCGATCGAGGGCCTCGCGCGCGTGGACACCGTCTGCCTCGACAAGACCGGCACCCTCACCGAGGGCGGCATGGACGTCACCGAGCTCCGCCCACTGAACGGCACGGACGAGGTCTACGTACGCAAGGTGCTCGGCGCCCTCGGCGAGTCCGACCCGCGGCCGAACGCCAGCCTGCAGGCCATCATCGACGCCTACCCGGACAGCGAGGAGTGGCGCTGCACCGAGTCGCTGCCGTTCTCCTCGGCCCGCAAGTACTCGGGCGCCACCTTCAGCGAGGGCGACGGCGAGACGTCCACCTGGCTGCTCGGCGCCCCCGATGTGCTGCTGCCCGCCGGGGACCCCGAGCTGGCCGAGATCGACCAGCTCAACTCCCAGGGTCTGCGCGTCCTGCTGCTCGCCCGGGCCGCCGGCGACCTGGACGACGAGCAGGTCGCCGAGGGCGCCCGCGCGACCGCGCTCGTGGTCCTGGAGCAGCGGCTGCGGCCGGACGCCGCGGACACGCTGCACTACTTCGAGGAGCAGAACGTCGCCGCGAAGGTCATCTCCGGGGACAACGCGGTCTCGGTCAGCGCGGTGGCCGGAAAGCTCGACCTGCCCGGCGCGGAGAACACGGTGGACGCGCGCACGCTGCCCGCCGAGCCGGAGCAGATGGCGCAGGTCCTCGAGGACAACTCGGTGTTCGGCCGGGTCACCCCGCAGCAGAAGCGCGACATGGTCGGCGCGCTGCAGTCCCGNAACTCGGTGTTCGGCCGGGTCACCCCGCAGCAGAAGCGCGACATGGTCGGCGCGCTGCAGTCCCGCGGCCACACCGTCGCGATGACCGGCGACGGCGTCAACGACGTACTGGCCCTGAAGGACGCGGACATCGGCGTCTCGATGGGCTCCGGATCGGAGGCCACGCGCGCGGTGGCCCAGATCGTGCTGCTCAACAACAGCTTCGCGACGCTGCCCTCGGTCGTCGCCGAGGGCCGCCGGGTGATCGGCAACATCACGCGCGTGGCGACGCTGTTCCTGGTCAAGACGGTCTACTCGGTGCTGATCGCCGCGCTCGTGGTGTGCACGCAGGTGGACTACCTGTTCCTGCCGCGGCACCTCACGCTGCTGTCCACGCTGACCATCGGCGTGCCCGCGTTTTTCCTCGCGCTCGCGCCCAACAAGGAGCGGGCGAAGCCGCACTTCGTGCGGCGGGTGATGCGGTACGCGATTCCGGGCGGTGCGATTGCTGCGCTCGCCACGTTCGGTACGTATCTGCTCGCCCGGCATCACTACGAGGGGCCCGGTGCGCGGGAGGCCGAGACGAGTGCGGCGACGCTGTGTCTGTTCCTGGTGGCGATCTGGGTGCTTGCGATCATCGCGCGGCCGTACACCTGGTGGCGGATCGCGCTGGTCGCGACGATGGGCTTCGCGTTCATGATCGTGCTGGTTGTGCCGTGGCTGCAGGACTTCTTCGCGCTTCAGCTGGTGGGGGCACCTATGCCATGGGCCGCGGTTGGTATTGCCGCTGTCGCGGCGGGGGCCATCGAAGTTTCCTTCCGTTGGGTGGATCGCAAGTTCCCTGCGTAGCCCTCGGGCCGGGGTGGGGGTGTGGTCTCCAGCCCCGGCGCTGGG
This sequence comes from Streptomyces triticagri, assembly GCF_003429565.1. Classification (GTDB taxonomy): domain Bacteria; phylum Actinomycetota; class Actinomycetes; order Streptomycetales; family Streptomycetaceae; genus Streptomyces; species Streptomyces triticagri. The sequence goes on from NZ_QUAK01000098.1 coordinate 9,342, forward strand.
GCGCCTTGTCCTCAATCTCCCCCAGACTCCGTCCGGGGGGACCCCCAGGACGGGCTTGATATTGCCCTCCGGGCTCAAAGATGTCCTCAAACGCCGGACGGGCTGGAAGACGGCGGAGGGCGAAGGTCAGTCGAACCAGCGGGCGCGGGACAGTTCGGTGGTTCTTGTCGGGTCCTCCAGGAGGGCCGCTGTTTCGAAGCGGCGGGGCCAGTGGCCCGCCGCCCAGGCGAGGCCGGCCGCCACGCCCTCGAGGGTGGCCGCATGGACCACACCGTCGGGGCCCCGGCGCCAGTCGAGCTCGACGCCGTCGACGACCAGGTCCTCGTGTTCGACGTACGAGTCGGGGGTGGCCGGGCCGAGCAGGAGCCGCACGGCCGCGGGCACATCGCGCACCGTGCCGGCCGCCGCGTCGACCGGTGCCTCGATCACCTCGGACAGGCGCCGGACCTGGAAGAGCTCCGCGAGGTCCGCCGCACGGGCCGGTGCGACCGGCAGCAGGGGCCGGCCCCCGGCCAGCGGCAGCAGATCGGGCGCGTCGGCGACGAGCGCGTCGGCCGCGTCCACCACCGTGACGCCCTCGTCGAGTACGGCCCGCAACTCCTCGGGCAGCGTGACCTGTTCGGGATCGAGCTCCGCCAACTTCCCGTAGAGCACATGGAGCTGATGGTCCGTGACCGAGTCGCGGTCCGGGTCGGCGAGGCGGTCGAGCAGTTCGGCCGCGCCGCCCGGCTCGTCGAGCAGCGCGGACGCGGAGGTGCGTACGCCGAGGGCGCGCAGCACCTGCTCGTCCTCGAATCCGCGCGCGTCCGCCTCCTCGTAGAGGCCGGCGAGCAGCGGATCGCCGCCGGCGGCCCGCAGACCGGCCGGGCGCCGCCCGTCGAGCACGGGGTGCCCCCGCAGCCACCACGCCGTGTACGGGCGGACCGACTCGGTCGTACCGTCCGGGAGGAGCACCCGTACGGGCTGGGTGAGGGCGTCCCGCAGCGGCGGCCGGGAGAGCAGCGCGAGCGCCTCGGGCCAGCGGTCGTCGTCGACCAGGTCGAGATCGCGTACGGCGACGAGTTCGGTGGCGACCGGGGGCACCGGTGTCTCGGGGAGGCGGTCGAGGACGTCCTCGCACCAGACGTCGACCGCGTCGAGCAGCCCGGCGTCGTCCGGTTCCGCGAAGTCGCCCTCGCGGGGCTCGAGTTCGTCCGGGTCGAGGACCACATCGGTGGCGCGGACCAGGGCGAAGTCGGCGAGCACGCCGCAGGCGGTGAGGGGTCCCGCACCCCAGCGGGCGGCGAGGTCCTGGTCGACGGCGGCGAGTTCGCCGGGCCGGATCACCCGGGCGAACGGGCTGTCCGGGAAGACCAGTTCACCGGCGGGTGCCAGTTCGCCGTCGTCGTCCGGGAGCGCGAGCGCGCCCAACCAGGGCTCGTCGCCCGGCTCGAGACCGGCCTCCTGGACGAGCGCGAGGACCACATCGGCCAGCTCCGGGGCGCCGAGCCCGCCGCCGGGGCCGTCCAGGCCGTCGTCGTACCAGGAGTCGTCGTCGAGCGAGGCGGCGACGGCGGTCCGCACCTGCGGGGTGGTGAGGACGGCGCGCGGGGTGGCGGGCAGCGCGCCCAGCTTCTCCAGGAGCGGATGCACCGCGTCCGGATGCGCGACCTTCAGGCCGAGCCGGGCGAGCCCGGGCGGGGTGTCCGGGCCCGGAAGGAGGATGTGCCGGGGGCCGACGGTGGTACGGGGGCGGCTCGGCGGCGGGGTCGGGGCGTCGTCGGGGCCCTGCTCGCCCCCTGCGGGCTCCGCGGGCGCGAGCGGCACCGGCAGGCCGGTGAGACGGTCCGGGTCGACGCCGGCGAGGGAGTCGTACAGGCGCCACCACCAGGACGGTTCGCGCTCCAGGCCGGCCAGGCGGTCGACGGCCTCCTGGAGCGGCAGCCGGGCGACGCCCAGGGTGCGGAGCTCGACCCGGCGCTCCTGCCCGGCCGGCAGCAGCGTCGGCAGCACTTCGGCGAGCACCCGGACGGTCGCCTCGCCCGCGCCCTCGACGACCTCGGCCTCGAACGGGCGCAGAGCGACGGGCAGTTCGGGCTCAGCGGCGTCCGGCTCGAGGGCTGAGGCGGGGGCGGCCGGCGCCAGGAACGGGGTGCGCGGCAGCAGGTCGAGCACCGCCGTGCGCAGTGCTCCGTCCAGTTCCGCGCGGGCCAGCGGGCCCGGGACCAGATCGAGCGTCCCGGTGCTCACCGGCCGCCAGGAGGCGAGGAGTTCGGCGTACGCCTCGGCCGCACGCCCCACAAGGAAGTCGGTCAGCGGCCCGGGCGCGACGTGCCGGCGCGTGGTGTCCAGCGGGAACGACGCGATCAGCAGCGCGGGTACGCCGAGCGGTTCGTCGCTCGGGGTCGGCGCGTGCACCACGGAGGCGGTGCGCAGCGGTGCGGGTGCGCCCTCCGCGTCCACGGGGACCGCCCAGGTCACCGACCAGCGGGGGCGGAGGCGCTCCTCCACCGGCCGGTCGCGCAGGAGTTCACGGTCCAGTACGCCGTGCCGGGCTGTGGTGCGCCAGCGGGTGGTGCCGTGCCGGGTGTCGTCGATCCGGACGTACGGCGGCTCCGGGCGGCGGGTGAGCGTGCGGGTGCCCTCCGTGGTGTCCACCACGATCTCGGTGAGGCCGGGGAGGGCGAGCAGCAGGGCGTCGTCGATGCCGTCGAGCAGCCGCTCGGCGAGGTCGGCCGCGGCGGCGTCGCGCAACGGCAGCACCACCACGGTGTCGTACCCCTGCGGGGCGCTGCCCTCGGCGGGCAACGGGAGCCGGAGCAGCGGCACTTGGCCGTCGCGGCGCCGGAGTTCGTCCGCGAGGCCGGGCTCGGCGGCGCCCCGCGCCACGGCGTCGGTGAGCTGGGCGGCCTCGGTGCGGGACCAGCGGATGCCGGTGCCGTGGCTGAGCACGGCGGGTTCGTCGGTGACGGCGAGTACGGCGGCGAAGCCGACGCCGAAGCGGCCCACGGACGCTTCGGCGGTCGTGTCGTGCGCGGTGTCGTCGTCGCGCTTCGCGGAGGCGCGCAGGGTGCTCAGGGATTCGGCTCCCTCGGCGTCCAGCGGGGCGCCCGTGTTGGCCGCGGCGAGTACGCCGTCCCTGAGGGTGAGGCGGAGGCGGCCGGGGACTCCCGCGCGGGCCGCGGCGTCCGCGGCGTTCTGCGCGAGCTCGACGACGAGGCGGTCACGGTAACCGCCGAGGGCGAGGTCCTCCTCGGCGTTGGCGTCCTCACGGAACCGCGCGGGGGCGGTGGCCCATGCGTCCAGGACGGTCCGCCGCAGGCGGGCGGTTCGCAGGGGGTCTTCGTCCTGCGGTACGGGCCGTTGCACGGGGGCGCTCACGGTAGGGTCGACCTCTCTGTGGTTGTCGCTCTCCAGCCCTCGGCGCGTTGTCCTCGAACGCCGGACGGGCTCTTCCATCACCCGGGCGGGCCTTTGTCCTCAATCGCCGGACGGGCTGTGCTGCCGCCCTGACGGGCTCGTCCTCAAACGCCGGACGGGCTGTGCTGCCGCCCTGACGGGCTTGTCCTCAATCGCCGGACAGGCTCTCTCTGGCCCTGGCGGGCCCTCGTCCTCAATCGCCGGACGGGCTCAATTCTTGCCCTCCGGGCCCAAAAGATGTCCTCAATCGCCGGACAGGCTGTCTGTGAGCCGGACCGGCTCCCTTGCCGCCGGACGGTCGCTGTTCGGGCCAGACAGGGGTTCGTCGATTCCGACAGGGATTCTTCGAGCCAGACAGAGATTCCTCGAGCCCGACAGAAGTTCTTCGAGCCCGACAGAGATTCCTCGAACCCGACAGAAGTTCCTCGAACCCGACAGAGATTCCTCGAACCCGACAGAAGTTCCTCGAGCCCGACAGAGATTCCTCGAACCCGCCCGGCGATTGAGGGCGAGCCCGGAGGGCGAGAATCAAGCCCGTCCTGGGGGTCCCCCCGGACGGAGTCTGGGGGAGATTGAGGACATCTTTCAGCCCGTCCGGCGATTGAGGACGAGCCCGCCAGGGCGAAAGAAGAGCCCGTCCGGCGATTGAGGACATCTTGGAGCCGGTCCGGCGTCTGAGGACGAGGGCCCGCAGGGCAGAAACACAGCCCGTCCGGCGATTGACGACGAGGCGCCCCAGCGCCGTGGGCTGGAAACCACCACCCGCGGACGCGAGCAGTCAACTATGCCCCAGGTCCGCGTCAGCGGACGCCGTATCGACGGGCACCGACCCCGAGTCCGCCGCAGGCCGCAGCGGAAACGGATCCGTACGGAGCTCATCCAGCACCGGCCCCGCCGGCTTCGCCGGCTTCGGCATCACCGCGGCCTCGGAGTGCCCCCCGCACCCGTACGCAAGGGACACCATCCGCCCGTCCGCAGGACTGAACTCGTTCGCACACACCCCGAAGGCCTGCCGCAGCGACCCCGCGATCGGCACCAGGAACCCGCAGGACACACACGTCGCCGGCGCCGCCTGCGCCATCGCCGTCTTCGCGCCGTAGTGCTCGTCCCAGCGGTCCGCGGCGACATGCAGCCCGTAGCGGGACAGCACGCGCGCACGGCGCATGCCGAGTTCCTCGGCGACCGCGGAGATCGAGCCGCGGGCGGGAGCCAGCGGCAGATCCGCCGGCGGCACCGCGGCGACGTCCAGGTCCTCGATGCCCTCGGCCTCGACGAGTTCGGCCATCTCCTCGGACACCGGCGAGTTCGGCGGCGGCACGTCCTCGCCGGTGAAGCCGGGCTCGAGGCGCAGATCGTCGGCCTCGGTGGGCAGCAGATCGCCGGGCCCCATGTCGCCCGGCCGCAGCCGCTCGCTCCACGGCACCCACTCCGGGGCGAGCAGCGCATCGGGGCCGGGCAGCAGCACCGTCTCGTCAAGGGTGACGACCTTGGCGCGGGAGGCGCGGGCCACCGTGACGGCCCAGCGCCAGCCGCGATATCCGATCTCCTTGGACTCGAAGAGGTGCGTGACGACGCGGTCCCCCTCCGAGACGGCGCCCACATGCTCACCGATCACCCCGGGAGCCGCGGCCTCCTCGGCCGCGGTCCTGGCGAGATCGACGGCCTCGGCGCACAGGCGGTCGGGGGTCCGGCTTCGCGTTGTCGCTGCGCTCACAGGTATCGCTTCTCTCCTACGCCGTGTCACGGGTGCGCCGTCTCACCCGGCAGGGGACGTGGACGGAGCGGACCACTGGGCCGCATCGACGTCCGCGTCCGGTCGCCCCGGCACGCCACACGCCATCCATTCTGCGGGATCGCGAAGAGGCGCGCGGCCGGGAACAACCGCCGCTGGCGCGCTACGCACGCTACCCCTTCCACGACCGGAGGCCCACATCACGTCGGCTTCCGGGTCGCGTCAGCGCCGCTCCGGCGCCCCGGGACCCGCCCCGGGTCCGCCACGAGGGGGCCGTGCGGAGCCATGCCCCGGCCCGGTTGGGGCACTATGACGACGTGGCCACCGTCAGGTCGTCCGAGCAGACCGGCCCGGTCCGCAGAGCGGGCCGGGCGGTCGGCCGTGCGCTGCGCCTGCCGTTCACCGGCACCGCCAAGGGCATCCGCAAGGTGACCCACGCACACGGAGCGGGCGAATCGGGCCTCGGCAAACTCATCGAGCTGCACGGCGTGAACGGCGCGGGCGATGTGATGGTCACCGTCGCCCTCGCCTCGACGGTCTTCTTCTCCGTACCGACGGACGAGGCGCGCGGCCGCGTGGCGCTCTACCTGGCCATCACCATGGCGCCGTTCACGCTCCTCGCCCCGGTGGTCGGCCCGCTCCTCGACCGTCTCCCGCACGGCCGGCGTGCGGCGATGGCCGGTTCCATGCTGGCCCGCGCGCTGCTCGCGCTCGCCCTGTCCGGCGCCGTCGCCACCGGCAGCATCGAGCTGTATCCGGCGGCGCTCGGCGTCCTGGTGGCGTCGAAGGCGTACGGAGTGGTGCGCAGCGCCGTCGTACCGCGGCTGCTTCCACCGGCCTTCTCCCTGGTGAAGGCCAACTCGCGGGTCACGCTCGGTGGGTTGCTCGCCACCGGGATCGCGGCGCCGATCGGCGCGGGGCTGCACCAGATCGGGCCGCAGTGGCCGCTGTACGGGGCGTTCACCCTGTTCATGTCGGGGATGGTGCTGTCCTTCACGCTGCCGCACAAGGTCGACTCGGCGAAGGGCGAGCGCAAGGCGCTGCTCGCCGCGGACGCCAGCCATCTGCACCTCCCGCACGGCAAGAAGCCCGGCCTGCGCACCGTCGGCACGGCCGTCACCCACGCGCTCGCCGCCAATGCGGCGCTGCGCTGCCTGTCCGGGTTCCTGATCTTCTTCCTGGCGTTCCTGCTGCGCGAGGAGCCGCTCGGCGGACAGAGCGCGGCGGTCTCGCTCGCCATAGTCGGCGTCGCGGCCGGCACCGGGAACGCGCTCGGCACCGCGGTCGGCGCGGCCCTGCGCGCCCGCGCACCGGAGATCATCATCGTCACGGTGGTGGCCGTCGTCCTCAGTGTGGCCATCGCCGCCACCCTGCTCTACGGGCCGATCCTGATCGCGCTGCTCGGTGCCGTCGCGGGCTTCGCGCAGGCCCTGGCGAAGCTGTCCCTGGACGCGCTGATCCAGCGCGATGTGCCGGAGCTGGTGCGCAACTCCGCCTTCGCCCGCTCGGAGACACTGCTGCAGATGTCCTGGGTGATCGGCGGCGGCATCGGCATCGCCCTGCCGCTGCACGGCGGTCTCGGCCTTGCGGTCGGCGCGGCCATCGTCGGCCTCGGCTGGCTCTCGACCGTACGAGGCCTGCTGGCCGCCGCCAGACGCGGTACGGCGCATCCGCGGGTGACGTGACCGGGACATCCCCGGGTGATGTGACCGGGCGCCGGGACACCGGCCCGCGCGGGCGATCGCGCGCCGGGAGCGTGCGCGGCACGCCGCACCCCCGCGTGGCACGCCGGGTGGGCCGTCCCGATAACCTGCGCGCATGACCTCCCTGCGTATGACGGCCAAGGGCCGCCGCACCGCTGCCGCACTCGGCGCCGTGTCCGCCGGACTCCTCGTCCTCGCCGCCTGCGACAAGCCGACGCCGATCGCCACGGTCACGGTGGGCTCCGACTCCGTGAACACCGAGGCCTCCTGCTACAAGGACGGCGACACGATCTCCGAGGCCGAGACCAAGAAGTGCCTGGCGAAGGACGCCGAGAAATCCATCACCGTCGACATGGACGACAAGGTCCGCTTCGGCGTCGACCCGGAGATCGCGGACAGCGGCTGGACGCTCTTCATCAACGGCCAGCAGGCCGAGCAGGAGCCGTACAAGAAGAGCTACCGCACCATCCCGGGCAACGCCTTCTTCTCCGCCGGCCAGGGCCCGGACGGCAGCCAGGGCGCCACGCTCAAGAACGCCCAGGTCTCCATCGTCGAGACCGACGGCAGCAAGCTGAAGGGCATCTGGCACTTCAAGCTGAAGAAGGGCGAGTAACACGTCCTCCCCACACGGCGCCCGGGCCGCACGCGTCCTGCTCGTGACCGCGGTCGCGGCGGAGCGTGACGCGGTCGTCGCCGGGCTCGGGCCGACGGTCACGCACCGCGACCTGCCGGCCGGGACGCTGACCCGGGTGTCCGCGCCCCCCGGGGCCCCTTTCGGGTACGCCGACGTCCTGGTGGGCGGGGTCGGTCCCGCCGCGGCCGCCGCATCGGCCGGCGGCGCACTGACCGCCGCCGCCCTCGGGGGAGACCCGTACGGACTGGTCGTCTCGGCGGGCATCGGCGGCGGATTCGCACCGGGCGCACCGGTGGGCGGCGTGGTCGTCGCGGACGCGATCGTCGCCGCCGATCTGGGTGCCGAGACCGCCGACGGCTTCGTCCCGGTCACCGGTCTGGGCTTCGGCACCGTCGAGCACCGGCCGCCCGCCGCTCTCGTACGGGACGTGGCCGCCGCGGCGGGCGCCGCCGTCGGCACCGTCCTCACCGTGTCCACCGTCACCGGCTCCGCCGCCCGCGCCGCCGAGCTGACGGACCGCCACCCCCGCGCGCTCGCCGAGGCCATGGAGGGCTTCGGGGTGGCCGAGGCCGCCGCCGCACACGGCTGCCCCGTCCTGGAGATCCGCGCGATGTCCAATGCCGTCGGCCCCCGCGACCGTACGGCCTGGCGCATTCCTGAGGCGCTGGCCGCACTCACCTCGGCGGTGGCGGGACTCGCCGCCGTACGGTGGCAGGGATCCGCGCAAGCCTCTGGGAGGAAGAACCCGTCGTGACCCTGCAGATCGCCTACTCGCCGTGCCCCAACGACACCTTCACCTTCCACGCGCTGGCGCACGGACTGGTGCCGGACGCGCCCGGTCTCGATGTCACGTTCGCGGACATCGATCTCACCAACGGCATGGCCGAGCGCGGCGAGTTCGACGTCCTCAAGGTGTCGTACGCGGTGCTGCCGTGGGTGCTCGACGACTACACGCTGCTGCCCTGCGGGGGCGCGCTCGGCCGGGGCTGCGGGCCGCTCGTCCTGACCCGGGAGCCGGGCACCGACCTGGCCGGGAAGACGGTCGCGGTGCCCAGCGAGCGGTCGACGGCGTATCTGCTGTTCCGGCTCTGGGCCGCGGACGTGGTGCCCGGCGGGGTCGGCGAGATCGTGGTGCTGCCGTTCCACGAGATCATGCCCGCGGTACGGGACGGCCGGGTGGACGCGGGCCTGGTCATCCACGAGGCCCGCTTCACGTACCAGAACTTCGGACTGCACTGCCTGGCCGACATGGGCGAGCACTGGGAGTCGACGACCGGTCTGCCCATCCCGCTCGGCGCGATCATCGCGAAGCGCTCGCTCGGCGCGGAGGCGCTGCGCCAACTCGCCGCGTCCGTACGCACGTCGGTCCGGATGGCCTGGGACGACCCGACGGCCTCCCGGGACTATGTGCTGGCGCACGCACAGGAGATGGATCCCGCCGTCGCGGACCAGCACATCGGCCTGTACGTCAACGAGTTCACCGCCGATCTCGGCGAGGACGGGTACGCGGCGGTCCGCGGGCTGCTCACCCGGGCCGCCGCGGAGGGACTCGTCCCGGCACTGCGGCCGGAGGCGCTCCGCTTCGACGCATGACATGCGCATCGACCCCTCCGGGGTGTCCGGAGGGGTCGGCGAAGGTCGGCCGGGGGCCGCTCGAGGGTCAGACGTCGAGCTGGTCGGCGACGGCCCGCAGGAGGCCGGCGACCTTGGCGCCGGAGGCCTTGTCCGGGTACCGGCCGCGCTCCAACTGCTGGGCCACGCCCTCCAGGAGCGTCGTCAGGTCCTGGACGATCGAGGCGAGTTCGTCCGGCTTGCGGCGCTGGGCGGCGGCCACGGACGGAGCCGGATCGAGCAGTGTCACGGAGAGCGCCTGGTCACCGCGCTGACCGGCGACCACCCCGAACTCGACCCGCTGTCCCGGCTTGAGTACGTCCACCCCGTCGGGCAGCACCGACGAGTGCACGAAGACGTCACCGCCGTCGTCGCGGGAGAGGAAGCCGAAGCCCTTCTCGCCGTTGAACCACTTGACCTTACCCGTGGGCACCGTCTGTCCTCGTCCTCGTACTCGTGGGTCGATGCCGGCTCCCGCAAGGTGAAACGCGGGGAGAGAACGGCTCTGGATAGCACTACAGCGGGTCGTCCGACCCGCCTGCCTCCAAGGCTAATGGTCCGGAGGCCGGTGACAAGACTGCTTTCTTCCCGCGCTCTTCTTCCCGCACTCGGGCCGCTGCACCTGCGGCTGACTGGTTCCGGTCGCAGGGAACTACCCTGGTCGCGTGAGCGACAACCCTTCAGGTCCCGGCGACCGTCTCGTCCAGGTCGGCGCGATCGTCTTCTTCGTCGGAGCGGTGGCCACTCTGGTCACGGTGGCCCCGCTGTTCCTCGGCTCGGATCCGTTCCCGTCCATCGCCTACGCGGTGTGCATGCTGATGGGCGTCGGGTTCGTGATCGCGGGCGTCGGAGTGCTGCGGTCCGCCACGGCGCAGCGGAGGGCGGCGGGCGAGGCCGCCCGGCCCCGGTAGCCGGCGGTTGCGGACACCCCACCTCCAGGACGGCACCGCGTCCCCACGACAATGACGGCATGCCCCAGAACACACCCACGCCGAGGGTCGTCGGTTTCGACCTGGACATGACCCTCATCGACACCCGCCCCGGTATCCGGGCGGCCTTCGAACACCTCGCCGCCGAGACGGGCGTGGCCATCGACACCGACCTGGTGGTCTCCCGCCTCGGCCCGCCCCTGGAGCAGGAACTCGCCCACTGGTTCCCGGAGGACCGCATCCCGCAGACCGCGGACCGCTACCGCGAGATCTACCCGGACCACGCCATCGCGCCGAGCCTCGCGATGCCCGGTGCGCGTGAAGCCGTACGGGCCGTGCAGGAGGCGGGCGGCAGGGCGATCGTCGTCACCGCGAAGCACGAGCCGAGCGCCGAGCTGCACCTCGCGCATCTGGGCATCGAGCCGGACGCGGTCGTCGGCCGGCTGTGGGCGGAGGGCAAGGCGGAGGCGCTGCGCGCCCACGGCGCCACGGTCTACGTGGGTGACCATGTGGGGGACGTACGAGGCGCCCGTACGGCGAACGCGCTCTCCGTCGCCGTGCCGACCGGGCCGTGTGACGCCCGGGAGTTGAGGGCGGCGGGGGCGGATGTGGTGCTCGGGGATCTTACGGAGTTCCCGGCGTGGCTGGCGGATGCGGACGCCGGCTGACGCAGAAGAACCACCGGCCCTGGCGGGCCTGGTCCTCCATCGCCGGACCGGCTTCAGTCGCGGTGGCGTTGGGAGCGCCAGACCAGGAACAGGGCTGAGGTGACCGCCGCACCGCGGACCACCCAGGGCCAGGTGTCCTGGAGGGCGGTCTTCATGCCGTCCTGGGCGACCTCGTCGCCCCAGCGGCCCTCGACGCGGCCCCACAGCCAGACGAATCCCGCGGCGACCGCGAGGCCGGGGATGCCGAGGGCGGCCAGCTTCGACTCGTTCTGGGTGAGCCGGCGCGAGGTGTAGGCGAGGACCCAACCCAGGCCCAGGGCGATCCAGTTGCCGAGGATCGCGCCCACCACGAGGGATGCGGCGGCCAGCAGCAGCAGCGGGTTGCTGTAGCCGGTCAGGCGCGGCCGCAGGTGGATGCGGCGGGTACGGGGGGCGGTGTCGGCCTCGACGTACTCCTCGTCGTCCTCCTCGCCTTCTTCGCCTTCTTCTCCCTCGCCCGCGCCGTCGCTCTTGTCCTCTTCCGGGGCGGGCGGTGGTTTGAGTATTTCCGGGATCTCCACGCCGCCGACGAAGCCGGGCACGCCGACGGCCCCGCCGAACGGGCTCGAGTCGATCCGCCACCAGTCCGGCTGCGCATCGCTGGGACCGAGTTCGTCCTCGCCCGCGAGGTGCGGCGGGGCGGCGGCGGGCGGCAGGGGCACGGACGGTCCGTCGTCGGCGGCGGTGTCCGGTGCCGCCTCCTCGGCACGGGGGCGCGGCAGGAAGCGCCGGCGGCGCGGCTCCTCGGGCTCCTTCGGCTCGGCGGGGGCCGCTGCGTCGTCGCCGCTGCCGGCGGGCTGTGCGCGACCGCCGAGCACGCTGCCGAGGACGCCCGATCCGGAGATCCCCGAACGCAGGATGCGCGAACCCGGGGACGTACCGCCGAAGAGGCCGTGGACGGTGTCTGCGCTCTCCGACGGGGTCGGAGGTGGCGGGGTCGGAGGTGGCGGGGTGGCCGGCTTCGCGGCGGCGGGCCGGGTGACCGGAGGGCCGTACGGGCCGTCGTCGTCGGAGGACGCGGAGGGCTCGGGCCTCGCCTCGCCGCGGTCCACTGCGCGTTGGACGATCGACTCCGGGGTGCCTACGCCGGCCAGGAGTTTGCGTACGGTCGCGGGGTTGTCGTTGATGCTCGCGGCGCGGCGGCGCTCGACCTCTCCGCGGACCTCTGTGACGAGGCGCATGCGGGTGGCCGAGGGCAGTTGGCGCTGCTGGGCGAGGTCGCCGACCTTGCTCAGGTAGTCGAAGACGAGCTGATCACTCTCGATCGGCACGAGATGCTCCCTGTGCGTTGCCCCACGAGTGGGGCGGTTTGCCCCGTCCGACGGTACCGTCCACCAGTGTCCTGGCGCCGACACCCTCAACTCCGGGACAGGCTCTCTTTTTTGTCCCGCCGCGGACGGGGCCTCTCCTCGTCTTCTGTCCCGCCACGGACGGGCCCCTCTTCGCCCTGGCCGACGGGCTCAAAGATGTCCTCAAACGCCGGACGGGCTTGAAATCCCGCCCTCCGCCATCAAGCGCCCTCCCACGCCGGGCGAGAAGACGCCCTCAAACGCCGGGCGGGCTGATTGAGCGGCGCCGACCCACCCAAGCCTGCCCAGCACCTGACGGCGAGCCCGCCAGGGCGAAACTTCAGCCCGTCCGGCGCTTGAGGACAAGCCCGCCAGGGCGACACTCCAGCCCGTCCGGCGATTGAGGACCAGCCCGAAGGGCGAAACAAAGAGCCCGTCCGGCGATTGAGGACAAGCCCGAAGGGCGAAACGAAGAGCCCGTCCGGCGATTGAGGACGAGGCGCCCCAGCGCCGTGGGCTGGAGAAGGGACCCCGACGTCCCGAGCACACCCGCGGCACCGGGGCCAAAGACCCACACTCCCCACCTGGCCCGAAGGTACCGTTGGCAGGATGACGGACGACCGCACCCAGCCCGCCCCCGCGAGGACCCTCGCAGAGGAGCTGAGGCGCCGCGACGACGTCTCCCTCACCACCCTCCTCCGGGCCCGCCCGGACCTGCTGAACCCGGTGCCGAACGACCTGACCCAGCTCGCCACCCGCGCCGGCACCCGCGCCTCCGTCGTACGGGCCGTCGAGCGCCTCGACACCTTCGCGCTGCAGACCACGGAAGCCCTCGCCGTGGCCCCCGACCCCGCCCCGTACGAGGAGCTCGCCGCACTGCTCACCGGCGACGAGGGCGACCCGGACGCGGCGGCCGCGCTGCCCGGGGCCCTCGCGGCGCTGCGCGACCAGGCCCTCGTCTGGGGCCCCGACGACCGGCTCCGCCTGGTCCGCACGGCCCGCGAACTGCTCGCCCCGTCCCCGCAGCACCCGTCACCGACGGGCCTCGGCCCGACCCTCACGGAGGCCACGGCCGGGATGTCACCGGGCCGCCTGCAGCAGATCGTCGCGGCGGCCGGGCTGCCCGCCACGCACGACCCGGTGTCGGCGGTGCAGGCGCTGACCGGCCTGTTCACGGACCGAGCGCGGATGACGGCGCTGCTCGACACCGCCCCGGCCGAGGCGCTCACCGTCCTCGGCCGGCTGACCTGGGGTCCCCCGTACGGCCAGGTCACCGCCGACCCCGCACCGCATCTGCGCTGGCTGCTCGACCACGGGCTCCTGGTGCCGACCTCGCCGGGCACCGTGACCCTGCCGCGCGAGGCGGCCCTGCATCTGCGGGCCGGGCGCGCGCACCGCGAGGTCCGTGCCCTGCCGCCCGCGGTCGAGGTGAAGCGCGAGTACCGGCCGCGGATCGTGGACACCACGGCGGCCGGGCAGGCGTACACCGCGCTCGCGACCGTCGAGGAGCTGCTGCGGGAGTGGCACGAGGGCGGTCCCGCCGTGCTGCGCGCCGGCGGCCTGAGCGTGCGCGATCTGAAACGGACCGCGGTGGCGCTCGACCTGCCGGAGCCGACGGCCGCCTTCTGGGTCGAACTCGCCTACGCCGCGGGCCTGATCGCCTCCGACGGCGAGGCGGACGAGCGGTACGCGGCGACCCCGGCGTACGACTCCTGGCTCGAACTCCCGGCCCCCGAGCGCTGGGCCGCGCTCGCCACGGCCTGGCTGCCGGCGACCCGCACCCCGGGCCTGGTCGGCTCCCGGGACACGAAGGACCGCGCGCTGTCGGCGCTCGGCCCGCACCTGGACCGTTCGGCGGCTCCCGAGGTACGGGCCAGGGTGCTCGCCCTGCTCGCGGAGCTGCCCGAGGGCGCGGCGGCCGACCCGGAGTCGGTGCTGACCCGGCTGCGCTGGGAGCGCCCGCTGCGCTCCGCCGCGGGCACCCCGGCCGGCGCCGCTCCGGGCCCGGC
>NZ_QUAK01000096.1 GCF_003429565.1 Streptomyces triticagri
GTCCGCCCCGATCGCCGGGGCGGACCTGGCGCGTTCCGTGGCGGCTCGGCGCAGGGCCTCGGCACGCCGGCTCAGGAGATGGTGAAGGAACCGCCCGGCGGCTCCGGGGAGGCGACCGCGTCCGTGTCGTGCACGATCCGGGACGAGCCGGTCAGGGCGCCGAGCCCGGCTCCGTGCTCCACGCGCGCCGGGAACGCGTCGGCAGCCGTACGGCGGGCGAGGGCCGATACGGGAAGTTCGCGGTCGGAGGCGATCAGGACGGCGTTGCCGAACCGCCGGCCGCGCAGTACCGCCGGCTCCGCGATGACGGCAAGCTGGGCGAACACCGCCCGGAACGTGGCGAGTTGGGAGCCGAGGAAGGCGAACGGCGCGCCGTCGGCGAGATTCGCCGCATAGACGCCTCCGGGCCGCAGCACCCGCGCGGCCTCCTCTGCGTACGCGAGCGACGTCAGATGCGCCGGCACCCGGGAGCCGCCGAACACGTCCGCCACGATCACGTCCGCGCTGTCCGCCGGCGCCGCCGTCAGCCACTCGCGGGCGTCGGCGCAACGGGTGCGCACGCCGGACTCCGGCGGCAGCGGCAGATGTTCGGCGACCAGGGCGAGCAGTCCGCCGTCGGCCTCCACCACGTCCTGCCGAGAGCCCGGCCGGGTGGCGGACACGTAGCGGGGCAGGGTGAGGGCGCCGCCGCCGAGGTGCAGTACGTCCAGAGGCAGCTGCTCGTCAGCCGCCGTGTCCAGCACATGGCCGAGCCGTCGCGCGTACTCGAACTCCAGATGCGTCGGCTCGTCCAGATCCACGTACGACTGCGGAGCTCCGTCGACCGTGAGCAGCCAGGCGCGCGACCGGTCGACGTCCGGCATCAGTTTGGCGACTCCGTGGTCCACGGCGATCTGCACGGGTTTCGGATCTTCGCTGTTCACGGGTGCCATTGTGCCGCCGGGCCCGTGCACGACGGTGCCCGGCCCGCGTGCTGCGTACGCGGACCGGGCACCCGGCGGGCCGTCGCGGCGCCGGCCTCAGCCGACCTCCGTGACCGTGCCGGCCGCGACCGTGCGGCCGCCCTCGCGGACGGCGAAGCCGAGACCCGCCTCGAGCGGCACGTCCCGGCCGAGCTCGACGCTCATGGTGACCGTCTCGCCCGGACGCGCCACGGCCGTCTCGCCGAGGTCGACGTCGCCCACCACGTCCGCGGTCCTGATGTAGAACTGCGGCCGGTAGCCGGTCGACACCGGTGTCGTACGGCCTCCCTCGCGCGCCGACAGGACGTACACCTCGGCGGTGAAGCGGCGGGCGGGCGTGACGCTGCCCGGAGCCGCGACGATGTGGCCGCGCCGGACTCCGTCGCGCGGGACGCCGCGCAGCAGCAGCGCGACGTTGTCGCCGGCCTCCGCGCTCTCCATCGGCTTGCCGAAGGTCTCGAGCCCGGTGACCACGGTCTCCACATCCGCACCGAGGACTTCGACCCGGTCGCCGACCCGTACGGTGCCGCGCTCGACGGCGCCCGTGACGACCGTGCCGCGGCCGGTGATGGTGAGGACGTTCTCCACCGGCAGCAGGAACGGTGCGTCGGTGTAGCGCACCGGCATCGGCACATGGGTGTCGATGGCGTCGAGCAACGACCGCAGGGCGGCGGTCCATTGCGGGTCGCCCTCCAGCGCCTTGAGGCCCGAGACCCGTACGACCGGGACGCTGTCGCCCGCGTAGCCGTGCGCGGAGAGCAGCTCGCGGACCTCGAGCTCGACCAGGTCGGTCAGCTCGGGGTCGCCGGCGTCCGCCTTGTTGAGCGCGACGACGAGGTGCTCGACGCCGACCTGCCGGGCGAGCAGTACGTGCTCCGCGGTCTGCGGCATGATCCCGTCCAGCGCGGAGACCACGAGCACGGCACCGTCCAGCTGGGCCGCTCCGGTGACCATGTTCTTGATGTAGTCCGCGTGTCCGGGCATGTCGACGTGCGCGTAGTGCCGGGTGTCGGTCTCGTACTCGACGTGCGAGATGTTGATGGTGATGCCACGCTGCGCCTCCTCCGGGGCGCGGTCGATGCGGTCGAAGGGCACGAAGGTGCCGCCGCCCTGCTCGCTGAGCACCTTGGTGATGGCGGCGGTCAGCGTCGTCTTGCCGTGGTCGACGTGACCCATCGTGCCGATGTTGAGGTGGGGCTTGGTGCGCGTGTATGCCGTCTTGGGCATGGTGTTCCGCTCCGCGGTACGAAGGTGAAGGTCTCCCGGCTGAATCGCCCGGGAGACGGGGACCCCTCGGCCTGACCGACCCTCCCCCTGTGGGGTCCGCCGGTATGTCCGGGGAGGGTCAGCGTCGTGCGCCGTCGGCGGGGAACGCGGCAGCCTCGGCGGCGCCCGCGACCGCGGGCGCTGCTGCGAGGAAGATCTGCCGGAACATGCGCCCGATCATGGCGGAGGGCGCCTCTCGGCGCGACCGAATTTCCGTGCCGGGGTGGGCGCGCGTCCGTGCGCGGGGCTCGTGCGGATCGCCGTGCCGACCCGGGACGGGACCGTGACGCCGGTGAGACGCACCATACGGCGATCACATCCACCTGTCGGTTAGTCTCCCCGAATGCCCGTCCCCGTCCCCGCGCCCGGGTCCGCTCCCCCGGGCTTCGCCGTGCGCTGCGGCCGCGTACTGCTCTCGCCGTGGTCGCGCTTCGCGCTGCTCGTGGCCGTGCTCTCGGGCGCCGGACTCCTCGTGCTGCTCTTCGAGCCGCAGGAGCTGCTCGCGCACGGCTGGCCGCCGCAGGTGAACGGCGCCACCGCGGTGGTCGCCTTCGCGGTGGCGTACGGACTGTGCACGGCGGCGTTCGTACCGCGTCCGCTGCTCAATCTCGCGGCGGGCGCGCTCTTCGGGAGCCAGGCGGGTCTCGTGGGAGCCGTCGCGGGGACGGTGCTCGGTGCGGGTATTTCGTTCGGCCTCGGCCGGGTGCTCGGGCAGGAGGCGCTGCGTCCGTTGATCCGAGGGCGCCTGCTCGTCGCCGTGGACGGGCAGTTCAGCCGGCACGGCTTCCGTTCGATGCTGGCGGTACGGCTGTTCCCCGGGGTGCCGTTCGCCGTGGCGAACTACTGCGCCGCGTTCTCCCGGATGCGGTCGTTCCCCTTCCTTCTCGCCACCGGGCTCGGCTCCATACCGAACACCGCCGCCTATGTGGTGGCGGGCAGCCGTGCGGCGACTCCGACGTCCCCCGCGTTCCTCGTCGCGATGGGCTTCATCGCGCTCAGCGGCCTCACGGCGATGCTGGTCGCCTGGCGCAAGCGGAACGCCCTGCGGGGCCGCGCCGAAGCGTGAACCCCGCCTGAACCGCACGTGAACGGGGCCGTTCATATCCGGGCGGTACTGTTCCCCGCGGCGGGCCGGCGATCTACGTCGCCGGCACGGCTCGACGTCGCCGCCTCCACACCTTCCGCACCCCGCCGGGCCCTTCGCCACCGCCCGGCGCACGATCAGATCCGGGACGGCACAGGCCGCATGAGCTGGTTCGAATCATTCATCCTCGGACTCGTCCAAGGGCTCACCGAGTTCCTGCCCATCTCCTCCAGCGCGCATCTGCGGCTGACCGCGGCGTTCGCCGGATGGCACGACCCGGGGGCCGCGTTCACGGCCATCACCCAGATCGGCACCGAGACCGCCGTCCTGATCTACTTCCGCAAGGACATCGTGCGGATCGTGTCGGCGTGGTCCCGCTCGCTCCGGGACAAGGCCATGCGCAGCGATCACGATGCCCAGTTGGGGTGGCTGGTGATCGTCGGCTCGATCCCGATCGGCGTGCTCGGTGTGACGCTCAAGGACCAGATCGAGGGTCCGTTCCGCGATCTGCGGCTGATCGCCACGACGCTGATCGTGCTCGGTGTCGTGCTCGGTGTCGCCGACCGGCTCGCGGCACGCGACGAGACGGGCGGCCGGCACCGCGCGGTCAGGGAACGCAAGACACTCAAGGACCTGGGCGTCCGTGACGGTCTGATCTACGGCTGTTGCCAGGCGATGGCGCTGATCCCCGGAGTCTCCCGCTCCGGCGCCACCATCAGCGGTGGCCTGCTGATGGGCTACACCCGTGAATCCGCGGCCCGTTACTCCTTCCTGCTCGCCATCCCCGCGGTGCTCGCCTCGGGTGCGTACGAGCTCAAGGACGCGGGCGAGGGTCACGTGTCCTGGGGGCCGACGATCTTCGCCACAATCATTGCCTTTGTGGTGGGATACGCCGTCATCGCATGGTTCATGAAATTCATCACGACCAAGAGCTTCATGCCGTTCGTGTACTACCGCATCGCCCTCGGCCTCGTCCTCTTCGTCCTGGTCGGCACGGACGTCCTGAGCCCGCACGCGGGGGAATCGGCGGAGTGAACCGGTGCCGTGGCCCGGCTCCGTCCCCCTGAGGCGGAGCCGGGCTGTGGTCCGCCGGCCCGGCGCGGGGGAGGGCGGCCGACGGCCACGCATCCTGGGCTCCTCCGGCAGGACGGCTTCCTCCTCCGAGTCAACCGGCGCGCGCGGGCGCTCGGGAGCGTGTGCGCGGTACCGGCGCGCGCGGGCCGGTCACACGGGGCGCGTTCGGGCCGTGACCGCGCGTACTCGTCAGGACCGGCCGCTGCTCGGCCCGGTTCTGCGCACCGGGGCCCGGACTGATCCCTGCACGGCTCTTGGCTGGGCGGTCCCCTTGTTCAAGACTGAGCCGATGACGCAGCGTGTGGACCTCGCGACCGTGATGGACCGGCTGGCCATCGACGCTCTCATCACCGACTACGCCAGGTCCGTGGACGACGCCGAATGGACGGCGTACCGCGGCCTGTTCAGCCCGGACGGCCGCGCCGACTACCGCTCGGCCGGCGGCATCGAAGGCACCGCCGACGAGGTGGCGGACTGGCTCGCGGAGAATCTGCGGATCTTCTCGATGCGGCAGCACCTCGTGGTGAACCGCAGGCTCCGCTTCGACCTGACCGACGGTGCCATCGGCGACTCCGCGCGGCTCCAGGCCGACTACTTCAATCCGATGCGCACCGAGTCCACCGGTTCCGCCCCCGACTTCGAATGCGGCGGCCGCTATGTCTTCGGGCTCGGGCGGACGGACCTGGGCTGGCGGATCGCCCGCGTCGAGGTACAGGAGAAGTGGCGGCGGACCCGCGGTCCGCACTCAGCCGGCTGAGCCGACCGACCGCGTCCCGCGCTCGCGGTGCGGCCCCGAACCTCGGCCCGTCGCCACGCTCGTCCGGAGCAACGGGTTCCGCGCGCCCTGTCGCGCACCGCTCCGCGCCCGCACACTGGTGATACGCAGCGGCGCGCAGGCGAGGAGGCGGGGCATGGACTTCTTGGCCGGGCCGACCGGAGCGGGGATGGCGCGCAAGGCGTCCCGGGCGCTCACGTCTCCGTGGTGGCGTGGCGTCGCCGCGCTCGCCGCGGGAGCGCTGCCCGCACTCGCCTTCCCCGCGCCTGCCTGGTGGTGGTTCGCCTATGTCGCCCTGGTGCCGTGGATCCTGCTCGCGGCGTCCGCGCCGACGCCACGGCGGGCCGGCCTCGACGGCTGGATCGGCGGCGTCGGCTTCATGCTCGCCGTGCACCACTGGCTGCTGCCCAGCCTGCATGTCTTCACCCTGCTCATCGCCGCCCTCCTCGGGCTCCTGTGGTGGCCGTGGGGTCTGCTCGTACGGCAGCTGCTCGCGGGGCGTCCCTCGCCCGGGCGTGCGGCCGCCGCTCTGGTGGTGCTGCCGTCCGTCTGGCTGTTCGCCGAGCTGGTGCGCTCGTGGGAAGGGCTCGGCGGGCCATGGGGACTGCTCGGATCCAGCCAGTGGCAGGTGGAGCCGGCCCTGCGGCTCGTCTCGGTGGGCGGCGTATGGCTGGTCAGTCTGCTGATCGTCGCCGTCAACACGGTCTGGGCACTGCTGATCGCGGTGCCCGCCGCCCGCACCCCCGCCGCGGCCGGGATGGCGCTGACCGCGGTCGCGGTGAGTGCCGTCTGGGTGGGGGCGCCGCGCCCGGAGCGGGACGGTACGGCACGGATCGCCCTCGTACAGGCCGGGGTGTTCGACGGCGAGGGAGGCGCCGAGCGGCGGTTCGACCGGCAGGAGGCGCAGACCAGGGCGCTGGCCGGCCGCGATCTCGACCTGGTGGTGTGGGGCGAGAGCAGTGTCGGCTTCGACCTGGCCGGCCGTCCCGACCTCGCGGACCGGATCGCCGCGCTCTCCCGTGCGGTGGGCGCGGACATCCTGGTGAATGTCGACGCCCGTCGCTCGGACCGGCCCGGCATCTTCAAGTCCTCGGTCCTGGTGGGGCCGAAGGGCCCGACGGGCGAGCGCTACGACAAGATGCGCCTGGTGCCGTTCGGCGAGTACGTGCCGGCCAGGGCGCTCCTCGGGTGGGCCACGTCCGTCGGCAAGGCGGCCGACGAGGACCGGATCCGTGGCGGCTCACCGGTGGTGATGCCGCTGTCCGACGGGCTGACGGCGGGGCCACTGGTGTGCTTCGAGTCGGCGTTCCCGGACATGAGCCGGCATCTGACCCGGGAGGGTGCGCGGTTGCTGCTCGCGCAGTCCTCGACGTCGACGTTCCAGAACAGTTGGGCGCCGGCGCAGCACGCCTCGCTCGCCGCGATCCGGGCCGCGGAGAACGGCCGACCCATGGCGCACGCCACGCTGACCGGCGTCTCCGCGGTGTACGGGCCGTCCGGGGAGCGGATCGGCCGGCAGCTCGGCACCGACGAGCGGACCGCGGAGGTCTACGAGGTGCCGCTGGCCTCGGGCATCACCCCGTACGTCCGGATCGGCGACTGGGCCGCGCATGCGGCGCTCGCCGTGCTTGCGGCGTTCTGCGCGGTGGAGGGTCTGCGTGCCTTCAGACGGCCTCAGCGGGCAGGCGTTCCAGGACCCGCTCACACACCTCGTGAGTCTCCAGTGCGTCCCGCGCGCTGAGCGTCCGGCCCGCGCGGACCGCGTCGAGGAAGTGGAGTACGGCCTGTTCGAGACCGCGCTGCCGGGCGACCGGCACCCAGTCGCCGCGGCGGCGGACAGTGGGCTGCCCCTTGTGGTCGATGATCTCGGCGAGGTTGCGCACCTCGCGCTTGCTGTCCTGGCCGGACACCTCGAGGATCTCCTCCGCCGAACCGCTGAGCCGGTTCATGGCACCGATCGCGGTGAATCCGTCGCCCGAGAGCTGCAGCACGACATGGTGCAGCAGTCCGTCCTGCAGCCGGCCGCGGACCGTCACGTCGTCGACGGTGCCCGGCGCGAGGAACCGCAGGGTGTCCACCACATGGATGAAGTCGTCCAGGACGAACGTCCGGGGGTCCTCGGGCAGTCCGACCCGGTGCTTCTGCAGCAGGATCAGCTCCCGCGGGTGCTCGAGGCACTGGGCGTAGCCGGGTGCGTGACGCCGGTTGAAGCCGACGGCGAGTGAGACGCCGCGCGCCTCGGCGAGCTCCACCAGGCGCTCGGACTCGGCGAGTTCGTACGCGAAGGGCTTGTCGACGTACGTCGGTACGCCGGCCTCGACGAGGCGCTCGACGATCGCGGGGTGGGCCGCGGTCGGGGCGTGTACGAGGGCCGCGTCGGGGCGCTGGGCGAGCAGGGCGTCCAGGTCGGTGTGGAGGCGGTCGGCCGGCAGGTGATGGGCCGCTCCGACCCGCTCCAGGGTGGCGGCGGTACGGGTCTGCAGATGCAGTTCCACACCGGGGAGGGTGGCGAGCACCGGCAGATAGGCCTTCTGCGCGATGTCGCCGAGCCCGATGCAGCCGACCTTCACGTCCGTCTCCCCTGCTGTGTCAGCGGCCTTGCCCTGAGCGGTTCTCAGCGGCCGTCCGGACGGGCAGCATACGTGCGCTCGGGCGGCTGCCAGTCCAGCACCCCGTCGAAGGTGCGCAGCATCATGCTGCTGCCGAACCGGCCGACGCCGGCGATCATCGCGTCGCGCAGCAGGACGCCGGCCCGGCTGCGCACGGTGGTGGCCCTGCCCGTGCGGGCCGAACGGCGCACGACGTCCATCGTGCGGGGCAGCCGGTCGGCGGTGTACGCGGCGAGTGCCGGGCCCGGATCGGCGTCGCCCGGCATGTGATGGGCGAGCACGATCGCGTCCTCGATCGCCTGGTTGCCGCCCTGCCCGAGGCTCGGCGGCATCGCGTGCGCGGCGTCGCCGAGCAGTGCGACGCGGCCGCGGTGGAAGGCGGGCAGCGGCTGCTGCACGTACCGCACGTCGTTGCGCAGGATCTGCTCGGCGGTGGCGGCGTCGAGGATCGCGGGGATCGGGTCGTGCCAGGAGCCGAACAGGCGTCGCAGCTCGGCGAGTTCGGAGTCGGGGGCTCGGCCGCCGGGCGGCACCGTGGCGGCCGCGTACGCATAGCTGCGGCCGTCCTTGAGCGGGTGGGTGCCCCAGAGCAGGCCGCGCCCCCAGGTCTCGTGCGGGGCGAACTCGCGGCCGCCGGACGGGACGACGCAGCGCCAGGTGGTGAAGCCCGCGTAGACGGTGCCGGGGTGTTCGGGGAAGAGGGTGCCGCGCACCGCGGAGTTGATGCCGTCGGCGCCGACGACGAGCTCGGCCTGTTCCTCGCCCGTCGGGGTGCTGACGGTGGCGGGTCGGTCGACGTCGCCCGGGTCGGTCAGCTCAGCCGGCGTGCCCGTGCGTACCGCGTCCGCGGGCAGTTCGGCGCGGAGCAGCTCGATCAGGGTGGCCCGGTGCAGCAGCACCAGGGTGCTGCCGAAGCGGCGGGCGGTGGCGGCGCTGTCGGTGCGGGCCAGCCAGCGGCCGCCCGGGGTGCGCATACCGCCGGGGCCCTGCCAGGCGGCGAGCTCGCGGACCGTGTCGCCGAGGCCGATGACGTCGAGGGCGCGCTGGCCGTTCGGCGCGATGGAGATGCCGGCGCCGACCGGCTCCAGGGACTCGGCGCGCTCCAGGACGGTGACCTGCCGGCCGCGCCGGTGCAGCGCCACCGCCGCGGTGAGTCCGCCGATGCCGCCTCCGACGATCAGTGCGCGTGCCATGACTCCTCCTGTTCCCGCACTACAGCTGTAGTGCTGCCCTGGAAGAACCGTACTACAGCCGTAGTGGCGGTGGGTATGGTGGTCGCCATGACCGAGAGCACAGCCGCCGGGAGCCCAGCGTCCGAGACAACAACCGCCGGCTCATCGGTCCGCACCCGGGCCGAGCGGATCGCGGACGCGGCCCTGGATCTCCTCGCCGAACGCGGTATGCGCGGACTCACGCACCGGGCGGTGGACGCGGCCGCCGGACTCCCCGAGGGCTCGACGTCCAATCAGGCACGCACGCGCCTCGCCCTGCTGGAGGCCGCCGTGCGCCGGCTCGCCGAACGGGAGAGCAGGATTCTCGTACCGCAGGAGCTGCCCGATGCGGCACACGGGATCGACGCCTTCGCGGACGCCCTG
Source organism: Streptomyces triticagri (assembly GCF_003429565.1). Classification (GTDB taxonomy): domain Bacteria; phylum Actinomycetota; class Actinomycetes; order Streptomycetales; family Streptomycetaceae; genus Streptomyces; species Streptomyces triticagri. Next base: position 9,366 of record NZ_QUAK01000096.1, read on the forward strand.
GCCCTTGCTCTGCACCGGTCGCTCGACGGGCACCGCCCGCTGGTGGTGGCCCGCTACGAGCTGGCGCTCGAAGCCACTCGGCGGCCCGAGCTGCGGGCGTACTACGACGCGGCCGGGCGGCAGTTCCGCGAGCTGGCGCTCGCACTGCTGCGGGAGGCCGGGTCACCGGATCCCGAGCGGCATGCGCTGCAGCTCATTGCGTGGTGCGACGGGATGCTGTTCTCCTGCGTGGCCGGCACCTTCCATTCAGCGACGCCGCCGCAGGCGCAGCTCCGGGCGGGTTGCGTCGAGGTGCTGCGCGGCATGCTGGACGGCTGACGGCGCGGGCTGCCCGGCCCGCGCAGCGCGCGCCCCGGCGTCCACCCGGCGCCCGCAGGCGTCCACGCGCGGGTGACCGGCGTCACCCGCGCGGGCCAACCTCGCCCCCTGCCGCCCCGAAGAGGCACCGCACGGAGCAGAGTTGCCCGGATGCACCGGAAGACCACAGCGGCACTCCTCGTCACGATGGCGGTCTCGGCCCTGTCGGGATGTGTCTCCGTCGCCGAACCATCGGTCCGGGAGTCCGCCTCCCCCACCACTGAACCGGTCGCCGCCCCGAGCGCGCACCGCGGATCGGCGACCCGGCCCGTCGAGGCACCGGCGCGGGAGGCGCTGCGGATGATGGGTCCGCCTTCCGGCAAGGACCCGGTCAAGGCCTCGGCCCGGGCTCCGGAACCCGGGCGGAGCGAGGCCCCCGGTCCGAGGGCTGCCGCACCGGAACACAGGCCGCCCGCCCGGGAAGGTGCCGAGCCGCCGCGCCGACTGCCGGTCGGCGGCGAGCTGCCCGCCCGGGTGCTGCCAAGACCGACCGCCGTCGGCGCGGAACTGTGCTCCCTCGGCCGGCGGTACGGCGGCTGGCCCGCGGACAGCCCGCAGGCCCGGATCTGCGAGAGCACATATCCGCGGTGACCCGGGCAGCCCGGCCACGGGGACAGGGGACTACGCCGGACGTGGATGCGGCGGGCCCGCCGGGCCGCGCGACGATGGGCTGCCGGCCTGCAGCTGCCGTTCGAGGCGGTCGACCGCGGAGCGGATGCCGGCGCCGTGGGCGTCCTCGGACAGGGCGCCGAAGGCGGCACGGGACGCGGTCAGATGTGCGCGGGCCTCGGCCTCCTTGCCGAGTCTGACGTAGTCGGCCGCCAGGTTGAGATGCAGCGCGGGGTAGAAGGCGCGCACCGCCTGGGACCGGTCCTCACCTGCCGCCGGGCGGTCGGTGAGCGTCGCGGCCGCCTCCAAGGCCCTGAGGTCCCAGTCCAGTTCGTCGGCCGGATCGTCCTGCGTGTCCGCCAGGTAGTGCGCGATCGTGCAGCGATGCAGCGGGTCGCCGGACTCGCCGACCTCGTCCCACAGTTCCAGGAAGCGGTTGCGTGCCTCTTCGCGGTCGCCGGCCCGGTGCAGCATGACCGCCTGCCCGGCCCGGGCCATGACGGCGTCGCCCGACGCCGGATCCTGCTCTTCAGCCACGGCTTCCTCCCTGTTCACGCCGGCCCGCAGGCCTGCTCCTGGTGACCTCGGCGGTGCCGACTCCTGGGTCCGACCATGCCCCGGGACCGCGCGGGCCGCGAGGCGTCACACCGCGAGCTGCTCGCCGTAGGGGAAGCTGACCCGCGCCTGTCCGCGCCGTCGTCCGTCGCACATCCCGCCGACTCGCGCAGCACGTGCGGGAGTACGACGCCACGCGTGAACGCCATGAGACGGACGCGGACGCCACCGCCGCCGGAGTGACTCCCGGTGCTACCGGGTCCCTGGTCTCCGTACGGACACCCGTCCGCCCTCGCGCACGGTGACGCCCGCGGGGACGGAGCTCCCACGGCCGGGCGTGCAGGAAAGCTGGGGCGGCGCTTAAGAAATCCTCGATGGACCGCGCGGGCCGTCGTACGGGAGAGTCGGAGGCGGCGGTGGACGGCCGCCTCCCCCACTCACTCCCCTGTCAGGGGCCGGCTCCGCCGCGCCCTGTGCGGGGTGCGCCCAGAAGGAGCCGATCCGTTGAAGGCACTGGTCAAGGACAAGGCGGAACCGGGGCTGTGGCTGGCGGACGTACCGGAGCCGTCCGTCGGCGCATCGGACGTACTGATCAAGGTGGAGCGCACCGGGATCTGCGGCACCGATCTGCACATCCGCAACTGGGACGGCTGGGCGCAGTCCACGATCCGCACCCCGCTGGTCGTCGGCCACGAGTTCGTCGGCGAGGTCGTCGGGACGGGCCGCGACATCACCGGCATCTCCGTCGGTGACCGGGTCAGCGGCGAGGGCCATCTGGTGTGCGGCAGCTGTCGGAACTGTCTGGCCGGGCGCCGGCATCTGTGCCGTGCGACGGTCGGCCTCGGCGTCGGCCGCGACGGCGCGTTCGCCGAGTACGTCGCGCTGCCGGCGTCGAACGTATGGGTCCACCGGGTGCCCGTGGACCTCGATGTCGCGGCGATCTTCGACCCGTTCGGCAATGCGGTGCACACCGCGCTGTCCTTCCCGCTGGTCGGCGAGGACGTACTGATCACCGGCGCGGGGCCGATCGGGCTGATGGCCGCGGCGGTCGCGAAGCACGCCGGGGCCCGCAATGTGGTGATCACGGACGTCAGTGCGGAGCGCCTGGAGCTCGCCCGCAAGGTGGGCGTCAGCCTGGCTCTCGACGTGTCCCGCTCCTCGATCGCCGAGGGCCAGCGCGAGCTCGGTCTGCGCGAGGGCTTCGACATCGGTCTCGAGATGTCCGGCAAGCCGGTCGCGATGCGGGACATGCTCGCCAACATGACGCACGGCGGCCGGATCGCCATGCTCGGCCTGCCGTCCGAGGAGTTCGCGGTCGACTGGGCGCGCATCGTCACCTCGATGATCACCGTCAAGGGCATCTACGGCCGCGAGATGTTCGAGACCTGGTACGCGATGTCGGTGCTCCTGGAGGGCGGCCTCGACCTGTCCCCGGTGATCACCGGCCGCTATCCGTACCGCGATTTCGAAGCGGCCTTCGACGACGCGGCGAGCGGCCGCGGCGGCAAGGTCATCCTGGACTGGAGCGCCTGAGCCCGTCCGTCCCGCGACGCCCCCTTTCCGCCCCTCCCCGAAGGACTTCCCATGTTCGACAACGTACGCGACGACGTCCGCGCCACCCTGGACGAGATCACCGCTGCCGGGCTGCACAAGCCGGAGCGGGTGATCGGCACCCCGCAGTCGGCGAGCGTCGAGGTGACGGCCGGCGGCCGCCCCGGCGAGGTGCTCAACTTCTGTGCGAACAACTACCTGGGACTCGCCGACCACCCCGAGGTGATCGCCGCCGGACATGCGGCCCTGGACCGCTGGGGCTACGGCATGGCGTCCGTCCGGTTCATCTGCGGGACGCAGGAGGTCCACAAGGAGCTCGAGGCGCGGCTCTCGGCGTTCCTCGGCCAGGAGGACACGATCCTCTACTCCTCCTGCTTCGACGCCAACGGCGGAGTCTTCGAGACGCTGCTCGGCGCGGAGGACGCGGTGATCTCCGACGCGCTCAACCACGCCTCGATCATCGACGGGATCCGGCTGAGCAAGGCCCGTCGGTTCCGGTACGCCAATCGCGACATGGCGGATCTGGAAGCGCAGTTGAAGGCCGCGGAAGAGGCCGGCGCGCGGCGCAGGCTGATCGTCACGGACGGCGTGTTCTCGATGGACGGCTATGTGGCCCCGCTGGCGGAGATCTGCGATCTGGCCGAGCGGTTCGGCGCGATGGTGATGGTCGACGACTCGCATGCCGTCGGCTTCGTCGGCCCCGGCGGCCGGGGCACTCCGGAGCTGCACGGAGTGATGGACCGCGTGGACATCATCACCGGCACCCTGGGCAAGGCCCTCGGCGGCGCCTCCGGCGGCTACGTCGCCGCCCGCGCCGAGATCGTCGCGCTGCTGCGTCAGCGCTCGCGCCCGTATCTGTTCTCCAACTCCCTCGCGCCGGTGATCGCGGCAGCCTCACTGAAGGTGCTCGACCTGCTGGAGTCGGCCGGCGATCTGCGTGAGCGCCTCGCGCGGAACACGGACCTGTTCCGCAGCCGGATGACCGCCGAGGCCTTCGACATCCTGCCCGGCGACCATGCGATCGCGCCGGTCATGATCGGCGACGCCACGGTGGCGGGCCGGATGGCCGAGCTGCTCCTCGAGCGCGGGGTGTACGTGATCGGCTTCTCGTACCCCGTCGTACCGCAGGGCCAGGCCCGGATCCGCGTCCAGCTCTCCGCGGCGCACTCGGAGGCGGACGTGAACCGTGCGGTGGACGCCTTCGTCGAGGCCCGCGCGCAGCTCGATGCGACCGGTTTGGCAGTATCGGACGCATGATCGAGGCGCGGCGGCTGCACATCCTCCGGGCGGTGGCCGACCACGGCACCGTGACGGCGGCGGCCGCCGCGCTCTATCTCACGCCGTCCGCCGTCTCCCAGCAGCTGGCGGCCCTCGAGCAGGAGACGGGCCACAAGCTGGTGGAGCGCGGCGCCCGCGGCGTCCGCCTGACCGCGGCCGGCGAGATCCTGCTCACCCATACCAACGCCGTGCTCGCGCAGCTGGAACGGGCCGAGGCGGAACTGGCCGCCTACAGCCAGGGCGAGGCCGGCACGGTCACCCTCGCCTCGTTCGCCACCGGCATCGGGCTTGTCGTCGGCCCTGCCCTGGCGCGCCTCGCCGAGACCGCGCCCGGCATCCGGGTCCGAGTCCAGGACGCCGAGGGCGATGCCAGCCTCCCGATGCTGCTCGAGCGGCGGATCGATGTCGCGGTCGCCGTCGAGTACCGGGGCGCGCCCGGCGCCGACGACGACCGGATCTCCCGGGTGCCGCTCTACTCCGAGCCGTTCGACGCGGTGCTGCCGGTCGGGCACCGGCTCGCGGCTGCCGACCGGGTGGCACTGTCGGAGCTTGCACGGGACACCTGGATCGGCCCCTACCCGGGCAATCCCTGCCATGACGTCGTCGTCCTGGCCTGTGAACACGCCGGATTCTCCCCGCAGTTCGAGCATTCATCGGACGACTTCCGGGCAGTGGTGGCGCTCGCCGCGGCCGGCGCCGGGGTGGCTCTGGTACCGCGCTCCGCGCTGCACGGGGCGGACCTGACGGCGGCCGCGGTCCGGCCCGTGGACGGTGCGGTCCCCGCCCGGAAGGTGTTCGCGGCGGTCCGTCACGGCGCGGAGGCGCATCCGCTGATCAGGCCGGTGCTCGACGCGCTCCGTGCGGCGGCCACGGGCTGACCTGCAGCGCCGGCCGAGGCTCACTCCTTGGCGGCCGGGCCCAGGTCCGGGATCCGCCAGTCGATCGGGGTGTGTCCCTGGGCCGCCACCGCTGCGTCGATCTCGCTGAACGGCCGCGAGCCGAAGAATCTCTTCGCGGACAGCGGGGACGGGTGGGCGCCCTTCACCACCACGTGCCGCTCGGTGTCGATCAGCGGCAGCTTCTTCTGTGCGTAGTTCCCCCACAGGACGAAGACCGCAGGGTCGGGGCGCTCGGCGACCGCGCGGATCACCGCATCGGTGAAGCGCTCCCAGCCCTTGCCCTTGTGGGAGTTGGCCTCGCCGGCGCGGACGGTGAGCACCGCGTTGAGCAGCAGGACGCCCTGCTCGGCCCAGGGCATCAGGCAGCCGTTGTCCGGGATCGGGGTGCCGAGGTCGGCGTGCAGCTCCTTGAAGATGTTGCGCAGCGAAGGTGGTGTGCGTACGCCCGGGCGTACCGAGAAGCACAGACCGTGGCCCTGGCCCTCGCCGTGGTACGGGTCCTGGCCGAGGACGAGGACCTTGACCCGGTCGAAGGGCGTGGCCTCAAGGGCGGCGAGCACCTCGGAGCGCGGCGGGTACACCGGTCCGTTCGCACGCTCCTTCTCGACGAACTCCGTGAGCTCCTCGAAGTACGGCTTGCTCAGCTCTTCGCCGAGTGCGTCCTGCCAGGACGCGGGGAGCGCGGCGCTTGCGGTCACGTCATCAACCTCCGTTGTGCGGTCTCTCAACTCCCCCAGAACCTAACCCGCACCACTGACAACCGATGTCCGCAGCGCCTACCAGCTCGTCTTCCGGTGCAGCTCCCACATCTGCATGATCGTCGACGGATCGAGCGCGCGCTCGCCGCCGGCGATCTCCTCGCTGGCCGCCACGTACTGCTTGCCCTGCCACAGCGGCAGCAGCCGCGCGTCCTTCACGAGGATCTCCTGCGCGGCCTCGAACTCCTTGGCCACCGCACCGCGGTCGGGCTCCTTGCGGGACTGCGGGAGCAGGGTGTTGATGATCTTCGGGGACGGGTAGGGCGTGCCCAGCGCGTTGTTCTCGCCGACGAAGGGCGCGATGAAGTTGTCCGCGTCGGGGAAGTCGGGGAACCAGCCACGGCCGAACACCGGGTACTCGCCCTCCCGGTAGCCCTTCTCGTACGTCTTCCAGGGCCGGCCCTTGAGCGTGACGTCGAACAGCTCGGACGCCTCGAGCTGCCGCTCGATCTCCTTGAACTCGGCACGGGTGACCGAGCCGTACCGGTCGGTGGTGTACCAGAGGGTGAGCGGCACCGGCTCGTTGATCCCGGCCTCGGTGAGGATCGCGCGGGCCTTGGTGGTGCTGGGCTTGCCGAAGGCGTCGAAGAATCCGGTGGTGTGGCCGGCCACGCCCTGCGGGACCATCGAATAGAGGGGGTCGACGGTGTCCTTGTAGACGTTGTGCGAGATCGACCAGCGGTCGACGACCTGGGCGACGGCCTTGCGCACGGCGGGGTTCTTGGCCCACCTGTCCTTGGGGTTGAACACCAGGTAGCGGATCTCGGTGCCGGCTCCCTCGACGAGCTGGATGCCTTCCTTGGTGTTCTGCGCGTCCAGGTCGACGATGTCCTCGGAGGCCAGGCCTCGGAAGGTCACGTCGATGTCCTTCTTCTTCAGCGCGCCCGCCAGTTCGGCCGAGTCCTGGAAGTAGCGGATGGTGACGGCGTTGTTCTTGCGGTCCGCCGGGCCCTTGTACTTCCCGTTGCGTACGAGTTCGGACTTCTCGTCCTCCTTGTACTCCTCGAGGCGGTACGGTCCGGAGCCGGTGATCGCGCCGTCGTCACGGAGCTTGTCCGCGGGGTAGTCCTCCTTGTTCACCAGCGACATCGCGGGGGTGGCGAGGACGAACGGGAAGGTGGCGTCGGGCTTGCCGAGGTGGAACGTGACTCCTCGGCTGCCGTCGACCGTGACCTTGTCGAGGCTGCCGAGCATGCCCTCGGGGCCGCCCGTGACGCCGATCTTCCTGATGCGGTCGATGGAGTGCTTCACATCGTCGGCGTCCAGGCTGCTGCCGTCGGAGAACTCGAGGCCCTTGCGCAGTTCGCAGTGGTAGACCTCGTTGGTCTCGCCCCGGAACTCGCAGTGCTCCGCGGCGTCGGGCTCGGGGGTCGAGCTGCCGGTCGGGAAGGAGACGAGGGTCTGGTAGACGTTGCGGTAGAGCTCCCAGGATCCGTCCCAGGCGGCCGCGGGGTCGAGGGTGGAGGGGGCGCTCGTCGTACCGACGACGATGGGCTCCTCGTCGTCGGAGCTCTGGGAGTCGATCAGCCCGCACCCTGCGGCCAAGGATATGGACACAAGTGCCGCAGCCGTCTGCAGGCTTCGGGTCCGGTTGAACACGCGCACGCTCCTCGATCGGCCACGCTAGAGGTGGCCAGACGATACCGCAGTGCCCTGCTGGTCCAAGCTCCAGGACCAGCAGGGCACTTGATATTCACAAACGTCTGCTGTGGGGTGTAGCGCTGCGGCTGTACGGTTCGTCAGCCGACGCCCGCATTGAGGAAGATGCCACCATCGACGACGAGTGTCTGTCCGGTGATCCAGTCCGCCTGCTCGGAGGTGAGGAAGGCGGCGGCACCGCCGATGTCAGCGGGCACACCGAGCCGGCCGAGCGGGTAGGACGCCGCGGCCTCGGCCTCCCGGCCCTCGTACAGCGCCTGGGCGAACTTCGTCTTGACCACCGCGGGGGCGATGGAGTTGACCCGCACCTTGGGCGCGAATTCATGCGCCAGCTGGAGGGTCAGATTGACCATGGCCGCCTTGCTCATGCCGTACGCCCCGATGAACGGAGAGGCGGAGACGCCGGCGACCGAGGCGATGTTCACGATGGCCCCGCCGTTGGCGCTCTGCCAGGCCTTCCAGGTCTGCTGGGCGAAGCCGAGTGCCGAGATGACGTTGGTCTCGAAGACCTTGCGGGCCACGCCCAGGTCGAGCTCGGCGATCGGGGCGAACACGGGGTTGGTGCCCGCGTTGTTGACCAGGAAGTCCACCCGGCCGAAGGCCTCCATGGCGCGTTCGACGGCCACCGCCTGGTGGGCCTCGTCGTGCGCCTTGCCCGCGACGCCGATGACACGGTCCGAGCCGAGCCGTTCGACGGCTTCCTTGAGCGCGTCCTCGTTGCGTCCGGTGATGCACACCCGGTCGCCGCGGGCCACCAGTGCCTCGGCGATGCCGTAGCCGATTCCGCGGCTGGCGCCGGTGACGAGTGCGGCCTTGCCGCTGTCCTGCACAGTCATGATGCTGATTCCCTTGATCCTGGCGTCAGTTGAGCGGGCCGCCGGCGACGTACAGGACCTGTCCGGAGACGAATCCGGCGTCCTCACCGGTGAAGAACGCGATCGCATTGGCGATGTCGTCGGGCCGTCCGACGCGCTGGACGGGAATCTGGGTGGCGGCGGCAGCCTGGAAGTCCTCGAAGCCCATGCCGACCCGGTCCGCGGTGGCCTTGGTCATCTCGGTGACGATGAAGCCCGGGGCCACCGAGTTCGCCGTGATGCCGAACTTGCCGAGCTCCTTGGCCAGGGTCTTGGTGAAGCCCTGCAGACCGGCCTTGGCGGCCGAGTAGTTGGCCTGGCCGCGGTTGCCGAGGGCGGAGGAGCTGGAGAGGTTGACGATGCGGCCGAAGCCGGCGTCGACCATGTGCTTCTGACAGGCCTTGGACATCAGGAAGGCGCCGCGCAGGTGCACGTTCATGACGGTGTCCCAGTCGGACGCGCTCATCTTGAACAGCAGATTGTCGCGGAGCACGCCCGCGTTGTTGACGAGGATCTGCGGGGCGCCGAGCTCGGCGGCGATGCGCGCCACGGCCGCCTCGACCTGCGCCTCGTCGGACACGTCGCAGCCGACCGCGAGGGCCTTGCCGCCGGCGGCCGTGATGGCCTCCACGGTGTCCTTGCAGGCGGCCTCGTCGAGGTCGATGACGGCGACGGCGCGGCCCTCGGCGGCGAGCCGGATCGCGGTGGCCGCGCCGATGCCTCGTGCGGCTCCCGTGACGACGGCTACCCGCGCTTCAGTAGTGGACATCCTTGTTCTCCTCGCCCTCGATGCGGCTGCGACCAGCGGCGCCCCGGATTCCCTCATTCCCGGTGAGCGACCGCTTAGTACCTTCGGCAGACGTGACGCTAGAAGCCCTGGCACCCGGTGTCAACGGCCCATGGGGGCGCGGAGCCCTGTGTCACACGCCACGTCCGCATCTCGCCGGCCGCGTCAGCGCACCAGCAGGTCCAGGAGACGTCCGACCTCGGCGGCCGGATCGGCGGTGAGGCCGGTGTGCACGGGGCCGGGCTGCACCACGGTGGAACGAGGTGCGATCAGCCAGCGGAAACGCCGGCCCGCGTCGTCGCCCGCAGCCTGCCCGGCCGAGTCGCCACCGCAGCAGATCCCTTCGATCGCGCGCAGTGCGGCCCGTACGCCGACGACGTCCGCCTGGGGGTCGAGGGCCTTCAGCTTGGTCTCGTCGAGGTGGGTGCGGGCGGCCACGAAGGACTTGGCCCGGCAGTAGACCACCACTCCGGCGTTGAACTGCTCGCCCCGCTCGACCCGCGGCACCACCCGCAGCACGGCGTACTCGAAGACGTCCCGCTCGCTCATGCGCCCGCACCTCCGGTGCGCGCGGTCCGCGGCCGCAGGTCGACGTGTTCGGTCAGCCAGCCCGGGGCGTTCGACGCCGGGCGTTCGGTGCGCGGGCCGAGCGTGATGCGGTCGGCGAGGCCGGGGACGCGGGAGAGCAGCGCGCCGACATACGCCGCCCGTACCTCCTCGGCCGTCTCGAAGCCCGGCTCGTCGGCCAGCCACTCGTCGGGCACGTCCGCGGCGACCTCGGTGAGCAGCTCCTCGGTGACCAGCGGTGCGAGCGCGGCATCGGCGGCGGTCACGTCCGGGCCGAAGGGGGCCAGTGCGTGGTCGGAGGCGTCGTACGGCTTCTCGGCGGACGCGGCAGCGGAACGCCAGTTGTGGTGCCAGATCATCGAGGCGCCGTGGTCGATGAGCCACAGATCGCCGTGCCAGACCAGCATGTTGGGGTTGCGCCAGGAGCGGTCCACGTTGTTGACGAGGGCGTCGAACCAGACGATCCGGCCGGCCTCCGCCGAGGTCACCTCGTACGCCAGCGGGTCGAAGCCGATGGAGCCCGGCAGGAAGTCCATGCCGAGATTCAGGCCGCCGCTGGCCTTCAGGAGCTCCTGCACCTCCTGGTCCGGCTCGGAGCGGCCGATCACCGGGTCGAGCTGCATCCGGACCAGGTCAGGGACGCGCAGGCCGAGCCGCCGGGCCAGCTGCCCGCAGATGATCTCGGCCACCAGCGTCTTGCGACCCTGACCGGCGCCGGTGAACTTCATGACGTACGTACCGAGGTCGTCGGCCTCGACGATCCCGGGGAGCGATCCGCCCTCACGCAGCGGCGTGACATAACGGGTCGCTGTGACCTCTGTAAGCATGCGCCGAGACTATCTGCCGGGCCGGCGCGATCAGTATCCGATTACTTCGCGCAGGAGGAGCACGGTGGCGCGCCCCGGGTGGGGTTCGGCCGGTCCCGGTGGCCTATGCCGGCTCGGCGGGCGAGTCGGCCGGAGGGGACGTGGGCTCCGCGTCCGCGGAACCGGTCGCGAGCCGCTGCCCCGGCCCGGGCGCGTGGCCCGCCAGCGGGGATTCGTCGAGGTAGCGGACCTCGTACACCCGCTCGGCGAACTTCCAGCCCTCCTCCGTGCGCCGGTAACGGTCGTGGTAGACGGCGTAGTTCTGGGCCTGGCGCCCGTCCAGCGCGCGGCCGAGCTCGTGGATGTAGGCACGGCCGGTCGCGGTGTCGCCGTCGAGCTCGATCGCGCCGGGGTGGGTGGTCTGGATGAAGAAGTCCCACAGGCTCTGCAGCTGCTCACCTCCGGCGATGATCGCCTCGCGGCCGATGTGTTCGGCAGGGATGACGGGCATCCGCAGGGCACCGTCCGGTGTGAAGAGCGATGCCAGTCGGGGTCGGTCGCGCATCATCACCGCGTCGCTGAACTCGGCCCGCAGCGCCTCGATCTCGACACGGTCGGCGACGGCCTGGAAGTCGTTCATCGGTATCCCCTGTCCTGGTCGTGTCGTCCGCTGTTCCTGGTGGTAGCGGCCTCATACGTACGACAACGCAGCACCGGGAAACGTCAGGCGGCGCGTCGGCCTCACAATCGGGCACGCTGTCCTGTCGTAGGGGGTAGGGGGACACCGGCCGGCCGAGGAGGCGACGGATCATGACCAGCAGCGCGGAGCCCGGTGGCGACGGGGGCGAGCCCGAGTTGGCCGTGATCATGGGCGAGCGGCGGCGGCTGATCAATCTCGCCTACCGCCTCCTCGGGTCCGTCGCCGACGCCGAAGACGTCGTGCAGGAGACGTACGCCCGGTGGTACGCCCTGTCCGCACCGGAGCAGCGGGCGATCGAGTCGCCCGGGGCCTGGCTGATGAAGGTCGCCGGCCGTATCTGTCTCAATCTGCTCGGTTCCGCCCGGGCCAGGCGGGAGACATATGTGGGTGCCTGGCTCCCCGAGCCGGTGCCCGAGCCGAGTGAATGGATCACCGGGCGCTCCGGCGTCGGTGGCGGCGACCCTGCCGAACGAATCACCCTCGACGAGTCGGTGACGATGGCCTTCCTGGTCGTCCTCGATGCGATGACCCCGGCCGAGCGGGTCGCGTTCGTGCTGCACGACGTCTTCCGCTATCCCTTCGCCGAGGTCGCCGAGATCGTCGGCCGCAGCCCCGCCGCCTGCCGTCAGCTGGCCTCCTCGGGCCGGCGTCGCATTCGGGCCGCGCGGCCTTCGCCGGGCCCGAGTGCCGCGCAGGCCGACGTCGTGCGGAGGTTCAGGGTGGCGTGGGAGGCCAAGGACATCGAGGGGCTGATCGGTCTGCTCGATCCGGACGCCACGTCTACCGCCGACGGCGGCGGACTGGCCGTCGCACATCTGCAGCCGCTCGTCGGCGGCGAGGTGATCGCCCACGCCTACGCGGAGCTCGCGCGGGTGGCGGGCGATCGCGCGACCTTCGTGGAGTGCACGGTCAACGGCCTTCCGGGCCTGGTGGCACAGCAGCACGGGACCGTCGCGACCGTGTTCGCGTTCGAGGTCGCCGGTGACCGGATCAGGAGCATCTGGGCGGTGCGCAATCCGGAGAAGCTCCGTACCCGGTGGGACGGTTGAAGGCGAGCGTTGCACACACCCCGCAGGTGAACGGCCGGGCTTCGCGCTGCGTACAAGACGTCGAGACGGACGACGCAGCGACGACGCAGCAGCGAACGCCAGCCACTCCAAAGGGAGATCGACATGACCACGGCACCGACCGCACGCTCTTCCGCAGCGCCCGAGCCGGAGCCCTCCGATGTGACGCCGGGACGCCGCCCCACCCGCCGCGCGCTGGTCGCCGCGGCCGGCGCCGCCGGCCTCACCGCAGCGCTCGGCGCCTGCAGCGACGGCGAC
>NZ_QUAK01000105.1 GCF_003429565.1 Streptomyces triticagri
CCGCCTCCCCCGAGGCGGCGGCAGCCGGCGCGGCCGCGGGCACTTCCCGTCCCGAAGTGCCCGCGAGTTCGCGGTGCCGTGCTGTCCGGGCGCGGCTACTTCACGCCGAGCCAGCCCTCGATGGCGTGCAGCGAGAAGAACGCCACGAAGATCACGGCGAGTAGCCACATCAGCCAGCCGATGTCCCGGATCCGGCCGGTGACGACCTTGATCAGGACGTGCGCGATGACACCGGCCGCGATACCGGCGGTGATCGAGTACGTGAAGGGCATCAGGACGGTCGTCAGGAAGACCGGGATCGAGGTCGCCGGGTCGTTCCAGTCGATGTGCTTGGCGTTGGTGAGCATCATCGAGCCGATGACGACCAGGGCGGCCGCGGCGACCTGCGTGGGGATCACCTGTGCGAGCGGGGTGAAGAACAGGCAGAGCGCGAAGGCGAGTCCGGTGACGACGGAGGCGAATCCGGTCCGCGCACCGTCACCGACTCCGGCGGTCGACTCGACGAACACGGTCTGGCCGGAGGCGCCGGCGAAGCCGCCGATCGCGCCGCCCGCGCCGTCCACGGCGAGGGCCTTGTTGAGGCCCGGCATCTTGCCGTTCTTGTCGGCGAGGTTGGCCTGCTGGCCGATGCCGATGATGGTGCCCATCGCGTCGAAGAATCCGGCGAGCACCAGGGTGAAGACGATGACCCCGACGGTGATGGTGCTGATGTCCCCGAATCCGCTGAAGGAGACCGAGCCGAGCAGCCCGAAGTCCGGGCTGGAGACGATCGAGCCGTCCAGGACGGGCGCGTTCAGACCCCAGGCGTCCTTGCCGAGACCGGCGACCTGGTGGACGACGGCGGCGAAGACCGTACCGCCGACGATGCCGATGAGCAGCGCACCGGGGACCTTGCGCACCTGCAGGGCGAAGATCAGCAGCAGCGTGACGGCGAAGCAGACGACGGGCCAGCCGATCAGCTGGTCGTCGACGCCCAGCTGGATGGGCTTGCTGCCCATGTCGCCGTGCTTGCTCGGCATCGAGGTGACGAAGCCCGCCTGCACGAAGCCGATGAGCGCGACGAACATGCCGATGCCCATGGTGATGGCGTGCTTCAGGGCGAGCGGGATGGCGTTCATGATCAGTTCCCGCAGCCCGGTGACGACGAGCAGGATGATGATGACGCCGTAGATGACGCACATGGCCATCGCATTGCCCCAGGTCATCTCCGGTGCGACCTGGAAGGCGAGGACGGCCGAGACACTGAGGCCGGCGGCGAGTGCGAGCGGCACATTGCCGACGATGCCCATGACGATGGTGGTGGCCGCCGCGGCGAATGCGGTCGCCGTGGTGAGCTGATCGCCGTCGAGCTTGGCACCGGTGGCGTCGGGCACCGACAGGATGACCGGGTTCAGAAGGATGATGTACGCCATCGCCATGAAGGTGGTGACGCCGCCACGCACCTCACGGCCGACGGTCGACCCGCGCTTCGTTATGTGGAAGTACCGGTCGAGCCAGGACCTGCCGGCCGGGACGCGGGTGCCGTCACCCGCGTCGTCGGCGACTGTCCTCGGCTCCATGGACTGCTGGGTCATGGTGCCTCTCCCAAGGTTCATAGGGGCACCCGCGCCGGGGCTCCGGGAGTCGTCCGGCGCGGGTTTTGGGATATTGCATGGCTGCACGACCCGGGGGACGGCCCGAGACGAACGGAGGGGTGGTGCGGAGTGCCACGGCCGCGAGCGGCGGCCGGGCATCCCGCGGAGCCGGGGCTCCGGTGGTGCGAGGTACTGCGTGGGTCCGGGTGGCCGGTGAGCCTCGGCCCTGATGAGCGTCCAAGCGGTGCACGGTGGTCCGCGCCCGGCCTTCGATCGGCTCGTTCATTCGGTGTTCATATGGAGTGGGCCCAGTACACCCGCCCCGCCGACGCCAGAGTCAGTCACCGAAACCATGAAGGAGTTGGCTGGCAGCAGCAGTGGTCTTGTAGATTCGTATGAACGGCGGGCCCCGTAACCCGCCGCGCCTCGGCCAGGAATCGCGCCATCGGCCCAGCACAGCGGGCCGGCACCGTTCCGGCGGGGTGAGATACGTACACGACAAGGATCGGCGGCGACACCATGCGGCTGCGCGCACTGCTCGACTCGGACGCGCTGGGGCTGCGTCTGCTCGGCGGGGCCGAGGAACTCGACCGGGCCGTCCGCGGTGTGATGACCACCGACCTCAAGGACCCCAGCCGCTATCTCTCCGGCGGCGAGCTGGTCCTGACCGGGCTCGCCTGGCGGCACGATCCGTCGGACACCGAGCCGTTCGTCCGCATCCTGGCCACGGCCGGCGTCGCCGCGCTGGCGGCCGGCGAGGCGGAGCTGGCCGCGGTGCCGGACGATCTGGTCGAGGCCTGCGCCAAGCACCGGCTCCCGCTCTTCGCGGTGAACGAGCAGGTGGCCTTCGCCACCATCACCGAGCATGTGGTGCGCCAGGTCTCCGGCGAGCGGGCGGGGGATCTCGCGGCGGTCGTGGACCGGCACCGGCGCCTGATGACGTCCGGACCGACCGGCGGCGGCCCCGATGTGGTGCTCGATCTGCTCGGCTCCGACCTCGATCTGCAGGCCTGGGTGCTGTCCCCCACCGGACGCACCGTCGCGGGCCGGTCCCGCGAGCTGACCGCGCCGGTCGCGGCGGCGCTCGCGGCCGAGCATCTCGCGGCGGCCCGTACGGATCGGCGCCCTCCGCACCGGGTGGCCGTCGGCGGTACGACGTACTCGCTGTTCCCGGTCCGCAGCAGCGGGCGCGGCTCGGGGCAGGCGTCCCGCGACGTACGGGAGAGCGTGCTGTCCGACTGGGTGCTCGCCGTCGAGGCGGACGCCGGTGACTGGCCGGAGGAGCGCCTCGATCTGCTGCAGGGCGTCACCCAGTTGATCGCCGTCGAACGGGACCGCCGGGACGCCGCCCGCACCGTGCGCCGCAGGCTCGCCCAGGAGGTGCTCGAGCTCGTCCAGGCGGGCGCCGCCCCCGCGGAGATCGCGGCCCGGCTCCGGGTCGCCGCCCCCGTCCTGCTGCCCGGGCTCGGCTCGGCACCGCACTGGCAGGTCGTGGTGGCCCGGGTCGAGTGGGAGGGCGGGGACGTGGACGCCGGTCCGGTCACCCAGGCGCTGCTCGAGGAGATCCTGGTCGATCCGGGCGCCTCGGGCCCGGAGCCGTCGGACCGGATCGCCGTGGCGCACGCAGGCGGCGAGGCGATCGCGCTGGTCCCGCTGCCGTCCGTACCCGCCGACGACGAGGCGGGCGAGCAGGGTCTGCAGGCGGATGCACTGCTGGACACCGTGCGCGACCCGCTCTCCGCCGGACTTGCCGAGGACGGCCGGCTCACGCTCGGGGTCAGCGCCGCGGTGCACTCCGCGGAGGGCCTGCGCGGCGCCCTGGAGGAGGCCCGGCACGCACGGCGGGTGGCGGCGGCCAGGCCGGGACGGGTGTGTGCGGCGGGACATCAGGAACTGGCCTCACACGTCCTGCTGCTGCCGTTCGTCCCGGACGACGTGCGCCGAGCCTTCACCGCGCGGCTGCTCGACCCGCTGCGGGACTACGACCTGCGCCACCGCGCGGAGTTGATCCCCACCCTCGAGGCGTTCCTGGACTGCGACGGCTCCTGGACGCGCTGCGCCGCACGGCTCCACCTGCACGTCAACACGCTGCGCTATCGCGTCGGCCGCATCGAGCAGCTCACCGGCCGCGACCTCTCGCGCCTCGAGGACAAGCTCGACTTCTTCCTGGCCCTGCGGATGAGCTGATCACCGGCACCACCTCTCCCGCAGGTGCCTCCTTCGTCTCCGGAGGGGGTCCCATGAGCCGCACCCGTTTGTGAATTCCTTCACCCACCCTCTTGGCGGGTCGCCGGGATTCATGCTGAGATGCGGGCCACAGCTCAATGACGCGCTCCGGGGAGGGGAATGTGGCGGACACCGCCATGTCTGATTCAGGTCCCGTGTCCGATTCCAGGACGTCCGCTCTCCAGACCGCCGTGTGGCGGCTGCGCTCACGCGGCTGTTGGTCCGACGCGGCGGCACTGCTCGAACGGGACCACAGTCCCGGCGCCGCCCTGCAGCGCGTCTCGCTGCTCGTCGAGCGCTGCCTGTTCACCGAGCGCGGCTGGAGCGACGCCGAGGACGCGCTGCGCACCGCGGAGGCCGCCGCCAAGAACGACGACGAGCGCGGCGCCGCCGCCTGCGAGCGCGGTCAACTCGCCTACGCCGCCACGGTCCTGGGCGTACGCGACCGGGCCGACGAGGCGAGCGCCGCGCTCGGCAGAGCGGCCGCCCTGCTCGCGCCCGACGCACCGGGCCGGCCCCTGCTCGACTTCCGCCGCGGCCTGATCGCCGAGCACATCGCCGACTCCCCGCAGTCCGCGCAGGCCGCGTACCGTCGCGCCCACGCGGGCGCGACGGCCGGGAACGATCCGCTGCTGCTCTCGTTCACCTGGCGGCACCTGGCCGGACTCGCCCTGCGCGACGGCGAGTTGGCCGAGGCTCGGCACGGGTTCGCCGAGTCCCTGCGGATCCGTGAGGAGCTCGGCTACCTGGTGGGCACGGCTCCCGCACTCGCGGCGCTCGCCGACGCGGAGCCGGACCCGGAGGCCGGGCGGCTGCGCGCGGAGGCGGCCCGCCTGTTCCGCCTGCTCGGCGGCGTACCGACGTGGCTCGCGGCCCAGTTGACGCCCCCGGCGGCGGCCGTCTGACCCGTCCTCGGAACAGCGCCACGAGTCGTCCTCGGAACAGCGCTACGAGTCCGGGCCGCCGTCCCCGAGCGTCCCCACGACCACGGTGGCCCACAGCTCGGCGCAGCTCTCGACGCGGGCGTCGAGGCCGGCCGCGGTCATCGCCGCCAGGGTGCCGGCGGACTGCCGCTCGCCGGTCTCGATGAGCAGACTGCCCCCGGGCGCCAGCCAGTCCGGCGCCCCGGCCGCGACCCTGCGCTGTACGTCGAGGCCGTCCGCACCGCCGTCGAGGGCGACCCGTGGCTCGTGGTCGCGGGCCTCGGGAGGCATCAGACCGAGGGAACCGGTCGGCACATAGGGCGCGTTGACCACCAGTACGTCGACCCGGCCGCGCAACTCCGCGGGCAGGGCCCCGTAGAGATCGCCCCGATGGACGCGTCCGCCCCGGGTGGTCACGTTGTGCCGGGCCCAGTGGACCGCCGAGGCCTCCACGTCGGCGGCGTGCAGCACGACATCCGGTACGGCCTCGGCGACCGCGGCCGCCACCGCACCCGAACCGCAGCACAGATCGACGACGACGGAGCCCGGCCGGGCGAGACCGGCCGCCCGGCCGGCGAGGAACTCGGTGCGTCGCCTGGGCACGAAGACGCCGGGTCCCACCGCGATCCGCAGACCGCAGAACTCGGCCCAGCCGAGCAGATGCTCCAGCGGCAGACCGTCCGCGCGACGGCGTACCAGGGTCGCGAGCCGGTCGGGGGTGTCCGCGGCCTCGAGCAGCAGCCGCGCCTCGTCCTCGGCGAACACACAACCAGCGGCGCGCAGTTCGGCGACCACATCGGCGAAGACGGGGGTCGGCCCGGCGGCGGACGAGCTAGCCGGGGAACCTGAAGAGAAAGAAAAAGAAGGGGGCATGGAAGCCTTCCGGAAACCGAAGGGCACCCTCACGCACCGCCCCGTCGCATCAGACGGGAGAGACGGCTCCACCAGGAGAGCACCCTGCCAACACCTCGGAAATGGGTCTCACCTCCCCCGCTCGTCACCGTGTTCGGACGCCTCACCCTACATGCCGGCCGCGGCGCTCACCTGCACGGCAACCCGCAGCGCTGCCGGACCTGCCCCGCGGGTCACTTCGCGCCGCTGAAGTGCCGGCGTACGACCGACTCCGCCGTGTGCAGGTCGGCCGCGCACAGGGCGTCGAGGAGTGCCGTGTGGTCCGCGGCGTCCGCGACCAGGTCACCGCGCCGCACGACCGGGCTGACATGGCTCGGCCACTGCGCACGCCGGTGCAGATCGTCGGCGACGGCGACCAGCTGTTCATTGCCCGTGAGGGAGAGGACCGCGCGGTGGAAGGCCCGGTCGGCCGCGCGATAGCGCCCCACGTCGCCGCAGGCCGCGGCATCCACGGTCGCCTCGGCAAGCGGCCTGAGCGCGGCCCAGCGCCCGGCGGGCAGCGACTGCGCGAGGCTCAGCACCACCGGCACCTCCAACAGGGCGCGGACTTCGGTGAGTTCGGCGACTTCCCGGGCGCTTCGCTCGGCGACCCGGAAGCCGCGGTTGGGCACCACCTCGACGGCGCCCTCGACGGCCAGTCGCTGCATGGCCTCACGCACCGGAGTCGCGGACACCCCGAAGCGGGCACCGAGCGCAGGGGCCGAGTAGACCTCGCCGGGGACGAGCTCGCCGGCGGCGAGCGCCGCCCGCAGGGCCTCGAGCACCTGCCCGCGCACGGAGTGCCGCTGCACCTGTGCGGCCTCCGGCCGCCGCTCCCCGCCGTCACCGGAGCCGCCGGCCGGACGGTCGTCACCGGCGTCATGGGCGGGCCGGTCGCCGCGGGTGGCGGCGTCACGCAGCGTCTCGTACGCCGGTCCGTGGGCCGATCCGTGTGCGGGCTCGTCGCCCGGACGGCCCCGCGAGGGTCCTCGGGTCGTGCCGCGCGGTGCGGGCACGGCGGACGGGGGCGCCCCGGGCCGGGGAACGCGGGGGCCGCGGCCTGCCTCGGGTGCGGGGGATGCGTCCGGCGTCCCGGTACCGTGCGTGGCGCCCGTACGGCGCGTTCCGGGCTGCTCCACTCGGTCCTCCTCCCGGCGCCCCGGGGCCCGGCTCGGCGAGCCGGCCCGACGTGCACGATAGGCGCAGGGGGCTAGAGTTCAAACATCAGACGCCTCGGGTAAGGTAAGGCTTACCTGCTAACGATCGCGATTCGGTGGTCCTCGCATGTCCGTTCCCACCCTGGCCACAAGCGCCGCCAGGACAGCCCCGGCAGCCCCGTCGGCTGTCTCGGAGGCGTATGCGCGCGTGGCCGAGGTCTTCCCGTCGCTCGCCGTCCAGGAGCTCGGCGAGGGCGAGCGGGTCCCGCACGGTGACGGCTGGGTGGCCGCGTCCCGGCTCGCCGAGGGCGGCGCCGACCTGGACGCCTTCCTCAGCTGGGACGAGGAGCAGGTGCTGCGCGACTACGGACAGCCGGCGCGCCCCGACGTGATCGCCACCTTCGGACTGCACCGCTACGCCTGGCCCGCCTGCCTGCTGATCACGCTCCCCTGGTTCCTGCTGCGCCGGGTGCCGCGGCTCCCGGCGAGCGAAGTCACCTTCCAGCGCACCCTCGGGCGGATGGCCGTGCGGGTCGAGTCCTTCGCCTGCCTGCCCGACGACCCGGCCGCCGTACTGCCGGGTGCCCGCGTCGTCGCGGACGAGGAGGCGCTGCGCGCCGAGGTGCGCGACGCGGTCGCCGCGCATCTGCAGCCGGTCCTCGACGGCTTCCGGCCACGGATGCGCCGCGGGCCCCGCGCCCTGTGGGGCATGGCGACCGACGAGATCGTCGAGGGCCTCTGGTACGTCGCGCATCTGCTCGGCGAGGAGCAGCGGGCGATGACCGACCTGGAGCAGCTGCTGCCCGGCGCCACGAAGCCGTACGTCGGCTCCGCGGCGTTCCGCGAGCTGACCGGGCCGGGCGGGGAGCCGCTGCCGACCCGGGACCGGGCGAGCTGCTGCATGTTCTACACACTGCGCCCCGAAGACACCTGTGTGACCTGTCCGCGCACCTGCGACGCCGAGCGCATCGAGCGCCTCACCACGAGCTCGCCGACGGGCTGACCCGCACCGCGCCACTCGGCCCACCCACTTCCGCGGCCGTCGAAATTCGAACCCAATTCGCCCTGTCCGTACGGCGGTTCGAGCAGGAAACCGCTATCCGGTGGCGAGCGCACTCCCATGGCGTGCTCTTGCCGCGAAACCCTCAGAGGGCCCGCTCCGCTGCGCCACTATGGCGGCCGAAACGCCGTCATGCGAGGCAAGGGACCCCTGATGAGAATGACCGACATATCGCTGGACTGGCTGCTTCCCGGCTGCGTACTGCTCCTGGGCATCCTGGCTGCGGTAACGGTGCTCGCGCGCGGCAAGCGCTCGGGGGACAAGGCGGTGCCCGAGGACTCCTGGGAACGCAGCGAGGAGCGCCGCAGGCGCAAGGAGGCGGTCTACGCCACGCTGTCCTATCTGCTGCTCTTCTGCTGCGCGGCGGTCGCCGCCGCCCTGTCCTTCCACGGGCTGGTCGGATTCGGCCGGCAGAACCTCAACCTGTCGGGCGGCTGGGAGTACTTGGTGCCCTTCGGGCTCGACGGCGCCGCGATGTTCTGCTCGGTGCTCGCGGTGCGCGAGGCGAGCCACGGTGACGCGGCGCTCGGCTCCCGGCTCCTGGTGTGGACCTTCGCCGGGGCCGCTGCCTGGTTCAACTGGGTGCACGCGCCGCGCGGCCTCGGCCACGCGGGCGCCCCGCAGTTCTTCGCGGGCATGTCGCTCTCGGCGGCGGTGCTCTTCGACCGCGCTCTGAAGCAGACCCGCAGGGCGGCGCTGCGTGAACAGGGCCTGGTGCCGCGGCCGTTGCCGCAGATCCGGATCGTGCGGTGGCTGCGTGCTCCCCGGGAGACCTTCGGCGCCTGGTCGCTGATGCTCCTCGAGGGCGTACGGAGTCTGGACGAGGCCGTCGAGGAAGTGCGGGACGACCGCCGCCAGAAGACGCAGAGCCGGATGCGCAGGCGCGAGCAGCAGAAGCTGGAGCGGGCCCATCTGAAGGCGGTCAGCCGGGGCCACAGTGTGCTCGGCGGACGCGGGCGGCAGCCGAGGGCGCAGCTCGATGCCCCTGCCACGGCCGGGGTCGCGCCGTCTGCGTCCGGTCCGGATCCCGTCATAGGCGGCGAACCGGAACAACTGCCCGTACGGCCGCGGCCGCCGCTGCAGGCGGTGGCGGCGCCGGACGCCGTCGCACCGGCCGCCGTCGACCTCACCGCCGAGGACGACACCGAGACCCTGCCCCGGCTCGACTCCCTGGAGCGGAAACTCAAGGACCTGGAGCAGCAGTACGGCTGACTGCCGGCCGTACGGCACTCCCGGACCGCCGTTCGGTGCGGCGCGCGCTGTCCCGGCCGTCCCTCGTGGTGGCCGGGACAGCGCACGTCCGGGCTGGTCGCCGCGGCGGAGGGCGACCGTACGGTGAACTCCGGCGCTCCGGGCGTCAGTTCCCGGACAGCGGAGGTCAACTCCCGGACGCCGGGCCCAAGTCGAACCACACCGACTTGCCGACCTCGTGGGCCCGTATCCCCCAGGCGTCGGCGAGCGACTGCACCAGGAGCAGGCCCCTGCCGCTGGTGCCCGGGGCTTCGTCCGCCGCAGGGGCGGGGTCCTGCCCGCCGTGTGCCGTGGTGGTGGCATCGGGTGGCCGCGGGGCGCCGGCGCCGTAGTCACGGACCTCCACATGCAGGCCGCGCGGTCCGACGGAGGCGGTCAGCCGGGCATCGTCGCCGGAGTGCACCAGTGCGTTCGTGACCAGTTCACAGGTGAGCAGTTCGGCGCTGTCGCGCAGCTCACCCGTCCCCCAGCCGTGCAGTAACGCGCGTAGCTCGTGGCGCACTTCGGGCACTGCGCGCAGCTCCGCCCCGGCGAGGCGGCGGCTGAGGACGCCTCCGCCGCCGCTGTGCACGGCGGCTGTCGCTCTCGCGCGGCCGCCCACTTCCATCCGCTGTCTCATGGCCCCCGCCCACATGATGAAATTCCGCCCCTTCTCCCCGAACCGTGTCGAACAGCTACACGGGAATGCATGCCCTCTCGGACCGGGCGCACGCATCCCACGACCGGCCGACTGAGGAATCGGGCGCGCGGGTGCGAACCGGGTGTACGGGGAAGGGCAGCGGGGAANGGAATCGGGCGCGCGGGTGCGAACCGGGTGTACGGGGAAGGGCAGCGGGGAACACCGCGGCCGCGACCCGGCCGAGGTTGTCCTCGTAGTCGGGGTGTAGGCAGGGCATAGTCAGGGCGCAGTCAGGGCCGCGGCACGTTCCGCAGGTTGGAGCGGGCCATCTGGACCATGCGGCCCACCCCGCCGTCGAGCACGATCTTGCTTGCGGAGAGGGCGAATCCGGTCACCATCTCCGCACTGATCTTCGGCGGGATGGACAGCGCATTGGGGTCGGTCACGACATCGACCAGGGCCGGCCCCTTGTGGCTGAACGCGTCCTTGAGCGCGCCGGCGAGATGCTTCGGCTTCTCCACCCGCACCCCGTACGCCCCCGCCGCCCGCGCGATCGCCGCGTAGTCCGTGCCCTGGTAGGACGTGCCGAACGACGGCAGGCCGGCGACCAGCATCTCCAGATCGACCATGCCGAGCGAGGAGTTGTCGAACAGCACCACCTTCACCGGCAGATCGTGCTGGACGAGGGTGAGGAAGTCACCCATCAGCATGGAGAATCCGCCGTCGCCGGACATCGACACGACCTGCCGGTCACGGTCCACGAACTGCGCGCCGATCGCCTGCGGCAGCGCGTTCGCCATCGAGCCGTGCGAGAACGAACCGATCACGCGTCGCTTGCCGTTGGGGGTGAGATAGCGAGCCGCCCAGACGTTGCACATCCCGGTGTC
Organism: Streptomyces triticagri; assembly: GCF_003429565.1. Classification (GTDB taxonomy): domain Bacteria; phylum Actinomycetota; class Actinomycetes; order Streptomycetales; family Streptomycetaceae; genus Streptomyces; species Streptomyces triticagri. The sequence goes on from NZ_QUAK01000105.1 coordinate 10,589, forward strand.
GACGGTGAACACGGCGTCGTCCGCAGCCAGTTCGTCCAGTACGGAGGCCACGTACTCGGGGTGGATCGGCACATGCTTGTCCACCTTGCGGGTGTACGCCTTGATCACTCCCTCGAGGGCGTCCGCGTGCTTCTTGAGCATCCGGTCGAGGAACTTGCGGTCCTTCTTCTCCTGCACCCTGGGGATCAGACAGCGCAGCGTCTCGCGCACATCGCCCCAGACCGCGAGGTCGAGCTTGGAGCGCCGGCCCAGATGCTCGGGCCGCACATCGACCTGCACGATCTGCACGTCGTCCGGCAGGAACGCGTTGTACGGGAAGTCGGTGCCGAGGAGGATCAGCAGATCGCACTCGTGGGTGGCCTCGTACGCCGCCCCGTAGCCGAGCAGTCCGCTCATGCCGACGTCGTACGGGTTGTCGTACTGGATCCACTCCTTGCCGCGCAGGGCGTGTCCGACGGGGGACTTGATGCGTTCGGCGAGCTGCATGACCTCGGCGTGTGCGCCGGCCGTGCCGCTGCCGCAGAAGAGTGTGACGCGCCTGGCACCGTCGATCATCTCGGCGAGGCGGTCGACCTCGGCGTCGCCCGGGCGCACGGTGGGCCGCGAGGTGACGAGCGCGTGCTCGACGGCGCGGTCGGGTGCGGCCTGTGAGGCGATGTCACCCGGCAGCGTCACGACACTGACCCCGCCCTGGCCGACCGCGTGCTGGATCGCGGTCTGCAGCAGGCGCGGCATCTGCTGCGGGTTGGAGATCATCTCGCTGTAGTGGGAGCACTCCCGGAACAGCTGGTCGGGATGGGTCTCCTGGAAGTAGTTCAGCCCGATCTCGCTGGACGGGATGTGCGAGGCGAGGGCGAGCACCGGGGCCATCGAGCGGTGGGCGTCGTACAGGCCGTTGATCAGGTGCAGGTTCCCCGGGCCGCAGGAGCCGGCGCAGGCCGCCATCCGGCCGGTGACCTGCGCCTCGGCGCCCGCCGCAAAAGCCGCGGTCTCCTCGTGTCTGACCTGGATCCACTCCATGCCCTTGGTGCGGCGGATCGCGTCGACGACCGGGTTGAGACTGTCGCCGACCACGCCGTAGAGGCGCTGGACACCGGCTTGCTTCAGGATGTCGACGAACTGCTCGGCGACGTTCTGCTTGGCCATGGAAGAGCACCCCTTGGATCCGACGCACATCGGGACTTCGGATCCATCCATTCACGTCCCGGGCCGTTACGCCTCCCAGATGGCGCAAGCCGTACGGTCGTCGGCGTAGCCCTTCACCCGGACCTGGGTGTCCGCGAGGAACTCGGTGAGGCCGGGCGGTCCACCGCCGTGCCAGCGTCCGCCCAGCAGCCCGGGCAGTGCGGGCTCGCCGCGCAGCGGTTCGGCGAGACCTGCCGTGCACAGCAGCAGGGTGTCACCCGGGCGGGCGACCGAGGCACGGAAGCGGAAGGGCTCGCGCGGGCGCTCGGGGGCCACCGTGCCGTAAGGGGTGGCCGGTGTGGTGATGCCCAGGTCCATGGTCAGACGGTCACCGTCCGGGGTCTCGCTCGGCGGGTCGCCGATGATGCCGCCGAAGCCGAGCACCGGCTCGCCGGTGGCCTCGGCGACCGCCGGCTCGATGTCCTGCCAGTCGCCGTCCCGCAGCCGGAAGAGTCCGCCGCCGCCGATGCCGAAGAACACCCGGGTACGGCACTCCGGATCGGCCGGCAGCAGCAGGCAGCGCAGGCTGGTCGCCGCGTACTCCTCGGGTTCCAGGCCCAGTTCGGCCGCGCCGGCGCGGAGCTTGCCGAGGCTGTGGTCGGTGAGCCGGTGCAGTCCCGATTTGAGGTCGGCGCGGCGGGCGGCCCGCAGGTCCTCGGCGAGGCGCAGGTGGCTGCGGCCCACGGCCCGTCCGATCCAGCGGCAGGCCTCGGCGGCGGCCCGGTGCGCGCCGGCGGTGGCGCGGGCGCCGGTCGCCATGGCGACCAGGACGAGGGCGCTGTCGCCGGTGCCGAAGCGGGCGGTGAGCAGGGAGTCCCGGCGGGGTTCGCCGCGGTAGCGGGCGGAGTCGCCGCGCACGGAGGCGGCCCGCAGGGTCCACGGTCCGTAGGTCGCCCCGTCCAGGACGGTGTCGGCGACCAGGTCGGCGAGTGCGTCCGGCTCGGCGGTGGGCAGTGCGGTGGGCTCGGCGGCGTAGGTGGGCGGGCGGTCGCCGACGTGGCCGACGGCGGGTCGGGCGGGCCCGGCGGCAGCGGGCGCGTCCGACGGGAGCCGCGAGGCGGGTACGTCGATGCGGCGCGGCTCGGTGGAGGCGTCGGTGCGGGGGGCTCTCTCCGCCTCCCGCCCTGCGCCGCGGCTGCCGCCTCCCGGCGCCGCGAAGAATCCGGTCGCTTCGGTGGTACGGCCCGGAGCATCCTCGGCCCGGTCGGCGCCCCGAGGATCGGGTGCGCCGCCACCCGAGTCCGCACTGCTCGTGCCGAGCGGCCCCTTGCCCCGCGCCACGCCCGCGGACGGTTCTCCGCCTCCGGCGTCCCGGCCGGGCGGGGCAGCGTCGGCGTCCGACACCCCGAAAGAGCCCGAGACCCCGGTCCTACGACCCGACGCCACCTCATCCGCACGGGACGACTGCGCACTGCGGCCCGAAACGGACCCACCCGAAGAAGGCACCTCCGGTCCGGCGCCCGCGACACCCCGCGCCCCGAATCCGCCGGCCGCCCCACGCACAGGACCCGGAGCCGACTCGCCCCGGTCGCCGTCCCCCGACGTCGGAGCCCGACCCGACGGCGGCTCATCGGCTCCCGAATCGCGACCAGGCGGATCCGGCAACGCGAAGATCGCGGTCGCCTCGCCCTCGCTCCTCGGCACCTCGGAGTCCAGGTCCGCGGACCTGGACGACGCGTCCCGGCCCCTGGACGTATCGGCTGTCCCGACGGGCGGATCGGACACCGGGTCCGGCGGCCGTGGCCCGGCGTCGTCGTCCCGGCGCGACCGGGCACCGCTGCCCGGAGCAGGGCCGTCCGGCGCGGATCCGCCGGCGCCGCCACCGTCCGGCGCCTCGGCAGGACCACTCGCGCCGGCGCTTCGGCTCGGAGGCGCGCCCTCCCGGAAAGGGCCGGACGCAAGCTCGTCGGGGCTGCCGCCCGGCAGGGAGGACGCGGCATCCGGTACGGCGAAGAAGGAGGTCGCATCAGGGGCGGGAGGTGGCGGCGCGGGCCCGTCGCCCGGCGGTGGGACGTCAGCCGCGGACGGGTCCGCCGCTCCGGGGTCGACGCGGTCGGGAGAATGCGCCGGCGTGGAGCCCCCCGGCGGAGCCGACTCCCGGGGAGCGGAGTCCGGGACTGGCGGACCGAAGGCGTTCAGGGGGGCGGAGTCCGGGCGGTGGGTGGTCCCGGCGTCCGGGCCGAAGTCCGGGTGCGGGGTGGTGTCCACGTCCGGGGGGCCGACCGGGTCGCCGGCGATACGAGGCGGCTCCGTGGACGGTGTCCGGTCGGCCGGCCGGTGACGGTCGGCCGCGGACGGCCCGGGTTCGCCGGGCCGGAGCACCGGCGGCGGAGGGCCGAAGGTGGTCGGGTGGTGGTCCTGGTCCGGCGCGGACCAGGGGGCGCGCGGTACGTACGGCGCGCGGGCGGGGGCCGAAGTGTCCTGCTCCGGCGGCGACTTGGGGCTGTGCGGTAACGAAGGCGGCGCGACGTCCCGAGGGTCCTGCGGACGGTGCGCCGCTGGGTCGGCGTACGGATCCGGACGCTGCGCAGGGGGCGGCGCCGCGGACCCGTCCGAGCCCGGTCCCGAGCTCCGGCCGGGCGAGGCGGCCCCCAGCGGGGGCCAGGCGCGCTCGCCCGCGGACGGCCCGCGCGGTGGTGTCGGATCAGGCTCGGGCGCAGTGGGCCGTGGCGGGCTCGCCGGCGCCCCGTGCCCGGCCTCGGCGATGTCCGCCGCGGAGGCGTACCGGTCGTCGATGGTGTCCCCCGCACCGGCCGGCCCCGTGTCGTCGGCCGAACCGTCGTACAGCTGCAGCCACCAGTCGTCCCCTCGGTCCGAGGTGCCGGTGTGCCTGTCCCCCTGCTGACTCATGCCCTTATTGTCCACCGTCGGCGGCGCGCGAAAACGGGGCATCCGGAAAAACCCACCCTCGAACACACCCGCACACCCGGAAGGTCCGCCGGACGCCCCCACCCCCCACGGGAAGGACGCCCGACGGACCGGTCGTCCGCACACGAGCCCCAGGTGCGGCCCGCGACGATGCCCTGATACGGCCTACCGCACGTCGTACGCGCGCGCCACGGTCTGGCGCACGGAATTGCCGTCCGCGTCGGTGAGTTCGGTCCTCAGCCAGACCTTCTCACCGGACGCCCCGGCGTGGTCCACGGTGGCCGTGGCGCTCCTGCCGTGCACGGAGACCTCGGCCTCGGTCCAGGTCTCGCCCTCGTCGTAGGAGTACGCGAGGGACGCGGACTTGACGGTTCGGGGCGTATGGCCCGCATGCCCCGTGGCGGTGAGGCGAATGCGCTGACCGTCCTCGGCGGCCAGCGTCTTCAGGCCGTCCTCGGGCAGCGCGTAGTGCGGGAAGAGGATCGGCAGCGGCTGCGAGTACTGCGCCGGGTCGGCCTTCGAGCGGAAGGTCCAGGCCGTGTCGACGGAGGTGGACCGCTGCCAGACCTCCGCGGGCGCGCCGGTCTTGGTGATGTGCTGGCGCAGTTCGTACGTGCCCGGGTCGGCCGGTACGTCGAACACGCCGAACGGATAGGAGCTGCTGCCGATCTCCTCGCCGTCCCGGGACAGCTTCAGGTTCCCGATGTCGCCGAACGACCCCGCCTCCGCGTGGTGCGTGCCGTCGCCCCACATCGCCGCCGAGAAGCCGATCAGGTTCGCCTGCCGCTCGGCGACCAGAGCCGGTTCGCCGTCCGTGTCGCGCGGTGCGGTCGGGGCGATCACGGAGTCGTACCAGCTCTCCTTGCGCTGCTGCCCCTGCCGGTAGGTGCGTTGACGGTCGATCATGAACTCGCCGAAGGGGAAGCTGCTGGAGACCACGTGGTCCCAGGCCGTGCTGCCCGGTGTGTAGAACTCGGTGCGTTCACCGGGCACCGGCACCGCGTCCGCGGAGCCGAGGAAGACGCTGCTGCCGTCGGGGCGGTAGGCCGCGGTGCTGTCCAGGTAGTCGGTGCTCACGCCCATCGCGTGGTACGTCGAAGTGGCCTTCGCCAGACGGCTGTCGCGGTCGCGGTAGGTGCGGTCCGAGTGGACGGGGCCGTCCTCGGTGTGGCCGAGGTTGTAGACGTACGGACTGGTGGACTCGGCCTGCCAGCGGAGGGTCACCGGGCCGTCGCCGAGCCGTTCGGCGAGGTCGCGGGCCTCGGTCCGTTCCAGCGCGAGGACCGGGAGCGGTGCTCCGGTGAGGCCGGCGGCGGGCTGCCAGCGGCCGGGGGCGTCGCGGTGCAGGACGACGCCCTCGGCACCGGCCTTCTCGGCGTCCCGGGCGACGGTGGCGGCCGAGCCGTCCTCGCCGAGCTTCACCAGGGCGAGCTTGGACTCGACGCCCGCGTCGGCGAGTTCGTCCGGGGTTCCGCCGCCCGCGTCCACGAGGGGGGCCTTGCCGGTGCCGTCCAGGTTCGCCGATCCGGTGCCGGCGGGTACGGGATGCAGGTCCGGCCCGCCGTCGACCGCGAACTCCTCGATGAGCGGGGCGTATTGCCGCCAGTAGCTGCCGAATTCGAAGTCGCCGTCGTCCGCCCGGCCTGCCACCGAGGCGTAGTAGGCATTGACGGTGGGCCCTGCGGCCAGCGATCCGGCGTGCAGCCAAGTGTCGTCCCAGGTACGGGAGAAGGCGAGGGTAGCGTCGCGTGTCTCGGTGGGCCGGTCGGTGGCGACCTTCAGACGGTGGGCCTGGCGCGCGTCGAGGACGACGGCGGTGTCCTTCTTCAACTCCAGTTGCGGGCGCCCGAGATACGTGACCGAGTCGGTCAGCGCGGCATCCGGGTCCGCCGCACCGGCGTCGGGGGTGGTGACGAAGCTGGACAGGAAGTAGCTGCCGGGCCGCAGGCGGTACGTCTGGTCGGTCGCGCCCTCGTTGAAGCGGCGCTCGCCCTCGGCGGTGTCGGTGCCGATCACGTCGAGCGAGGAGGCGCCGGCGGCCGGGGCGCCCGCACGGTCGACGAGCTTGACCCGCAGCGTCACGGTCTCGGGCTGCACGTACAGGGCGAAGGGGGTGGAGACCGCAACTCCCTTTGCCTTGGCCCGGATCCGTCCGGTGATGTCGCCGTACTGTGCGCGCTCGAGGCGGGCGGTCGGGTCGACGGCGAGAGGGACGCGGACGGTGCCACCGGGCGCGACGGTCACCTTGCGGTCGCCGAGCTTCGCCGGCTTCGAGCGGACCCTCGAGCCGTCGTTGCCCGTGACGTCCTCGACGGACAGGGACAGCGTGACCGGCTTGTCTCCGGTGTTGGTGTAGGGCACCTCGACGGTGGTGCGATCGCTGGGATCCTGCGGCCAGTTGAAGGAGCCGCCCTGGATCGCGGGCGCGCCGAGGACGGTGGCGTCGGTAGCGGCCGCGACGTCGAGACGGCCGCCGCCGGTCTCCCGCACATCGCCCGGCACCTCGGCGTCCGCGGAGCCGACGAGGGCGGCCTTCAACTGCCTCGGCGAGTAGTCCGGGTGACGCTGTTTCAGGATCGCTGCCGCGCCCGCGACATGGGGCGCCGCCATCGACGTACCGGACATCGACTGGTACGCCTGGGCGTCCCGGCCGCCGGCGGCCGCCGCGGAGATCGCCACGCCGGGAGCGGCGATCTCCGGCTTCAGGGTGTGCGTGCCGGCTGCCGGTCCGCGGCTGGAGAACGGGGCGGTGGTGTCGTCACGGTCGACGGCGCCGACGGTGAGCACTCCGGGGGTGCAGCCGGGCGAGGAGACCGTGTTGTGCGAGGGCCCCAGGTTTCCGGCCGCGACGACGAACAACGTGTCGGACTCTGCGGCGAGTTGCTCGGCCGCGGCGCTCATCGGGTCGGTGCAGTCGGTGGGTTCGGGACTGCCGAGGCTCATCGAGACGACGTCGGCCTGCTGCTCGACGGCCCACTCCATACCGGCGATGATCCATGAATCCTGCCCGTAGCCCTGGTCGTTGAGGACCTTGCCGTTGAGCAGGTCGGTGCCGGGTGCCACGCCCTTCTTGGCGCCGTCGCTCGCCGCTCCGGAGCCGCCGACGGTGGAGCTGGTGTGGGTGCCGTGGCCCTGGTTGTCCTCGGTGCCGCCGGAGTCGGTGAAGTTCTTCTCGGCGGTGATCCGGCCGTCCAGATCCGGGTGCCCGGCGTCGGCGCCGGTGTCGAGCACGGCGACCTTGGTGCCCTTGCCGTCGTAGCCGGCCGCCCAGGCCTCGGGGGCGTGCACCTGCTTGGTGGAACGGTCGAGATTCGTCTCCACCCGACCGTCCAGCCAGAGCTTCTGCAGACCTTCGGTGGTACGGGACTTGGCGCCCGCGCCGGCGCCGGTGACCGCGGACCAGAAGTCGGCCGCCTTCTTCTTGTCCGCCTCGAGGGCGACACCGCCCACCGGTTCGAGGACCAGGGTCCGGGTGGCGCCGCGCGGGGCGGCGGGCGCGGAGCGTGCCACGTCGACGGACTTGTCGTAGACGGCGATCAGCGGCAGGGCCTCGGCGTGGGCGTCGTCGTATCCCTGCCGCACCAGGCCCGTGACATTGAAGAGTTGCTCGTCGACCAGGCCCTCGGCGATCGCGGCGGCGGCGCCCTCCGGGTAGACGTACAGGTCGTCGCCGGACTGACGGGTCCCGAGCAGCGGACGGCTGCCGTCGGCGCGCGGCAGCGCGGTGGCCGCACTGCGGCCCGCGGAGTCGGTGGTCACCAGGACGCGGTCGCCGGTGACGAGGGTGACGGTGGCCCGCTGCTCGACCGCGCCCGCGGCCTCGCTGCCCACCAGAGGTCTCGATTCCGGTTCGTCCCCGCCGGGCGCTGCGGCGGACGGTACGGCCAGAGTGATCGCCAAGGCCGCGGCGGTGGCCGTACCCAGGACGGTCCGGGTTCTCGCGCGCATCGGTCTCCCCCACTCGAGTCTGCGGTGGCGACACATTGGCAGAGAGACGGGTGGTGCAGGGATGATGTGCCGAGGCGGGTTTGCGCCGTGGCTGTTTCCCGCCACGGCGGGCACCCGCAGGGGCGGCACCGGGGAGGGACGCACGTGATGCTGGGGGCCATAGGTCTGGACGAGGTGCAGGAATCGGCGTACCGGACGCTGGTGTCACTGGGCGCGGCCGATGTGCCCGATCTCGCGCACCGGCTCGCACTCGCCGAGCCCGATGCCGTGAGGACGCTGCGCCGGCTGGAACAGCACGGTCTGGCGGCCCAGTCGACGGCCCGTCCGGGCCGCTGGGTGGCCGCACCACCCGGCGTCGCACTCGGCGCGCTGCTCACCCAGCAGCGGCACGAACTGGACAAGGCCGAGCTCGCGGCCGCCGTACTCGCCGAGGACTACCGTGCCCAGGCCACCGAGCCGGCGGTGCACGACCTGGTGGAGGTGGTGACCGGCTCGAGTGCGGTGGCGCGCCGTTTCCTGCAGCTGCAGCTGGGTGCGTCGGTCGAGGTGTGCGCCCTGGTCACGGGGCGGCCCGCGGTGGTGTCGGGGGTGGAGAACGATGCGGAGGAGCAGGCCGCGGGCCGTGGGGTGCGCTACCGCGTGGTGGTCGAGCGCGAGGTACTCACGCTGCCCACGGGCCTCACCGAGATGACGGCGGCGCTCGGCCGGAACGAGGAGATACGGATGGTCGACGCGGTGCCGACCAAGCTGGTGATCGCCGACCGCTCGCTCGCGATGGTCCCGCTGACCTCCCGCAAGACGGATCCGGCCGCGCTCGTGGTGCACGCGAGCGGGCTGCTCGAATCGCTCAGCGGACTCTTCGAAGCGGTCTGGCGCGATGCGCTGCCGCTGCGGATCGGCGAGACCGGCAGCCTCTGCGAGGACGGCTCGGCCGGCCCCGACGCCACGGATCTGGAGATCCTCTCGCTGCTGCTCGCCGGGCTCACGGACGCCAGCGTCGCCAAACAGCTGGACCTGGGCCTGCGGACCGTACAGCGCCGGGTCAAGCGCCTGATGGAACTCAACGACGTCACGACCCGGCTCCAGCTCGGCTGGCACGCGTACGAGCGGGGCTGGGTGGCACGGCGGGCGGTGTGAGCCCGCCCCTCGGACCGTGCGCCGGGTCTCGTCCCACTCCACCGACTTGACCTGCACAATTCACTCATCTCGGGCACGCTGGGCAGATGAACGCCTGGGAGCTCGCGCTGGTCGCGGTCGTACTGCTCCTCGGTGTGTGCGGGGTGCTGCTGCCCGGCGTCCCCGGGCCCTGGCTGGTCTGGGCCGCGGTCCTGTGGTGGTCGCTGACCACTCAGTCCGGGGTGGCCTGGGCCGTGCTGGTCGGGGTGACGGCCCTGCTCCTGGTGAGCCAGGTGGTCCGCTGGCTGCTGCCGGCGCGCCGGCTGCGGGAGGCCGGCATGACGCGGACCATGGCGCTCTGGGCGGGCGGCGGCGCGTTCCTGGGTTTCTGCGTGCTGCCGGTGATCGGCGCGATACCTGGCTTCGTGGGCGGGATCTACGCCTCGGAACGCATCCGGCTCGGCCGGCACGCCTCGGCGAAGTCCGCCACCCGCACCGCGATGCGCGAGGCAGGCACCAGCATCCTGGTCGAGCTCTTCGGCTGTCTGCTCGCGGCGGGCGCGTGGCTCGGGGCCGTCATCTGGGGGCGGTGACCTGGGCGGCCGGCAGGGCGTAGGCCCCCGGGCGGAGTCCCAGGCCGAGACCTTGGCCCGATGCGCCGGCCCGGGCACCGTGGCAGCCTCGTGGCATGACGGCATCCAGCGCATTCACCGGATTCTCCGCGGCGGAACGCGACTATCTCGCCTCGCAGCGCCTCGGCCGACTCGCCACCGTCGACGCCTCGGGGCAGCCGCAGGCGAACCCGGTCGGCTTCTACCTGCAGGACGACGGCAGCATCCTGATCGGCGGCTACGCCCTCGCCACCACCAAGAAGTGGCGCAATCTGCTCGGCAACCCGAAGGTCGCGCTCGTGGTGGACGACATCGTCAGCGTCAAGCCCTGGCGGGTGCGCGGCGTGGACATCCGCGGTGAGGCCGAACTCCACACCGGACCGCACGACTTGGGCGCACACTTCAGCGAGGAGCTGATCCGGATCCATCCCAGGAAGGTGCACAGCTGGGGCCTGGAGGAAGCGGCGGGCTGAGCAGCGGGCCGTACGGCCTCCCGGAGCTCAGGCGCCGCCGGGCAGCGCGCCCTCGAGAGTGAGGAGCTGCCGCTTGCGGGGCAGTCCGCCCGCGTATCCGCCGAGTGCGTCCGCGCCGGCACCGACGACCCGGTGGCAGGGGCGCACCACGAGCAGCGGGTTGGCTCCGACGGCCCCGCCGATCGCGCGTGCCGCGTTCCGCGGGGCCCCGATGCGTGCGGCCAGTTCGCCGTAGCTGGTCGTGGTCCCGTACGGCAGCGTGTCGAGGGCGGTCCACACCCGTTCCCTGAAGTCGGTGCCATGGGTGCGCAGTTCGAGGTCGAACTCCCGCAACTCCCCGGCGAAGTACGCGGCCAGCTGCTCGGTGGCCGCGCGGAACGCCTTCGGATCGCGGTGCCACTCGGGTCGCGGGCTGAGCCCGCCCTTCTGGCCGGGCACGGAGAGCGAGGCGAGGGCGCCCGAACCGTCGCCGGTGAGCAGGAGCTCGCCGAGCGGGCTGTCGACGATCATCCAGTACGTGGCCGAGCGGCGGGTGGTCGTCATGGGTGCCGCGGGGGCCGTGGTGCTGCTCATCGGTCGTTCTCCTCTGCCGTTTCCTGCCGGTGGGCTGTTTCCGTCTCCTGCGGGTGGGCGGCGCCGTGGGCGTTCCTGTGGGCCGCCGTGAGGTGCTGTGCGGCGTACGAGCGCCAGGGCCGCCACGCGTCGTCGGCCGGCTCCCGCGGCACCGCGACGTCCGGATCACCGAGCGCGCGCCGGCGGATCAGGGCGGCGTCCGCGGGTCGCACGCCCGGCACGGTGAGCAGCGCCTGCTCGGCGTCGTCGCGATCGGCCCCCGCGTCCAGGCGTACGGACCCGTCGTGCAGCGCCGCGGCCAGTGGCAGCCGGTCGGCGAGCGCCTTGGGCTCGGGGAAGAGGTGGCTGAGCGATCCGCACGGCACCTCGAGCAACTCCCCGTACTCGTCGATGAGTTCGGCGGCCGCATCCTGCCCGGCGACGGTGCGCAGGGCGAATTCGTCGGGGTCGGCGGCGCCCGGTGAGCGCAGCCCCGGCCGCTCGGCGACCAGCTCGGCGAGCGCTGGCTGCGCACCGAGGCGCTGGTCCACGGCGTACGGGTCGGCGTCCAGGTCGAAGAGCCGTCGCAGCCGGTGCACGGCCGTGGACAGGTCGCGGGGGTCGGTGAGGTGGATGCGGGCGTCGAGCCAGGGTCCCGCGTCCCGTTCGTCGACGGCGGCGATGCCCGTCCCGTACGGCAGGCGCAGGGTGCGGCGGTAGGTGCGTGAGCCCGGTGCGCCGGTCACCTCCTCGATCCGCGGCAGCGCCTCGCGGGCGAGCAGGTCGAAGACGGCGGCGCGGTGGTACGGCCCGCGCAGGGCGAGGCGCAGCGGCACACCGGCGGTGAGGGCCGTCTCGGTGCCGGCGCCGCGGCCGCTCGGGGCCCTGGACTCCGCACGCAGTCCGCTCGGGGTGCGGGCGTAGATCTGCCGGATGGTGTCGTTGAACTGGCGCACGCTGGCGAAGCCCGAGGCGAACGCGATGTCGGTGATCGGCAGCAGGGTGGTCCCCAGCAGGATCCGCGCGGTGTGGGCGCGCTGGGCGCGGGCCAGGGCGACCGGGCCCGCGCCGAGTTCTGCGGTGAGCTGGCGCTGCACCTGGCGTGCGCTGTAGCCGAGTCGCTCGGCGAGGCCGGTGACGCCCTCGCGGTCCACGATGCCGTCACCGATCATCCGCATGGCGCGGCCCACGACGTCGGCGCGGGCGTTCCAGTCGGCGGAGCCGGGGACGGCGTCCGGCCGGCAGCGGCGGCAGGCGCGGAAACCGGCGCGCTGGGCTGCGGCGGCGGCCGGGAAGAAGCGCACATTGCGCCGCTTCGGGGTGACCGCGGGGCAGCTGGGCCGGCAGTAGATCCCGGTCGTCGACACCGCGAAGAAGAACGCGCCGTCGAAGCGGGCATCGCGGCTGCGCACCGCCTCGTACCTGGTCTCTTCATCCATCACTCGTCCAGTCTGCGCGACCGGCGCGAGGTCGGCTGGCGGAAATCGGACACGGCGTTCGCCGGGACGGGTACGCCGGGTCGCCCGCCACCGGCTCCGGCTCCCGGGACGTCGAAAAGGGCCCGTCGGCCAGGCCGCCACAGCCGGCCGACGAGCCCTTCCCCGGTGCCCGGCCAGGCACCTGGCTCCCGGGCACGGGACCCCGAAGGCCCCGTGCCCGGAAGTTCTGCAGTCCGCTCGCCGCGCCCCTGAGGTCTGTCCGGCGGGGCCGTTATCGGACGCGGCCGCGTTTGGCCTCCATGGCGGCACGGCCCTGGGCCTGCTTGAGGCGCCATTCGCGGCGGCGGCCGGCCCGTACCCGGGCGTCCGTCTTGGCGATGATCCGTTCGTTCTCGCGCAACAGCTTGCGGTAGCTGTCGAGCCTGCGCTCGGACAGCGTGCCGTCGGCCAGTGCCTCGAGGACGGCGCATCCGGGCTCCGCGCCGTGCGCGCAGTCCTGGAAGCGGCAGTCCTCGGCGAGTTCCTCGATCTCGGCGAAGACCTGGCCGACGCCGGTCTCGGCGTCCCAGAGGCCGACTCCGCGCAGCCCCGGGGTGTCGATGAGGACTCCCCCGCCGGGCAGGGCGAGCAGATTGCGGGTGGTGGTGGTGTGCCGGCCCTTGCCGTCGACGTCACGGGCCGCCTGTACGTCCATCACGTCCTCGCCGAGCAGCGCGTTGGCCAGCGTGGACTTGCCCGCGCCCGACTGGCCGAGCAGCACGCTGGTGCCACCGGCGACGACGGCTGCGAGCACCTCGGTGCCCTCGCCCTCGTTGGCGCTGACGGCCAGCACCTGGACGCCGGGCGCCGCGGTCTCCACGTCCTGCACGAGGTGGGCGAGCGTGCCGGGGTCACCCACCAGGTCGGCCTTGGTCAGCACGACCAGGGGTTGGGCGCCGGATTCCCACGCCAGTGCCAGGAAGCGTTCGATCCTGCCCAGGTCGAGTTCCAGGGCGAGCGAGACGGCGATGATCGCGAAGTCGACGTTGGCCGCGAGGATCTGCCCCTCGGACCGTTTGGAGCTGGTGTTGCGGACGAATGCGGTGCGCCGCGGCAGATACGTCCGTACCAGCGGAGGGTCGCCGCCCGGGTCGAGGGCGGCCCAGTCGCCGGTGCAGATGACGCGGAGCGGGTCGTTGGGTGTGACGAGTGCGGTGTCGGCGCGGACGACGCCCTCGTCGGTGTACACATCACACTGGCCGCGGTCGACTCGGATCACCCGGCCGGGGACGAGCCCCTGCTCGGCGTACGGGGCGAACTCGGCGTCCAGGGCAGTGTCCCAGCCGTAGGCGGTCAGCCGACGGGACGGAACAGCAGACGGGAATGTCAAGGGAAACCCTTCACAGGGTGGCCCCGGCTGCGCACGAGGTGTGCGGTGCAGTTCTGTTCAGCCGGTGGCCACGGGGGTGGCAGTGACGAACTTCTGGTCACGGGCAACGCCCGCCTCGGCGACAGTCATCAGTCACACCTCCCGGTACACACGGCGCTGGGCAGGGGCCCATCGCACGACCCCTGCGGAACACGGCCAAAGGTAGCCGGGCCGCCGCCGCTCGCGCCAACGGTTTTCCGCGACGGCCACCGGCCGACACGGGGAGGGCGCAGGACGGGAACCGCCGGCCATTGCCCGGAGCATGCGATCTACTTAGGGTTGCCTAACCACGTCGGCGATCAGAGGGGTAGTCGCATCATGACGCACGACAGTTCGCAGCAGTCCCTGGACGAGGCCCGTGGCGCGCTGGGGAGGATCATCTTCGGGGCCATGGCCGCCCACACCGTGGGTGCCGCCACTCGGCTCGGTGTTCTCGACCTGATCGGCGACGGGGAGCGTACGGCGGACGAGCTGGCTGCCGCCGCCGGCACCCAGCCGCAGGCCACGGTCAGACTGCTCCGCGCCCTGACGGGACTGGGGATTCTGACCGAGCGCGCCCCGGGCAGCTTCGCCGCCACCCCGGTCGGCGCGCTGATGCGCAAGGACGTGCCGGGCTCCCTGTTCTCGTTCATCCGCATGTTCACCGACCCCGCGATGCTGCGGGCGTGGGAGCAGCTCGACGAGAGCGTACGTACCGGGGAGACCGCCTTCGACAAGGTCTTCGGCACGGACTTCTTCAGCCACCTCGCCGAACAGCCGGAGCTCTCCGCCGAATTCAACGCCGCGATGAGCCAGGGCACCCTCGACACGGCTCAACGGCTGCCCACCGCCTTCGACTTCAGCAGGTACTCGACCGTGGCGGACATCGGCGGAGGCGACGGCACCCTGCTGTCCGCGATCCTCCGTGCACATCCGACGCTGCGCGGCATCCTCTTCGACAGTCCGGAGGGCCTCGCCCAGGCCGGCACGCAGTTGGCCGCGGAGATCGCCGGCGGCCGCTGTTCGCTGATCACGGGGGACTTCTTCGCCACGGTCCCGGCGGGCGCGGAGGTCTACGTGCTCAAGAGCGTGATCCACGACTGGAGCGACGCACGGTGCGCGGAGATCCTCGGGCACTGCCGCCGGGAGATCCCGGACGGGGGCCGTCTGCTGATCATCGAGCCGGTGCTGCCGCCGGTCGTGGATCCGGCCACGGCCGGCGCGACCTATCTCACGGACCTCAACATGCTGGTCAACGTCGGCGGCCGGGAGCGGACCCGGGACGACTTCGAGCAGCTGTGCCGCGATACGGGCTTCGCCATCCGCGACGTCACCCCGTTCGGGGCGCCGAATCCGTTCTGCCTCATCGAGGCCGAGCCGGTGTGATCGCATCGCGGGCGGGGGCCGCACGGGAGCCGGTGCTCACTCCTGGTAGCGCAGGAGCAGCATCGCCGCGTCGTCGTGCAGAGGGCCCTGGGCGTGGTCGACGAGGTCCTCGCGGAGGCGTTCGAGTGCCGCCTCCGGGTCGGGGTCCTTGAGCAGGTCGAGGCGTTCGGCGAGCGGGTAGAAGGTGCGGCTCGCGTCCCGGGCCTCGGAGACTCCGTCGGTGTAGAGGAGGAGTTGCTCACCGGGGGCGAAGCCGACCTCGTAGGGCTCCGGGGATTCGGCGCCGTGTACGCCCAGGCCGAGCGGCAGGGCGTGCCGGGGCGGCTCGGCGAAGCGCACGGTGCCGTCGGGGCCGACCACCACGGGTGCGGGATGGCCGTAGTTGAGGAGCGTCACGAGGTGTCCGTCGCGCACCTCGGCGAGCACCGCGGTGACGAACTTCTCGCCCTGCAGCTCCCGGTCCGCGACCCGTTCGAGCCGGGCGCCGACGCTGCGCAGATCGGCCTCGTCGTGCGCGGCCTCGCGGAAGGCGCCGAGCACCAGGGCCGCGGTCTCCACCGCGTCGAGCCCTTTGCCCTGGACGTCGCCGACGATGATGCGTACGCCGCCTGGGGAGGCCACCACCTCGTACAGATCACCGCCGATCCGGGCCTCGGCGACGGCGGAGGTGTAGGAGACGGCGGCGCGCAGATGGCCCGCCCTGCGGGGTACCGGGCGCAGCAGCACGCGCTGGGCGACCTCGGCGATGGAGCGGACGCTGGCGAGCTCCAGCTCGCGGCGCTGGCGCATCATCGCGGCGACCAGGCCCGCGGCGGTGACCCCGGCCACGGAGGCGAAAGCGGTGAATCCGCGGCGGTCGTCGAACAGCCCGTTGTACAGGCCGAGTGCGCCGCACAGCAGCAGCGCGATCGCTCCGACGACGGCGGTGCGCCGCCAGCCGCCGACCAGCCCGGAGAAGGCGGGGCCGAGCGACACCAGGGGCATCACGCCCACCCCGGGTCCCTCGCTGAGGTCGACCACGGTGACCACGGCCATCACCGCGAAGGGCAGGACGTCCAGGATGCCGATGCGCCTCGGCTTCTGCTCCGCCAATGCTCACTCCCGCCCCTGGACAGGCGGTGTGCAGGGCGCGGACCGGCGCCTGTTCACCGCAACCACTCGAGGCCTTACCCTATGCAAAACTTTCACAGCTGAAGCATCGGACCCCGGGCACCGTTATCGAACCGCAGCCCCGTGATTGCGGGCCGTGAGCGGCGTGGAGTTCCGTACGATGGCCGGATGGAGGTGCGATGTCGACACAGATCCACCGCCTGACCATCACGGAACTCGCGGGTTGCGAAGACAGCGCGGTGCTGCGGGTGAGCGGCGAACTGGACCAGTCCTGCGAGGACTTCTTCCTCTCCACGCTCGGCGCGTCGGTGGAGGCCGGGCACCGGTTCCTCGTCCTCGATGTGACGGCTCTGGTGTTCTGCGATTCCCGGGGGCTGAACTGCCTGCTCGCGATGCACTGGCTGCTCGGCCGCCGGGACGGGCGGCTGCTGCTCGCCGGTCCGGGGCGGCGGCTCACCGAGCTGCTCGAGCAGACCGGCAGCACGGATCTGCTGCCGTCGTACACGACAGTCGGTCAGGCCCTCAGCACGCTGCCGGAGTCCCAGCGGCCGGCCTGGCCGCCGACCGATCCGGCCGGATCTTCGGGGGCGGCGCGCTGAGCGAGCCGCTTCGGTGTAGACAGGGCGCATGGACGAGCAGAGGAACCGGCCGCTGCGCCGGATGCTGCGTGGCGTCGACCACGGTGTGTTCCGGCAAGTGGCCACGCGATCGTGGCCGGGCGCGGAGCCGGTACTTCCGCGGCTGAGCAGGGCCGCGAATCACGGGGCGCTGTGGTTCGGCCTCGCGGCCGGGATGTGGGCGCTCGGCGGGGCACGCAGCCGGCGGGCCGCGGTGCGGGGCGCCGCGTCCCTCGCGGTCGCCTCGCTGACGGTGAACACCCTCGCCAAGGGCGCGGTGCGCAGGAACCGTCCGGTGCTGGAGTCGGTGCCGGTGATACGGCATCTGCCGCGCCAGCCGGTGACCAGCTCCTTCCCCTCGGGGCATGCGGCCTCGGCGGCCGCGTTCACCGCCGGTGCCGCTCTGGAGTCGCGGGAGTGGGGCACGGTGCTCGCGCCGGTGGCCGCCTCGGTGGCGTTCTCCCGGGTCTACACGGGCGTGCACTACCCGAGTGACGTCCTGGTGGGCGCGGGGCTCGGTATCGGCGCGGCGCTCGCGGTGCGCGGTCTGGTGCCCTCGCGTTCCCAACTCCCGCCGCCCGCGCGGCCGCGGACGGACGCGCCGGCGCTGCCGAAGGGCGAAGGGCTGCGCATCGTGGTCAATCCCTCGTCCGGCGCGCAGCCCCATGTCGTCGATCCGGTACGGCAGTTGCGCACCGAGCTGCCGGAGGCCGAGCTGATCCTGTACGACTCGGATGCCGGCCCGCTGTCCCAGGTCCTCGAGACGGAGGCCGCCGAGGCGGCGCGCCTGGGCGGCGCGCTCGGTGTGTTCGGCGGGGACGGCACGGTCAATGCGGCGGTGGGTCCGGCCCTCGCGCACGGGGTGCCGCTGGTGGTGCTGCCCGGCGGTACGTTCAACCACTTCGCCGCGGATCTGGGCGTGGACACCCTCGCCGAGGTGTGTACGGCGGTGACCGAGGGCAGCGCGGTACGAGCGGACGTCGGGCGGATCACCGCGCTGCCGGGGCCGGACGGGCGGCGTGGTGCCGCCGAGCCGCTGTACTTCCTCAACACGTTCAGCCTGGGCGTGTATCCGGATCTGGTGCGGCTGCGCGAGCGCTGGTCCCCGCGCATCGGCGGTCCGCCGGCGACGCTCTTCGGTGTCGCGCACGTGCTGCGTACGGCCCGCCCGCTGCGGGTCGAGGTGAACGGCCGGCGGCGTTCGCTGTGGCTGCTCTTCGCGGGCAACGGCGCGTACCGCAGTATCGGCATCGCGCCGGTGCGCAGGCACGATCTGGCGGACGGTCTGCTCGATGTGCGGATCGCGCACGGCGGCCGGTTCGCCCGTACCCGGCTGCTGGGCGCGGCGCTCTCGGGTGGGCTGCGGCGCAGCCCGTTCTATGCGGCGGCGCGGCCGGAGCGGCTGATGGTGTCCGGGCTTCCGCAGGGGGCTGATATGGCGTTCGACGGTGAAGTGGTGGCGGCGCCCGGTGCGTTCGTCCTGGACAAGCTGCCGGAGGCGCTCACGGTGTACCGGCCGGTCTGAGCACTGCGGCCGCAACCGGCAGCGTCCTCAGGGCAGTTCGTTGCCGCACCGTCCGCAGAAGCGGGCGTCGCGCTCCGTGGCCAGGCGGCCGCATTCGGGGCAGACCCGGTCGAGCAGGCAGGCCGCTTCGCCTCCCTCGCTCCCGGCCGAGACCACACCTTGCCCTTGAACGCCGCCCGCCTGAAGGCCGCCCACCTGAAGTCCGGGGCGCCGCCGGTGCGCGGTCAGGTAGACGAGGCCCTCGTCGCCGGCCTGCAGCCGGCGGCGCGATCCGCGCGGGAGCCAGGCGACGGTGTGCGGGCCGAGCTCCTCGGTCCCCTCGGTGCTGCCGAGCGTGCCGCTGCCTTCGAGTACGACGAGCAGCACATCGAGTACGTCGTCGCTGTGTTCGCCGACGCTCGCGCCCGGGGTGAGCCGCACCAGGTTGGCGTCGAGGCCGCGCCCCTGTTCGGCGAGCCGCCAGACGGCGCCCTGCCGTTCGTCCGGCAGCGGCGCCAGACAGTCGTCGAGCACGGCAAGGACCTTGGCCACGGGGGTCGGGGACATGGGGGCCTCCAGGAGCACACGAGCCGGCCGGGGAACTGGTGAGGGAGCCGGACGAATCGACCCTACCCGGGCGGTGATCCACCGCTGTCGGAGGATGCCGCGTACCGCTCCCGTCCCGGGATCGGTGATCCGCCCCTTTCCGAATGTTCCTGTTACCCGGGCAGCACGCTCTGTCACTGCCCAGGACTAGACTGGAGACATCCAGGACTCACCCACGACCCATCAGTTCGCCCTGACACGGGGAAGGGGCACGCTGTGTCACCACAACGCCTGGGGCTCGGCCCATTGCGCCCGCCCCCGCACCGGGACCCGGACGACGGGGCGGGCGGCCGGCGTGCTGCCGCGCCCACCCGCTTCGTCCGCTGGCTCGGCGGGTTCGGCTGCCTGGCCGCGGGATATGCGGTGTTCCAGTCCCTGGTCGGGGTGCTGCCGGACGGCATCCCGCCGGACACCGCACGCTATGCGCTGGCCGCGGTGGCGGGGTGCGCCACCACCGTCGCGGTGTGGCTGGCCACCGCCCTGCTGCGGACCCGCTCCGCACCGCCCGCGCCCACTCTGCCGGCGCCCCGCCCCGTGCCGGGCCAACACCCCACGGGGCCGGGCGAGTTCGGGCCCGGAGCCTTCACCGAGCTGGCCATGCAGACGTACGAGGCCCTGGTCGCCGGGCTCACCGAGGCCGACGACCCGCAGTCCGGCCGGCTGACAGGCTGGCCGCACGGTCTCGACGAACCGACGACACCGCTGCGGCCGACATCGGTGGGCACCGCGTACGGACTGCACACGGCTCTCGACCTGGCACTGCCGGACGGCCGCATACGCACCGGGGAACTGGTCGACACACTCTGGCGGTTGAGGCTGCCGGACGGCGGCTGGGCCGCCCGCTCGCAGGGCTCCATACCGCGCCCGGAGGTGACGGCGCTGGTGCTCGGCGCGCTGGCCCGGGCGGGAGCGGATCCGGCCCGGATCGCGGAGGAGGCGGAGCACTGCGCGTCCCGGCTCACCCGTGAACTGGAGCCGTCGGGCCTGGAGATGACCCATGTGGTGACCACGGTGCTGCGCGGGCTGCTGCGCGCCGCACCGGAGTCGCCGGCCCTGCCGCGGCTGCGGGAGGCCCTGGTCGACGCGGCGTTCGCGGATCCGCTCCGGCGCCATCAGCGGTGCTGGGGCCCGCGGTTCTCTGCTGTGGTCGGTCGGCCGGTGCTGCCGTCGCCCGTGCACACCGCGCAGGCGGTCCTCGCGCTCGACCGGGCGGCGGCGGTGCTCGGCGAGAGCCCGCATGTCCGCGACGCCCGGCGGGAGGGCATCCGCTGGCTGCTCGCCTGCCCGGGCCCGCTGCACGACGGCTGCCCCGACCTGCGCAATGTGCACGAGGTGGTCCGCCGGCCGCACCCTTCGGATCTGAGCCACCACGAGGTCCTGCCCGTACGGCACTTCACCGCATCCTGGGTGCTGCGGGCACTCCTCACACCCGGTTCGGCCCGGACGGCGGCCGAGGACGGCCTGGAGCGCGAGTGGCGGGAGCTGACGGCGGGCGCCGCCACCGCGGTGTGGCGCCGCCAGACGGACGGCGTGTGGACCTGGGAGGGCGACGGGGACGATCTCGGCCATCCCATGTGGATGACCTATCAAGGCCTTTCGGCCCTGCGCACCCATGCCTTATGGATGTATCAGCCGCACGTCTGAGATCCGGCGACGGGCGGCTCGTGGTGCGCGATCGGGAGGCTGCATGGGTGGACGGCAGGTCAGCGAGGCACGACGGCTCCTCACCGGAGCACTCGACGATCGACCCGACGCCGAATTACCCACCGCGGCCCACGAGACGGTCGCCGAGCTGGGCACACCGGCCCGGCTCGGGGCGCTGCTGCGGGAGCTGGCGGCGGGCGCGGGCGATCCGGCGGGCTGCGCCCGTCTCTCGTACCGCCATGTGCTCGGCTTCGACAAGCTGCTGCTCTTCGACGGCGGCAGCCGGCACATGCTGCGCGCCCATGTCTGGCATCCGCACGGACAGCACCTGGCCCCGGAGGACATCCACAACCACCGCTCGCCGCTGGCGTCCCAGGTGGTCCGCGGCAGCCTCGGCATGGAGCTGTACGAGGAGGTGCCGGACGGCACGGCACGGGAGCACGGCCCGGACGGGGGCGGGCGCGAAACCGTGCGGTACGAGGAGTCCCTGGCCGACGCCGGTGACTGGCTGCTCACCGAGCGGGGGCGGGCGCGACTGCGGCTCACCCATGTCGCGCGGTACGCGGCGGGCAGCGGTTACGCGCTCGCGCCGCACGCCCTGCATCGTGCGTGGTGCACCGCGGACGAGCCGACGGTGACGCTGTTCCTTGAGGCCGGCGCCCACCGGCGTCCGCACACCGACGTGTTCTCCGCACCGGGGCCGCGGCGCGCGCCGGCGACGGCCAAGCATCCGCTGCCGGTGGCCGACTATCTGTCCGAACTCACCGCGCTGGCACGGCTTGTGGACGGCTGAGGCCGGACGCCGCCGGGCGCGGACGGATCAGGCGGTGCGCACCGAGTTCAGGGCCTGGCGGACCACGTCGAGGTTGTAGTCGTCGATGCGCAGACCGTCAAGGGCGGACGGCTCCCGCCAGTCGAAGGCCTGGTCACGGTGCGGGAGGCGGACGTCGAGGGTGAGCGGCTCGACCAGGAAGTTGTCCTGGTAGTTCTTGATCTCGCGGCCCTGGTAGTCGCTCACGAAGGACGATTCGCCCACCTTGCGGACCACCCGGCCGAGCAGCGCGGTCTCCTCGCGCAGTTCGCGCAGGACGGCGTGCTCGGAGCGCTCGCCCGGGTCCAGCTTGCCGCAGGGGACGCCCCAGACGCCGGGCAGGAAGCGCTCGGTCTCGCTGCGCCGCACCAGGAGCACACGGCCGTGGTGCACGACGACGGCGGCGGCCAGTCGGTTCTCACCCGGGATTGTCATGCCGTCACGGTAGCGCGTGGCGCACCGCCCGGCACCCGTTGACAACTCCCTTTCACCGCACACCGGGAGGGACGTCCGGGCCTCTCGGGCACACCTGTGCGGGAAGACGTACGGCCGTACGGATCACGTGTACGGAGGGGCGCAGGATCAGTCGCGGACCGCGTACGCCGCGGCGTATCCGCCGGGCGCTTCGGGGATGTCCGCGAGTCGCCAGCCGGGCACGGGGTGCGGCTCGGCGCCCGTCCCGACCAGGAGGGTGGCGACTCCCCCGCCGCCGAGGCCCTCGCCGGTGCCCTTGAGCACGGCCTCCTTCCGCGCCCAGCAGCGGGCGAAGGCGACGGGTCCCGACTCCGGGCCGAGCAGCGCCAGTTCCTGCTGTTCGTCGCCGTGCAGCGCACGTGCGACATCGGTCACGAGCTCGGCCTTGGGCACCAGCTCGATGTCCACGCCGACCGGGCGGTCGCACACGCCGATCAGGGCGTGGCGTCCGGCGTGCGAGAGCGAGAAGTGGACGGGCGAGCCGGCGAGCACGGGCCGTCCGTGCTCACCCCCGCAGTGCGGACAGGGCTCGCGCACGAAGGCCAGTGCAGCAGGGGCGGTGTCCAGGCGGCGGCCCAGCACTCGGCGCAGGGTGGTGTGCGCCGTGATGTAGAGGTCCCGGTCCTGCGGACGGCGCAGCGCCGTCGCTCGTGCCCGCTCCGTGGCGTCCAGGACGGACAGGTCCTCGTCCGTGGGGTGTCCGACGCGGACCAGCCACAGTTCCGGCCGCCCTGCGCGGTCCTCGTGCGAGCCGGCGCCGATGGGCCACGGCGTGCCGTCGGGGGCGCGTGCCTGCGAGGCATCCGGTGCCTCCTGGTCCCGCGGGTGGGGCTGTTGTCCTGTCGCCGTCATGGAGCTCAGCGTGTCACGATGTCAGCCCTTCGTCGCGCCGCTCAGGGTGAAGGCACCGCCGAGCACCTTGGAGATCACCAGGTACACCAGCACCACGGGTGCCGAGTAGATCAGCGAGTACGCCGCGAGCTGCCCGTACGCGACCGCTCCGAACTGGGAGAAGAACTGGTGGATCGCCACCGCCGCGGGCAGTTTCTCGGGGCTCTGGATCAGGACGAACGGGACGAAGAAGTTCCCCCACGCCAGCATGAAGGTGAACAGGGTGACGACACTGGCCCCCGGGAGCACCAGCGGCACCACCATGCGCCACAGGGTGGTCATCCGCGAGGCACCGTCCACCCAGGCGGCCTCCTCCAGCTCCACGGGCACCCCGTCGATGAACCCCTTCATCAGCCAGATCGCGTACGGCAGTGATGTCGCCGCCAGGAACAGGGTCGTCGCGAAGGTCGAGTCGAGGGCGTCGAGGCGGACGAACAGCCCGTACACCGGCACCATGACGGCGGTGACGGGCAGCCCTGTCGCGAACAGCACCGTGTACAGGAACGGCCGCTTGAAGCGCAGCTGGAACCGCGACAGCGGATAGGCGCACAGTGTGCCCGCGACGATGGTGATGAGTGCCGAACCGCCGGCGAGGACCAGGCCGTTGAGGATCGGGCGCAGGCTGATGTCGAAGGTGAGCACCGCGGAGAAGTTGTCGAGCGTGAGGCGGTCCGGCAGGCCCGCGCTCAGCGACGCCTCGCCGTCGAGCGCGGCCAGTACGAGCCAGCCGAACGGGAGCGCGAACAGCACGGCCACGAGGCCGAGGACCGAGTACGCCGCGGCGGCACCCGTGCGCCGGCGGGCCGTGGACGTCACTGCGACGGGGGCCATCGTCACACCTCCACCTTCAGGACGCGTACGTAGACGAGGCCGGCCACCGCACCGATGGAGAGAAGCACCAGGGCGACGGCGGTGCCGTAGCCGATCTGGAAGAGCTTGAAGGCCTGTTCGTACATGTAGAGCGGCAGGGTCTGGGACTTGGTGCCGGGGCCGCCCGCCGTCATCACGAAGATCAAGGTGAACAGGGACAGCGTCTGCAGGGTCACCAGCATGAGGTTCGAGACCATGGTGCGTTTGATGAGCGGCAGGACGATGTGCCACAACCGGCGCAGCGGTCCCGCCCCGTCGACGCTCGCGGCCTCGAGGAGGTCCGTCGGCACCTCGGAGAGTGCCGCCGAGTAGACCAGCATGGAGAAGGCGGTGCCGCGCCAGACGTTGGCCAGGATCACGGCGAGCATCGGCGTCATCACCAGCCAGGAGGTCCCTTCGAGACCGAGGCCGCGGAGCAGGGAGTTGAGTGTGCCGTCGTCGCTGAGGAAGGCGAACCACACGTAGCCCGCGACGATTTCCGGGATCACCCACGCGGCGACGACGATCGCGCCCACCGCTCCGCGTGCGGCGCGCGCCCGGCCGCGCATGACGAGTGCGAGGAACAGTCCGAGGAGGTTCTGTCCGACGATCGCCGAGAAGAAGACGAAGACGACGGTCAGCAGCACCGAGTCCCAGAACCTCGGGTCGGAGAACAGCTGAGTGAAGTTGTCGAAGCCGACGAACATCGTGTCGGCCGCACCCGGGCCGGTCAGCGCCGAGTCGGTGAAGGCCGCGTAGAACGTCCAGCCGATCGGGCCGGCGAAGAAGACCGTGAGCAGCAGCAGAGCCGGGGCCATCGGGCCGAGCGCGCGCCGCAGGTTCGGGTGCCGGGCGGCGACGGCCGGTGGCGTACGCGGACCGCTCACTTGACCTGGTCCGCGCCGACGATCGCGGTGACGTTCTTGCGGTACGTCTCGGCCGCCTCGTCCGGTTCGGACTGGCCGGTGGCCACGGACTCGACCGCTGCCTGGATCTCGGCGGAGACCTTCGGGTAGTCCGGCAGCGCCGGGCGGAAGTGGGTGACCTTCAGGAGCTCGGTGAGGGGCGCCACCGAGGCATTGCGCTCGGCGTAGCCCGCGGACGCGGCGACGTCCTCCCGGACCGTCGTCAGGTTGCCCCGGGTGTTGACCCAGGCGGTGTTGGCCTTGTCGAGGGCGGTGGTGAGGAAGTCCCAGCCGCCGTCCGGGTTCCCGCTCTTCTTGCCGATGGCGAGCGAGAAGCCGCCGGACATGCTGGTGGCACCGGGCTCCTGACCGTCCTGGGTGGGCATCGGGGCGATGCCCATGGTGTCCTGCCACTCCGGCCAGCCGTCGCCCTCCCAGGCGCGGGGCAGCCAGGAGCCGTCCAGGGCGATGGCGAGTCCGCCCTCGGGGAGCATCTTCTCGTTGACCGTGTTGGGCAGTTCACCGCTGAGCGCCTGCTGGGGGCTGGGGCCGAGCTGCTCGGAGAAGACGGTGTCGTAGAAGGCCAGCGCGTCGTCGAACCCCTTGCTCTTCGGCACCCACTTCTTGGCCTGCTCGTCGTAGAGGGTGTCGCCGGTGCCGTAGAGCAGCATCTCGAAGCCCTGCATGCTGGTGCCCTCGCCGGCGGCCTTCGAGGCGTAGATGTTCAGTGGTACGACGTCCGCTGCGCCCTTGTCCTTGACGGCGCGGGCGGCGTCGAGGACCTCGCCCCAACTCTCGGGTTTCCAGGGGATCGTGACGCCGGCGTCCTTCAGGAGTTTCTTGTTGTACCAGAGGGCGCGGACGTCGGACGCCATCAGGACGCCGTAGGTCTTGCCGTCCTGGGCCCGGGTCGCCGTCTTCGCCGCGTCCTCGAACCGGTCCCAGTCCTTCCACTGTTTCAGACGGTCGTCGAGCGGCAGGAGGTGGCCGGCCTGGGCATCGGCCTCGATGGTGGAGGAGTCCTCCAGGACCACATCGGGTGCGGTGGACGGCGACTGCTGCATGCGCGCGACCTGGCCGTAGTAGTCCTCGACGCCGCCAGTGATCGGCTGCAGTTTCACGGTCTTGCCCGGGTTCTCCTTCTCGTACTGCTTCTTGGCCCGCTGCAGCCAGTCGGCGGTCGGGTCGCCGCCGCCGAAGTCGAGGTGGACGACCTTGACGGTCCTGTCGTCGGACCCGTTGCCCGAGCCTTCGCCGCAGGCGGTGGCCGCGATGGCGGCCACGGCCAGACACGCCGCAAGTTTCTTCATGGCCCTGTTCCCCTCTTCGAGCTGCGGATCAGTCGCTTCGAGCGGCGGATCGGTCGCCGGTCAGGAGCGGGTTGAGTGCGGAGGCGACCGGGTCGCCGGGACCGAGTCCGGGCATCCAGGAGGCGAGTTCGCTGTGGTGCCACGGCTCGCGCGGCTCGGCGACCCGGGCCCCGTCGGCGACGTAGATGACGGTCATGACCTCACGGACGGTCGCGCTGCGATTCGGCTGTGCGCGGTGCAGCGTCCAGCCGCGGTGGAAGGTGGCGTCACCGGCCTGCATCGGCTGGACGGCGGTGACGGGGTGGCGGCCGTCCTGCAGGAGGCGGGCGAAGTGCGTCTCGGCCTCGTCGGAGATGCCCAGGGTGGCGAGTTCCTTCTCCCGGTGGGAGCCGGAGGCGAACTGCATACCGCCCATGTCCTCGGCCAGGTCCACCAGCGGCATCCACATGGTGACCGTGTCCTCGGTGTCCAGCGGCCAGTAGACGCTGTCCTGATGCCAGGGTGTGGGGCCGCCGCCGGGTTCCTTGAACAGCGCCTGGTCGTGGTAGAGCCGGACGTGCTGCACGCCCAGCAGCCGCGCGGCGATGCCGGCGAAGCGCCGGGCGGTGACGAAGCGCTCGACACCCTGGTCGACCCGCCAGAGGTTCTCGATCTGCACGAACGCCTTGCCGTACGTGTCGCGTTCCTCCAGGGGTCTGGTCTCGGCGCTGTGCCGGCGGGCGGCACCGGAGATGACGTCCCGGTAGGGCGGCACCTCATCGGGCGTGGCCACTGCGGAAAGACGTACGTGCCCGTGCCGGGCGAAGCTCTCGACCGCCGCGGGATCGAGTGCGAACGCGCTGTCCAGCGCCGGGAGTTCTGCGTACCGGGACACCGTCTGTCACCCTCTCGTTACTGACACCTGGCCTGATGCGTGCTAGACGGTAGGCCGTGACCTGTGGCGAGAGAATGGTGCTTCTGGTGCTCCTTGTACGTTCTGGTCGATCGACTGAGGTGGGGTTGTGTCCAGCATTCATGTCAGCTGGCGTTCGGGACCTGCGGGGCGGACCGGGCGCCTGCGGCACGCGGGCCGGATCGAGAACGGCCGCGGCGTCCTGATCCGTCCCTACCGCTCGTTCGACGGCTTCGCCCTGATGTACCTGTACGAGGGCTCGGGCGAATACCGGGAGGAGAACAGGGTCGTCCCGCTGCGAGCGGGCAGCGTCGTCTACGTCACGCCCGGGACCCCGCACTGGTACGGCCCCGTCGGGAGCAGCGGCTGGAACGAGGTCCATCTCGTCTTCGACGGGCGGCTGTTCACGACCCTGCTCGAGTCCCGGCTGATCGATCCGGCGCGGCCGGTCCGCTCACTGACACCCGTCGACTACTGGCTGCCCCGCATCGACGGCTTCCGCACGGCCCGCCCACCGCGCACCCGGGCGGGCATGGACGACGAGGTCTGCAGTCTGCTGCGGCTGCTCGTCGAGATCGACGCGGCGACCGAGGAGAACGGCGGCGACCAGGCGCTCAACTGGCTGGAGGAGTCCCGGCGGTTGCTCGCGGACAACCTCGCGGACCGGCTCGACATGGCCTCCGTCGCCGCCGAGGTCGGTATGGCGTACGAATCCTGGCGCAAGCGGTTCCAGTCCCACACCGGTGTCCCGCCGGCCCGCTACCGGCTGCGCCGCCGGGTCGACGCGGCCCGTGAGCTGATCCGCAACTCGTCGCTGTCCGGCAAGGAGATCGCCGGCATCGTCGGGTTCAGCGACGAGTACCACCTGTCCCGGCAGTTCCACCGGGTGACCGGCATGACGCCCACCCAGTTCCGGCGAGATCCGTGAGAACGATCCGTGAGAACGTGAGAAGGGGAAACGACATGACCACCCGCATACCCCGTCCTTCCCGGCGCACCGTGCTGGCCTCACTGGCCGCCGGCGCGGCCGCACCCGCACTCGGCGGCCTGCCCGCACACGCTGCCCCCGCGCCCGCACGCACGGGCACGGTCCCGGCCTCCGTCCTCGCCGAGAGCGGCGCCTGGTGCTGGTTCGGCGACCCCCGGGCGGTGCACCATCGCGGCACGTACCGGCGCACCTTCGCCGGCTACATCACCGCATCGGGCGAGATCAGGGTCACCCAACACGACCACGACTCCGGCGAGTTCACCACCTCGACGCTCATCACCGACTTCCAGGTGGACGACCACAACACCCCGTCGATCCTGATCCGCCACGACGGCCGGGTCGTGGTCTTCTTCTCCGGCCACGGCGGCCCCGAGATGTACTACCGGCGCTCGGTGGCGGCGGAGGACATCAGCCGGGGCTGGGAGCCGCTGAAGACGGTGCCGACCAATACCTCCGGCGAGTACGGCTACACGTACCCCAATCCGATCGAGCTCGCCGACGAGGAGCACCGGCTCTATCTCTTCTGGCGCGGCGGCGACTTCAATCCGGCGTGGTCGTCCACGACGGGCGGCGACCGGTGGACCGACGCCGAGCAGCTGATCAGCGTGCCGGGCGAACGGCCGTACGTGAAGATCGCGTCGAACGACACCGACACCATCCACTTCGCCTTCACCGACGGGCACCCGCGCAACGTCGAGAACAGCATCCACTACATGTACTACCGCGGCGGCTCGCTGTTCCGGGCCGACGGTTCCCGCATCGGTCCGCTCGGCACACCCGTCACGCCCGAGCAGGCGACCCGGGTCTACGACGTGGCCTCCGGCCTGGGCAAGGCCTGGATCCACGACATCGCCGACGACGGCAGGGGTCGGCCCGTACTCACCTACGCGGTGTTCCCCACCGACGCCGACCACCGCTACCGGTACGCCCGTTGGGACGGTGACGGCTTCGTCGACGGCGAGATCACCGCCGCGGGCGACACCATCAGCGAGGATCCCAGCGAGCCGAACTACTCGGGCGGCATCACCCTCGACCACGACGACCCGTCCGTCGTCCTGCTCTCCCGCCAGGTCGGGGCGGTCCACGAGGTCGAGCGCTGGACGACGGCCGACCACGGCCGCACCTGGAGCAGCGAGGCGATCACCGCCGGATCCAACGAGCCGCAGGTGCGGCCCCTCTCGCCGCGCGGTCTGCCGTCCTCGGAGCAGCTCGGGATTCTGTGGATGGCGGGCCGCTACCCGAGTTACACCGACTACCGGACGCGGATCATGGCCACCGAGCCGGCCGGCTGACACGGCACGGTCGGGGCGGTGACGACCGCCCCGACCGCCGATCCCGCCACCCCACAGCCGCGTTACTCCTGCCAGAACGTGCAAGTGCGGCCAGTTCAGCCATGTGCATGGCGCCCCGGTCGACGCACCCTGGCGTCGAGCCCGCCGGACCGGCCGGCAGTACGGGACGGAAGAAGGTTGACGCCATGGCACCGAGCGAGGAGTCACGCCGGGGCATGCCGCGCAGGACGGTCGTCGCGACCGCGGTCGCCGCCCCGCTGCTCGCGACCGCACTTCCGTCCCGGGCCCGGGCCCGGGACGCACGGACGGATCCTGCGCGACGCCCGGCCACGGTCAGCGACACCCTTCGCCTCGGCGTGCCGGCGAGCGAGCGCCGGCACCGGCTCGTCGAGCGGGCGGGCAGCAGGGCCGTCACCGGCACGGTCGAGCAGGGGACGCTCGTCGAGCGGTACTCGGCCCGCGCCGTGACCAGGGGTGGCGGCTTCACGGCCACACTCGCGGTCACCCCCGGCGAGCCGCTCACGCTGCACTTCGGCGAGCTGCGGCCCGACGACACCTGGGGCGCCGCGTTCGGCTTCGAGGTCCACCTCGGCGACACCCTCGTGTACGTGCGCGACAGTGCGCAGGCCGACCCGGGCGGCGGACCGTACGGCAGCTTCTTCGTCGAGACCGACGATCCGGAGGTGACCGCGGCGGGCGAGATCGAGGTGACGGTGCGAGGGACCACGCGTGAGCCCGCGTACTTCCGGCACATCCGCGCCTTCGCCGACCTGGACCGGATGGTCCGCGAGCAGGGCCTGCGGGTGCAGGACCGCATCGTATTCGTCCTCGGCCAGGACTACCGGCCCGACTCGGAGTCCCGCGCCAAGCTCGACTACATCACCGAGCAGTTCCGTGACACCGACGATGTGGCCTTCGGCCTCGCCGTACTCGACTACTTCCCCAGACGCACCGCCGGGGAGATGGCCGCGAACTACGCCAAGTGGCTCGACTTCAGCCGTACTTACGAGCTGCCGTTCGCCATCGAGGGTCACGCCGACTGGGAGGGCACACCGCTCGACGAACCGGACGGCTCCGGCGGCACCTTCGGGGACCTGAAGTACCACCAGATTCTGTGGAGCCCGCAGCATCTGCTCGATCGCCCGATGGACAGCTACCGAGGGGAGTCACTCGACGAGCTGCTCGGCACGGACCACGACCGGCGCTACGGGCTCTCCGTCCCCAACCCCTGGGGCATGCCCTGGCTGACCTGGCACAACGCCACGCTCAACGACCACTACCGGCGGAAGGCCGCCGAGTCCATGGCACAGGTACGGCCGCTGCTCTGGCGGCTGCAGCGCACCGGTGAGGCCGGTCGGCTGCTGCCGTTCTCCACCGCCACCGAGAGCGTGTACTGGTCGCACCGCGGCACCGAAGGCGTCTGGGACGACACCTACCGGGACGAGATCAACGGCGGCGTGGCGCGCACCGACCTGTTCGCCGACTACAGTCCCGACGCCGTGGCCGCCGCCGCGAAGGACGGTGTCGTCCTCGACGGGGCCACGCCCCTGAACGCGGCCGAGAAGAGGTGGTTGTGGCGGGCGCAGTCCGTCCATCAGCAGCTGTTCGCCGACGCCTGGTACCACGGGCTGCCGCGGGAGCGGATCGTCGTCGGCCCCGAGGGCGCCGTCTTCCCGCGGGATCTGTTGCGGCACAACATCCACAGCGAGATCTACTCGCGGCTGCAGGAGCCGTACTACAGCAGCGTCCGCCCCTCCAGCGCGCAGGGCGTGGTCCGGCACGGTCGTCCCGGGGCGCAGTACATCTCGCTCGGCGACCACACCGTGGGCGGCTTCTGGCATCTGCAGAGGCTGCGCGAGTTCGGCCGGCTCGCCAATCCCAATCTGGAGGACTCGGTGTCCTTCGACCCGTCCGACAAGACGCTGATCCTGCGCCAGACCTTCGTCAACGGCTCGCGCTACACCTCCCCGTACAACTGGCAGCGGGCTGCCGACGCCGATCCGGCGGAGAACGAGGCGACGCGCTGGATCAACCCATTCCTGGCGACGCTGCATCCCTGGGATGTGCAGAACGACGCCGCCCCCACCGCCGTCCTGCGCGGCAGACGCAGAGTCCACCAGACCTTCTCCGCGGGCGAGTTGGGCCTGCTCAACGACGTGCGGGTGCGGGCGCGGCGGACGGGCGCGGCCGCGGCGCTGCGCTGCGCCTGACGGTGCGCGACGCGGGCGGTGCCGTACTCGGCATGCGGCATCTGGGCGGCGCGGAACTGCCCCGGGACGGCTGGACGCAGTTCGCGCTGCCCGTCATCGAGTTGGCCAGGGGTCGGAAGTACGCGATCGAGGTCGAGCAGGTGGCGGGCGGGAAGGCGGCGTACGAGTTCCCGGTCAACGGGGACGGGCTGCTCCTGCGGACCGGTCTGGACATGCACCGGGAGCGCGACCGGTCCCTGATCCTCCAGTGGTACCGGGACGCGGCCGATGCCATCGCCGACATCCGGGAGGAGACCGGCGACCGGGACGCCCGTGCGGTCCGGCTGCTCGACCGGGCCGAGCGCGCGCTGGCAGGTCACCGGCCGCGCGAGGCCTACGAGTTGGCCATCAAGGCCGATACGCTGCGCTTTCCCGTCCTGTATCAGGTGCACGCCGGCCGCCGCGGCGGCTTCGAGCCGTTCCCACTGGACGCCGACGCGGACGTCGACGCGGATGTCGACCTCACCGCGCACGATGCGGGGCACGGTCTGGAGTTCCAGGTGTACGGATACGGCAGCGGGCGGGTGGACTTCACCGTGCGCGGCCTCGGGACGCGGCCCGAGGTCACCGTCGACGGCCGGCCGGTGCCGACCCGGCCGCGCCCCTCCGGAGCCACCTTCTGCGTGGAACTCACCGGCGGGGACGGCGGGCAGCGGGGCGACGGCCACACGGTCCGCATCCGGAACTGAGCTTCGCCCACGACAACCGAGGAGTGCCGCGCATGAGCGCCGACACCACGTCCCACGTCCACGAGCTGGACCTCCCGTACGAGGGCCTGCCCGTGTCCGCCTCCGCCGACTTCCACCGCGACGGGTTCGTCCACCTCTCCGGGGTGCTGTCGCCGGCGACGGTCGAGGAGTACGAACCGACGATCACCGCCGAGGTTCTCCGCCTGAACGGCCAGGACCTGCCGCTCGCCGAACGGGACACGTACGGCAGGGCCTTTCTCCAGGTCACAAACCTGTGGCAACAGCACGCGAAAGTAAGGGAGTTGGTGTTCTCACGACGCCTTGCGAAGATCGCAGCCGATCTGCTCGGGGTGCACGCGGTGCGGCTCTACTACGACCAGGCGCTGTACAAGGAGCCGTCCGGCGGCATCACCCCGTGGCACGCCGACCAGTACTACTGGCCGCTGTCCTCCGACCGCTGTCTCACTCTCTGGCTCCCCCTGCAGGAGACCCCGCTCGAGATGGGTCCGCTGGCCTTCGCACGCGGCAGCCACACCTTCTCGTACGGCCGTGACCTGCCGATATCCGACGCATCGGAGGCCCGACTGCGACAGGCGGTGGCGGAGCAGGGCTTCGAGGACGTCGTGGCGCCCTTCGCCCTCGGCGACGCCAGTTTCCACCGCGGCTGGACCTTCCACCACGCCGGTCCGAACCTGAGCACGGTCCCGCGGCGGGTGATGACCGTGATCTATCTGGACGGCGACACCCGGGTGGCCGAGCCCACCAATGAACATCAGATCGCCGACCGCGCCTGGATGCCCGGCGCCGAGGTCGGTCAGGTGCCGCGCACTCCGCTCAACCCGGTGCTGCACGACGGGAGTCGGGGCCGATAGCTGCACGCCGGGTCGGCGGTCACTCCGCCGGGCCCGCGGTCCGCCCGCGCGCCAGTGTCCGAAACGT
Organism: Streptomyces triticagri; assembly: GCF_003429565.1. GTDB lineage: Bacteria > Actinomycetota > Actinomycetes > Streptomycetales > Streptomycetaceae > Streptomyces > Streptomyces triticagri. The sequence continues at coordinate 43,324 of NZ_QUAK01000105.1, forward strand.
TCAAGACGAGGCAATCGCCCTCTCCTAGGCTCACCGCATGACTACTCCACGCATCGACGCACTCTCCATGGTGGTCAGCGACATGGCCGCCGCCGTCGCCTTCTACCGCCGGCTCGGCCTCGACTTCCCCGAGGGCTCGGAGTCCGAGGACCATGCGGAGGCCCCGATGCCCGGCGGCCTCCGCTTCATGCTGGACACGGAGGCCGCGATCCGCTCCTTCGCACCCGATTTCACACCGCCCTCGCCCGACGGCCGCGCCGGCTTCGCCTTCAAGTGCGAGAGCCCGTCCCAAGTGGACGCCGTCTACGCCGAGTTGACGGCAGCCGGCCACAAGGGCGCGGCCGAGCCCTGGGACGCGGACTGGGGCCAGCGCTACGCCCAGGTCGAGGACCCGGACGGCCAGACGGTCGACCTCTTCGCCTGGCAGCCGGAGAAGGGCTGATCCTCGATCATCGGGGACGTTCCCCTATGGCTCCAGGGTCAGCAGCCGTCCGAGGGGCATTCCTGCCAAGTCCCGTACGTCACGGGCCAGATGCGCCTGGTCCGCGAATCCGGCCACGGCCGCGGTCTCGGCGAAAGGCAGACCGGTGCGGGCCAGGGTGAGGGCGCGCTGCAGGCGCAGGATGCGGGCCAGGGTCTTCGGGCCGTATCCGAAGGCGTCGAGCGAGCTGCGGTGCAGCCGCCTGGCGCCGACGCCCAGGGCGTCCGCGGTGGCGGCGACTCCGTGGCCGGACGCCAGCCGCTCGGCGATCAGTCGGGGCAGCGGGTCGGCGGGGGCGGAGTCCGCGGCCCGGTCCAGGACGAGCGATTCGAGTGCGGTGGCGGGATCCCCGGCCGCGGCCACCCGTGCGGTGAGTCTCCGCACCTGGGCGGCCGGCCAGAGCTCGGCGAGGGCGACCCGGCGGTCGCGCAGTTCCCGAGCCGGCACGCCGAGCACCGGATATGCGGTGCCCGGGGCGAAGCGGAGGCCGGCCACGGTGCCGTCGCCCGGGGCCTCCGGTACGTAGGCGTGCAGGTCGGGCCCCGCCACGTACAGCCGGTCGTCCATCCACAGCAGGTCCATGCAGCCGTCCGGCAGGACCGGGTAGGGCGGGTCGTGCGGGCGCCGGGCGGTCCGGGTCCAGACGACGGCGCCCTCGTGCCGCGATGCGCGCTCCTGGTACACGGTCCGAGGCTACGCCGCGCCGCCCGAACGGTGTTCCTTCGGGCTGATCCCGTAGGCCCGTTTGAAGGCGCTGGACAGGGCGAACGCGCTGCCGTAGCCGACCTGTCCGGCGATCGCGCCGACCGTGAGATCGGTGTCGCGCAGCCGGTCCGCGGCGATCGCGAGCCGCCAGCCGGTCAGATACGCCATCGGCGGTTCGCCGACGAGTTCGCCGAAGCGGCGGGCCAGTGCCGCGCGCGAGACGCCGGCCTTCGCGGCGAGCGAGGCGACCGTCCAGGGGTGGGCCGGATCGTCGTGCAGCAGGCGCAGGGCCCGGCCGACGACGGGGTCGCCGAGCGCCGCGTACCAGGCCGGCGGATCGGCCTCCGGCCGCGAGAACCAGGTGCGCAGGACGGCGATGAGGAGCAGGTCGAGGAGCCGGTCGAGTACGACGTCCTGGCCGGGCTCGTCGCGCACGATCTCCTGGTCGAGGAGCGGCACGATGAGCCCGTCCCACTCCTCGCGGGCGAGGACGAGCAGCGGCGGCAGGGCGTCGAGCAGACGGGCACTGATCTCGCCGCGCATCTGGTAGGTGCCGACGAGCATGATCGCGTCGCCGTCCACCCGGCCGCCCCAGGTGCGGGTGCCGAGGTCCATGTAGTCGGGCAGTTCCCGGCCGTCGGGCGCCGCGCAGCGGCCGCCCGGGTGGATCACGGCGCCGGGTGGGGTCTGCGGGGTGTCCCCGCAGGTGTACGGGGCGGGGCCGCGGGCGATGGCGATGTCGCCCGGGCGCAGGTGGAGCGCCTCGCCCCGGTCGGGCACGAGCCAGGCGTCACCGCGGGTCATGGCCATCACCGACAGGGGCGCACGGTCCTCGATCCGTACCGCCCAGGGCGGGTCGAAGCAGGCCCGGATCAGGAAGGCGCCACGCGCGCGCGGTCCGTCGAGGAGTCCTGCGAGAGCGTCCATGGAGTGAGGGTAGCCAGACGACGCCGCGACGATCCCGGTGGATCGGATCGGGACGGGCCGGCCTCCGGCCGGGATGGTGCGGGCCGGTCTCCGACCGTGCAGGCACGACCCCGGCCTTCCGCCAAGCAGGCTCAGCCCTGGTTCCCGGCCAGCCCAGGCGCAGCCCAGGTCCCCGGCCGGCAAGACACCGCCACGTGCGCGGCACGCCGCCGGTGCTGGGCCAGGTCACCTACTACCGGGTCGGTGAACTTCCAGCAAGCCGGACGGGAGCACCTGCACCGGCCCGAGCGCGCACGAGACCGGGCCAACCCGGCAAGCGGAACCCCGACGCCAACGCGGGCGGCCCTGTCTCCAGCCGGGAAGACACCGCCACATGCGCGGCACACCGCCGGTACCGGGCCAGATCACCTGCTCCCGCGTCGGTGAACTTCCGGCGAGGCAGGCGGGGGCGCCTGCACCAGCCCGGGCGCGCACGAGTCCAGCGGGCCCGGCAAGCGGAACTCCGACCGCGGTACGTGCGAATCCGGTCCCCGGCCGGCAAGACGCCGCCACGTACCGGGCCCGGTCACCTACTGCCCGGGGCGGGCGATCTTCTGGCGAGCCGGACGGAGGCGCCTGCGTCGGCCCGGGCGCGCACGAGTCCACCGAGCCCGGCAGGCGCAACTCCGACGCCGGCGCGTGCGAATCCGGTCGCCGGCCGGGAAGACGAAGACGCCGCCGTGCCGGGCCCGGTCACTTGCTCCCGGGTGGGTGATCTTCCGGTGCGGCGGGCGGGGGCGCCTGGGGCCGCCCGGGTGTGTACGAGTCCGGCGAGGCCGGTGGGGGTGCGTGCGGATCCGGCGCGCCGATCGAGGGCGGATCCTGCGGACTCGCCGGGCCCGATGGCCCGGGCCGGTCGGTGTCGGGCGCGGAGGGTTCCTCATCGGGCAGCGGCCCGGCCGTGCCGTTGCGCTTCGGGTGGGTGCGCAGCCGCGAGGTGACGTCGTCCGGGGGCAGGAACTGGGCCCAGCGCTCGGGGAATTCGGACGGCATGTCCGGGTCGTCCGGATCCTCCGTGGCGGCGCGCGCAGCGGCGGCGCGGGCGACGACCTCGGCGGCACGCGCCTCGCGCACCCGCTCGTTGGCGGCGCGGGCCGCGGCCGTGGTGACGGAGGGCCAGACCCGGTCCACCGCCGCATTGACGGCCGCACCGACGAGGACGGCGAAGGCCGAGACCCCGATCCACAGGAGTACGGCGACGGGTGCGGCGAGGGAGCCGTAGATCGTCGGCCCCTCCACGGTGTTGGTGAGGTAGACGCGCAGCAGGGCGCTGCCGAGGATCCACATGGCGAGGGCCACCAGCGCGCCCGGTACGTCCTCGATCCAGGGTGAACGCACCGGCACCGACACGTGGTAGAGCGTGGTCAGGAAGACGATGCCGAGCAGCACGACGACGGGCCAGTACAGGACCTGGACGAGGGTCTCGCTCCACGGCACGACCTTGAGGACCGCGTCCGGGCCCGCCACCATCAGCGGCAGCGCCACCGAGCCGATCAGCAGCGCGACGATGAACAGCAGGAACGCGAGCAGCCGGGTGCTGACGATGCCGCGCACCCCGTCGAGCCCGTACATCACGGTGATGGTGTCGATGAAGACCGTCACCGCGCGCGAGCCCGACCACAGGGCGATCACGAAGCCGAGGGAGATGACGTCGGGGCGGCCTCCCTTCATCACGTCGTCGATGATCGGCTGGGCGATGTCGTGCACACCCCGGTCCGAGAGCACGGTGCGGGCCGCTTCGAGGATGTTGTCCTCGACGGACTGCATGGTGTCGGCGCCGGTCCACACGTCCACGTATCCGAGAAGTCCTGCCAGGCTCAGCAGGAGTGGCGGAACGGACAAGAGGGTGAAAAACGCCGCTTCGGCGGCAAGGCCCAGAATCCGGTATTCCACGCAGGAGTTGACGGTGTCCTTGAGGAGCAGCCAGGCGGTCCTGCGTTTCGAGACGTTCCGGTAGAGCGCGCGGGCGCGGTGGAGTCGGCCCGAGGTGGGCTCGGGAGTTTCTTTTGCCTGGTGCACCTCCATACCGTAGCGGCATGGCCGTCCCCGCCCACACCGTGACCGACAGGCCTTCGGCCCAGGTGGGATACGACGCGGAGGTGGTGCTGCGCCGACACGGCACCACCTCCGCCTCCATGGCCCCGCAGAACAGGAACATGAGCGCCGCACTGCGGCGCATGCACCACTTTCGGCCAGGTGCTCGACGGGTGCGAGAGTTGCAGGGAGTTGCATCGGGTCGGCCAACTCGGCCCCGCCGATGCCGTCTCGGGGAGACGATGGAGTCCACTCGCACCCGTCGGGCTTTCGGGGAGGGCACCGATGACGAACGCGACGATCGACCTGACGAAGCTGGCGGCCGTCGACTCGCGGCGTGCCGCCAAGCTGCTGCAGGGGGTGCGCGCCGCGACCCTGTCCGGCCAGGCGCCGCCGATCGAGCCGCGGCCGGTGATCGAGGAGTCCTGGAGCCGGATGCTCCGCGGCGGGGTCGACCCCGAGCACGACGTACGCGAGGGCCTGTTGACGCTCGCGGACCTGGAGCTGCGGCGGCGCGAGTCGGTGCTGCAGGAGGTCCTGCCGGTGCTGCGCGAGGGCCTGGTGTCCATCGCGGACGCGGCGCACCACATCATGGTGGTGAGCGACGCGGACGCCCGGGTCCTGTGGCGTGAGGGGCATCCGTCCGTGCTCCACAAGGCCGACCAGCTGGGCTTCGAACTCGGCGCGGACTGGCGGGAGTCCACCGTGGGCACCAACGGTGTCGGCACTCCCCTGGTGGCCCGCCGCCCTGTACAGGTCTTCTCCGCCGAGCACTTCGTGAGCAGTCACCATCCGTGGACCTGCGCGGGGGCGCCGGTCACGGATCCGCGCGACGGGCGGCTGATCGGTGTGGTCGATGTGAGCGGCCCGTTCGACACGATGCATCCTTCGACGCTGGCCCTGGTCCGCTCGGTGGCCCGGCTCGCCGAGGCCGAGCTGCGCAACCGTCATCTGGCGGTACTCGACCGGCTGCGTACGGTCGCGGTGCCGCTGCTCTCCCGCACCGGTGGCCGCGCCCTGGTGGTGGACACCCACGGCTGGCCGGCCGCGGTGCACGGCATGACTCCGGTCGACCGGGTGCCGCTGCCGAAAGGGCTCGGTCCGGGCCGGGCCGTGCTGCCGGGGTTCGGCGAGTGCACGGTGGAGCCGCTCCCCGGCGGGTGGCTGCTGCGGCTGGATGCAGGGCCGGCCGGGCACACCGGGGTTTCGCGGGTCGTCCTCGATCTGGGCGGCCCCCGGGAGTGGACGGTCACCGTCTCGGGGCCGTCCGGCAGCTGGACGCACGAGCTGTCGCCGCGCCATGCGGAGCTGCTCTATCTGCTGGCCGCGGATCCGTCGGGGCGTACGGCGGCGGGGCTGGCCCAGGACGTGTTCGGCGATCCGAGCCGCGCGGTGACGGTGCGCGCAGAACTGTCGCGGGTGCGGCGCTATCTGTCCGGTGTGCTCGCGCACCGCCCGTACCGCTTCCACGAGGACGCGGAGGTCGAGGTGGTCCTGCCGGCCGACCCGGCGTATCTGCTGCCGCACTCGTCGGCGCCGGCGGTGGTCAGGGCGCGTGGGGCCGGGCCGCGGTGAACAGGGCGAGCCCGCCCCGGCGAGTGTTTTGTCGCGGACGTACGGGCGTGGTTCGCTGACCGCATGAGCATCACTGTGACCACCTGGTCCCTCGAGCAGACCTCCCCCGACGACCTGGTGCCGGCCGCCGCGCCCTCGGACGATGTGCGGGTCGTCCGCGCCGAGGTGCCGTCGCCGGAGTTCAGCCGGTTCCTGTACACGGCGGTCGGCGGGGACATCCGCTGGACCGACCGGCTCTCGCTGTCCTACGCGGACTGGGACGCCGAGCTGACGCGTCCAGGTGTCGAGACGTGGGTGGCGTACGAGAAGGGGACGCCGGCCGGATACGTGGAGCTCGCCGGCCGCGAGGAGGGAGTCGTGGAGATCGTCTACTTCGGCCTCATCCCCGCCTTCCGCGGCCGCCGGATCGGCGGCCACCTCCTCTCGTACGGTGTGGCGCGGGCCTGGGACCTGGCCGAGCGGTGGCCGGGACGGACCCCGACGAAGCGGGTGTGGCTGCACACCTGCAGCAAGGACGGCCCCCACGCGATGTCCAACTACCAGCGCCGCGGCTTCCGCCTCTTCGACACAAAGACGGAGGACGAGCCGGACATCACCACTCCGGGCCCTTGGCCGGGGGCTCTCTGAGCCCCTCAGGCGTTTGAGGAGGCCCCTCCGGCAGGAGTCTCGGGAAGGGGCGGGCTGGGGATCCCCACACCCCGCCCGAACCGAACCCCCGGAATCACCCCATACCGCCCCCCGGCCCACACCACCGCACCGGGCACTGTCCCGAATACCAAGACTCTCCCGTCCGCATCGTGGACAACGGTGGACTGCCCAAACACGAACGTGCCACGCTTCCGTCATGTCTCGAGCCGGAATTGCCTTGGTGAGTCGACGCCACGTCGACCTCGGACGCGTGTTCAGCGCCATCTGTCCGGCGATCTGACGCCACGCCCCGCGACCCCGCCACAGCGCCAGTCGCAGCGCCCGTCGCGGCCCGTCAGCACCCCGCCTCGCACCTCCCGCTTCTCCCGCTCGGAGCCCCACCCCACCCGTCCGTCGGCCACCACCGACCGCCGGTGACCACTTCACCCTGACCCGCTGCGCAATGACGCGCGCACGTCGGCCCGCCGTCCGCCCCGTCATCGCTCATCGTGCCCGTACACGCAGGTCAGAGCCGCTTTCCTGCTGCCTTGAAGGACGTACCCCATGCCCGCCACACCCGAGAAGTCGCCCGTCACGCCCCGCCGCAAGGCGAGCCGTCACCGTGGTGAGGGCCAGTGGGCCGTAGGGCACTTCACCCCGCTCAACGGCAACGAACAGTTCAAGAAGGACGACGACGGTCTCAATGTGCGGACACGCATTGAGACGATCTACTCGAAGTCCGGCTTCGACTCGATCGACCCCAACGACCTGCGCGGGCGCATGCGTTGGTGGGGCCTCTACACCCAGCGCAAGCCCGGCATCGACGGCGGCAAGACGGCCGTCCTGGAGCCCGAGGAGCTGGACGACAAGTACTTCATGCTGCGGGTCCGGGTGGACGGCGGGCGGCTGACCACCGAGCAGCTGCGGGTGATCGGCCAGATCTCCGAGGAGTTCGCCCGCGGCACGGCGGACATCACCGACCGGCAGAACATCCAGTACCACTGGATCCGGATCGAGGACGTGCCGGAGATCTGGCGCCGGCTCGAGGAGGTCGGCCTCTCCACCACCGAGGCCTGCGGTGACACCCCACGCGTCATCCTCGGCTCGCCCGTGGCGGGAATCGCCGAGGACGAGATCATCGACGGCACGCCCGCGATCGACGAGATCCACCGGCGGTTCATCGGCAACCCGGCGTTCTCGAACCTGCCGCGGAAGTTCAAGACGGCCATCTCCGGGTCGCCGCTGCTCGACGTCGCCCACGAGATCAACGATGTGGCGTTCGTCGGCGTCGAACATCCCGAGCACGGGCCCGGGTTCGACCTCTGGGTGGGCGGCGGCCTGTCCACCAACCCCAAGCTGGGACAGCGCCTCGGCGCCTGGGTCCCCCTCGACGAGGTCCCGGACGTCTTCGAGGGCGTCATCTCGATCTTCCGCGACTACGGCTACCGCCGGCTGCGCACCCGGGCCCGGCTGAAGTTCCTGCTCGCCGACTGGGGCGCGGAGAAGTTCCGGCAGATCCTGCAGGACGAGTACCTGAAGCGGGAGCTCGTCGACGGTCCCGCACCCGCCGAGCCGGTCTCGCGCTGGCGCGACCACGTGGGCGTGCACCGGCAGCGCGACGGCCGCTTCTACGTGGGCTTCGCACCGCGCGTCGGCCGGGTGGACGGCGCCACGCTCACCAAGATCGCCGAGGTCGCGGGTGAGCACGGCTCAAGCCGGCTGCGGACCACCGCCGAGCAGAAGATGATCGTGCTCGACGTCGAGGAGCAGCAGGTCGATTCGCTGGTGTCCGCGCTCGAGGCGCTGGACCTCAGGGTCCGCCCCTCCTCGTTCCGGCGCGGCACCATGGCCTGCACCGGCATCGAGTTCTGCAAGCTCGCGATCGTGGAGACCAAGGCCCGCGGCTCCTGGCTGATCGACGAACTCGAGCGCCGCATCCCGCAGTTCGAGGAGCCCATCACCATCAACATCAACGGCTGCCCGAACGCCTGCGCCCGTATCCAGGTCGCCGACATCGGTCTGAAGGGCCAGCTGATGCTGGACGGCGACGGCAATCAGGTCGAGGGCTTCCAGGTGCACCTCGGCGGCGCGCTCGGACTCGAGGCCGGCTTCGGCCGCAAGGTCCGCGGGCTCAAGGTCACGGCGCAGGAGCTGCCGGACTACATCGAGCGCGTCCTCAAGCGGTTCGAGGCCGAGCGCGAGGACGGTGAGCGGTTCGCCGCCTGGACCGCCCGCGCCGACGACAAGGCCCTGTCATGAGCGAGCGTGCCGCGCCCTTCCACTGCCCCTACTGCGGCGACGAGGACCTGCGTCCGAACGAGACGGGTCACGGCGCCTGGGAATGCGCGGCCTGCAACCGGGCCTTCCAGCTGAAGTTCCTCGGGCTGCTCACCCGCGGAGTACCGCACAACGACGGCGGAGGGGACGAGATATGACGGCGACTCAGCACGCCGCACGGACCGAGGAGGAGACCCGTGCGCTCGCCGAGCAGGCCGGACGCGATCTGGAGGACGCCTCTCCGCTGGAGATCCTCCGGTGGGCGGCCGAGACCTTCGGCGGCCGCTTCTGCGTGACCTCCTCGATGGAGGACGCGGTGGTGGCCCATCTGGCCTCGCGCGCCTTCCCCGGGGTCGATGTGGTGTTCCTCGACACCGGCTACCACTTCCCCGAGACGCTCGGCACCGCCGATGCGGTCGGCGCCGTGATGGACGTCAATCTGATCACCCTGACCCCGCGTCAGTCCGTCGCCGAGCAGGACGCCGAGTACGGCCCGAAGTTGCACGACCGCGACCCCGACCTGTGCTGCGCCCTGCGCAAGGTCAAGCCCCTCGAAGAGGGCCTGACCGGCTACGACGCCTGGGCGACGGGCCTGCGCCGGGACGAGTCGCCGACCCGCGCGAACACTCCGGTGGTCGGCTGGGACGAGAAGCGCCGCAAGGTCAAGATCGCCCCGATCGCCCGCTGGACCCAGCAGGACGTGGACGCCTACATCGCCGAACACGGCGTCCTGACCAACCCGTTGCTCGAGGACGGCTACCCCTCCATCGGCTGCGCCCCGTGCACCCGCCGGGTCGCCGAGGGCGAGGACGCGCGGGCCGGCCGCTGGGCCGGACGCGCCAAGACGGAATGCGGGCTGCACGGCTGATGACGACTCTGGGAGACAAGCACGTGACCGGTGCCACGATCTGGCTCACGGGACTGCCGAGCGCGGGCAAGACCACACTCGCCCGCGCGGCGGCGGACCGGCTGCGCGATGCCGGACACCGTGTGGAGGTGCTCGACGGCGACGAGATCCGGGAGTTCCTCTCGGCCGGCCTCGGCTTCGACCGCAAGGACCGGGACACCAATGTGCAGCGCATCGGCTTCGTCGCCGAACTCCTCGCGAGCCAGGGCGTGAAGGTCCTGGTCCCGGTGATCGCTCCGTACGCCGACAGCCGCGAGGCGGTACGCAAGCGGCACCAGCGGGAGGGCACCGGATACGTCGAGGTGCACATCGCGACTCCGGTCGAGGTGTGCAGCGAACGCGATGTGAAGGGTCTTTACGCCAAGCAGGCCGCCGGCGAGATCTCCGGCCTGACGGGCGTCGACGACCCGTACGAGGAGCCCGAGTCGCCCGATCTGCGCATCGAGGCGCACCAGCAGTCCGTAGAGGAGTCCGCGGCCGCGCTGCATGCGCTGCTCGGTGAGAGGGGTCTGGCATGACCACGAGTGCCACTGTCCTGGACGAGGACACCGACAGCCCGTACGCCCTGTCGCACCTGGACGCGCTGGAGTCCGAGGGCGTGCACATCTTCCGTGAGGTGGCGGGTGAGTTCGAGCGGCCGGTGATCCTCTTCTCCGGCGGCAAGGACTCGATCGTGATGCTGCATCTGGCGCTGAAGGCGTTCGCGCCGGCGCCGGTGCCGTTCTCGCTGCTCCATGTGGACACCGGGCACAACTTCCCCGAGGTCATCGAGTACCGCGACCGGGTGGTGGCCCGGCACGGTCTGCGGCTGCATGTGGCCTCCGTGCAGGACTACATCGACCGCGGAGTGCTGCGCGAGCGCCCGGACGGCACCCGCAATCCGCTGCAGACGGTGCCGCTCACGGAGAAGATCCAACGGGAGAAGTTCGACGCGGTCTTCGGCGGCGGCCGGCGCGACGAGGAGAAGGCGCGGGCCAAGGAGCGGGTCTTCTCGCTGCGCGACGAGTTCTCCCAGTGGGACCCGCGCCGGCAGCGCCCCGAGCTCTGGCAGCTGTACAACGGCCGGCACGCGCCGGGCGAGCACGTCCGGGTCTTCCCGCTGTCCAACTGGACCGAGCTGGACGTCTGGCAGTACATCGCCCGGGAGGAGATCGAGCTCCCGGAGATCTACTTCGCCCATGAGCGGGACGTGTTCCGGCGCTCCGGCATGTGGCTGACCGCCGGCGAGTGGGGCGGGCCGACCGAGGACGAGCCGGTGGTCAAGCGGCAGGTCCGCTACCGCACCGTCGGCGACATGTCCTGCACCGGTGCCGTCGACTCCGACGCCGACACGCTCGACGCGGTGATCACCGAGATCGCCGCATCGCGGCTCACCGAGCGCGGCGCCACCCGGGCCGACGACAAGCTCTCCGAGGCCGCGATGGAAGACCGCAAGCGCGAGGGGTACTTCTAAATGACCACGCCCACTACAGGCACCGACCGGTTGGCCGATCTGTCGGCGACCACGCTGCTGCGGTTCGCCACCGCCGGGTCGGTCGACGACGGCAAGTCCACCCTGGTGGGGCGGCTCCTGCACGACTCCAAGTCGGTACTCACCGACCAGTTGGAGGCCGTCGAGCGGGCCTCGCTCGGCCGCGGCCAGGAGGCGCCCGACCTGGCGCTGCTCACCGACGGCCTGCGCGCCGAGCGCGAGCAGGGCATCACCATCGACGTGGCGTACCGCTACTTCGCCACGCCGCGGCGCCGGTTCATCCTCGCCGACACCCCCGGGCATGTGCAGTACACCCGGAACATGGTCACCGGCGCCTCCACCGCCGAGCTGACGGTGATCCTGGTCGACGCGCGCAACGGCGTCGTCGAGCAGACCCGCCGGCACGCGGCCCTCGCGGCGCTGCTGCGTGTCCCGCACGTGGTCCTCGCCGTCAACAAGATGGACCTGGTCGACTACGCGGAGCCGGTCTTCGCGAAGATCGCCGAGGAGTTCACCGCGTACGCACTGAACCTCGGCGTCCCCGAGGTGACCACGATCCCTATCTCGGCGCTCGCCGGGGACAACGTGGTGGAGCCCTCCGCGAACATGGACTGGTACGGCGGCCCGACGGTGCTCGAGCACCTGGAGACCGTGCCGGTCAGCCACGACCTGGCCGGCTGCCACGCGCGCTTCCCCGTGCAGTACGTGATCCGGCCGCAGACGGCCGAACACCCCGACTACCGGGGCTACGCGGGCCAGATCGCCGCGGGCACCTTCCGGGTCGGCGAGGAGGTGGCCGTACTGCCGTCGGGCAGGACCTCCAAGGTGGTCGGGATCGATCTGCTGGGCACCCCGGTCGATGTGGCCTGGACCCCGCAGTCGGTGACGCTGCTGCTCGAGGACGACATCGACATCTCGCGCGGCGATCTGATCGTGCCGGCCGGTGATGTGCCGGCCGTCGGCCAGGACATCGAGGCGACCGTGTGCCATGTGGCGGACCGGCCGCTCACGGTCGGCCAGCGGGTGCTGCTCAAGCACACCACCCGTACCGTCAAGGCGATCGTCAAGGAGATCCCTTCGCGGCTCACCCTCGACGACCTGTCCCAGCACCCGGAGCCGGGCAGCCTGGTCGCCAACGACATCGGCAAGGTGCGCCTGCGCACCGCCGAGCCGCTGGCCCTGGACGACTACGCGGACTCGCGGCGCACCGGATCCTTCCTGCTGATCGACCCGGCGGACGGTACGACGCTGACCGCGGGCATGGCGGGCGAGGCCTTCGCCCCGGCGGGCAGCTCGTCCGCCGTCACCCCCGCCGCGGCCGAACCGGACGACGACGGCTGGGACTTCTGATGACGATCGACATGTTCGCCACCTTCGCGAAGGAGGGCGGCCGGGTCGGCAGCGGCCACCTGGGCGCGGGGACCGGGGGTGTCGCGCGATGTGTGTGATGACGTACGCGCACCGCTCGCGCGCCCTCACCCCCCACCACCCGCACCGCCGAAGACCTGCCGCTTCCCCGGCCGCGTACCCGTATCCGCACGGGACGTAGGAGCCGGGCCTACGAGGGGAATGCCTCCCGTGTCTGCCCACCGTTCCACCCGCACCACCCTGCGCCGCACCGTCGCCGTGGCCGCCGCCCTGCCCGTGCTCGCCCTGACCGCCACCGCCTGCGGGTACGGCTCCGACTCCTCGGACGACAAGGAGAAGGTGGCTGCCGAGGGCAAGAAGGTCGGCGGTCTGGACGAGATCAAGGTCGGCTACTTCCCGAACGTCACGCACGCCACCGCCCTTGCGGGTCTTCAGGAGGGCATCTTCCAGAAGGAACTGGGCGGCACGAAGATCAAGACGCAGACCTTCAACGCAGGCCCGTCCGCGATCGAGGCGCTGAACGCCAAGTCCGTGGACGTCACCTGGATCGGCCCGTCGCCCGCGATCAACGGCTACACCAAGTCCAAGGGCCAGAACCTGCGCATCATCGCCGGCTCCGGCTCCGGCGGCGTGTCCCTGGTCGTGAACCCGAAGAAGGTCAAGTCCCTGGACGACCTCAAGGGCAAGCGGATCGCCACCCCGCAGCTCGGCAACACCCAGGACGTGGCGCTGCTCAACTACCTGTCGGAGAACGGCCTCGAGGTCGATGCGAACACCGGCAAGGGCGACGTCACCGTCATCCGGCAGGACAACAAGGAGATCCCGGCGTCCCTCGAGTCCGGCTCGCTCGACGGCGCCTGGGTGCCCGAGCCCACCGCCTCCAAGCTGGTCGCGGGCGGCGGCAAGGTGCTGCTCGACGAGAAGAAGCTCTGGAAGGACGGCAAGTTCGTCATCACGAACCTGATCGTGTCCCAGAAGTTCCTCAAGGAGAACCCGAAGGCCGTCGAGGCCCTGCTGCGCGGCACGGTGAAGACCAACGCGTGGATCGCCGAGAAGCCCGAGGACGCCAAGGCCGCGGTCAACGCCCGGCTCAAGAAGGACTCCGGCCAGGCGCTGCCCGCGGAGGTGCTCGACCCGGCGTTCAAGAACGTCGAGACGCTCAACGACCCGCTCGCCTCGACCCTGCGCGACGAGGCCGACCACGCCGTCAAGGCCGGTCTCCTCGAGGACCCGCTGCTCGACGGGATCTACGACCTGCGCCCGCTGAACAAGGTCCTGAAGGCCGAGGGCGAGCCCGCCGTCGACGACGCCGGTCTCGGCGCGAAATAACTCGGCGCGAAGTAACTCGGCGCGAAGAATCCGACCCGCAGACCGGAACGCCCTCAGGAGGTGAGGCCCATGGCCACCGCACTCGTCAAGCAGGCCGAGGTGGAGGACACCGCAGGCGACGCGCCCGTCGCCGCCCAGATCGACCATGTCTCGAAGTCGTTCGGCCGGGGCACCGCCCAGCAGCTCGTCCTCGACGACATCACGCTCGATGTCGCGCCCGGCGAGTTCGTGACCCTCCTGGGGGCTTCCGGCTGCGGCAAGTCCACACTTCTCAATCTGGTCGCGGGGCTCGACAAGCCGTCCGCGGGCGCCATCGAGGTCCCCGGCGGGCGGCCCGCCCTGATGTTCCAGGAACATGCGCTGTTCCCCTGGCTGACCGCCGGAAAGAACATCGAACTCGCCCTGAAGATGCGCGGGATGCCCAAGCAGGAGCGCCCGGCCGAGGCCGAGCGACTGCTCGATACGGTGCGGCTCAAGGGTGCGCACCGCAAGCGCGTGCACGAGCTTTCGGGCGGTATGCGCCAGCGTGTGGCGCTCGCCCGTGCACTGGCGCAGGACAGCCAACTGCTCCTGATGGACGAGCCGTTCGCCGCGCTCGACGCCATCACCCGGGACGTGCTCCACGACGAGCTCACCCGCATCTGGTCCGAGACGGACGTCTCGGTCCTGTTCGTCACCCACAACGTCCGCGAGGCGGTACGGCTCGCTCAGCGCGTCGTCCTGCTCTCGTCCCGCCCCGGACGTATCGCCCGTGAGTGGCAGGTCGACATCCCGCAGCCGCGCCGGATCGAGGATTCCGCGGTGGCCGACCTGTCCGTAGAGATCACCGAGCAGCTGCGGGGGGAGATCCGCCGTCATGGCCAGCACTGAGACACGGACCGGGGAGCTTCCCGGTCCCCCCGACGAGACCGATGCCGGTACGCCGGCTTCGGCCGCCGCCACGGACGCACGACCCGAAGGCCCCGAGGCGCGGCGAGCGGCAACCGACGACGGCCTGGAAGCCGGTCTCGACGCCCTGGAGACCAGGACCTCCGAGCGGGTGTCCTTCGGCCGCATCCTGCTCTCCAAGGCGGTGCCGCCCCTGGTGGCCGTCGTGCTGGTCGTCACGGTCTGGCAGCTCGCCGCGATGTCCGACGTCAAGCCGGACTACGTCCTTCCGGGGCCACTCGACGTGGCCGGGTCCATCCAGGACATGTGGCTGGAGGGCACCCTCTTCGGCTACATCTGGACGTCCGTGTCCCGGGGCGCGCTCGGCTTCCTGGTGTCGGTGGCGGTCGGCACGCCGCTCGGTCTGCTGGTGGCCCGGGTCAGGCCGGTGCGGGCCGCGATCGGTCCGATCCTGTCGGGTCTGCAGTCCCTGCCGTCGGTGGCCTGGGTGCCGGCCGCGATCATCTGGTTCGGCCTCACCGACGCGACGATCTACGCGGTGGTGCTGCTCGGCGCGGTCCCCTCGATCGCGAACGGCCTGGTGGCCGGCGTCGACCAGATCCCGCCGCTGTATCTGCGGGCGGGCCGGGTGATCGGCGCGACCGGTCTGCAGGGCGTACGGCATGTGCTGCTGCCCGCGGCCCTGCCAGGCTATCTGGCGGGGCTCAAGCAGGGGTGGGCGTTCTCGTGGCGCTCCCTGATGGCCGCCGAGCTGATCGCCAACTCCCCCGATCTGGGCACCGGTCTGGGCCAGCTGATGGAGAACTTCCGCACCTACAGCGACATGTCGGGCGTCCTCGCCACCATCCTGCTGATCCTGATCGTCGGCATCGGCATCGACCTGCTCTTCTTCTCCCCCCTCGAGCGCCGTGTGCTGCGCAGCAGGGGCCTGCTCACCCGGAACGTCTGATGCACTCCTCCCCCGTGTCCCCCGTACTGCTGGTGGTCGCCCACGGCAGCCGCGATCCCCGGCATGCCGCGACCGTGCACGCCCTGGTGCGGCGGGTGCGGGCCGAGCGCCCCGAACTGCGGGTGGAGACCGGCTTCCTGGACTTCAATGCACCGTCCGTGCCGCGCGTCCTGGAAGCGCTCGCAGCGGACGGTGCCCGGGATGTGGTGGCGCTTCCGCTGCTGCTCACCCGGGCCTTCCACGCGAAGGCCGACATCCCCGCCGTACTGCACGAGTCCCTGGCCCGGCTGCCGCAGCTCTCGGTGCGGCAGGCCGAGGTGCTCGGGCCCTCGCCGCTGCTTCGACTCGCCCTGGAGCGGCGCCTCGCGGAGGCCGGTGTGCGGGACGAGGACAGGAGCACGACCGGGGTGGTTCTCGCCTCGGCCGGCTCATCGGACCCGGAGGCGATCGCAGTGATCGCAGAAATCGCGCGGGAGTGGCGGCGCACCGGTTGGTGCGCCGTGCGGCCTGCGTTCGCCTCCGCATCTCTGCCGCGCACCGAGGACGCGGTCCGCGCGCTGCGCGCGGAGGGGGCGCGGCGGGTGGCGGTGGCGCCGTACGTCATCGCCCCCGGCTTCCTCCCGGACCGGATCGCCCGCGGGGCGCGGGAGGCGGGGGCGGAGGTACTGGCCGATGTCCTGGGCCCGGCCCCGGAGTTGGCCCGCCTCCTCCTCGAACGCTACGACGCATGTGCGCGGGCCCGCGCGCTGCCGCTGGCCTCCCTGTCGGCCTGACCGGTTCAGCAACCACCGCAGTTGTGGTACGTCACATCCCAGTGGTTGCCCTCCTTGTAGTAGATGTTGCCGCTGCCCGACTGCCACTTCGAGCCGCCGATCGAGGTGAACGTGCCCTGGATGTAGTTGTTCAGGCACGTGGAGAGACCGAAGTCGACCTTGTAGCCGTTCCAGTGGCTGTACGTGCCGCTCGCGTGGCCGGTCTCGGTGCCGCCGGTGAGCCGGATCGCGCAGCCGCTGGCCGACCTGAGCGTGATCACGCCGTCCACGGTGGCGGAGTTGATCTGGTCGAACGAGGTGCAGTTGGGCTTGTTCCGGTCCGAACAGCCGCCGCTGGACGACCAGGTGATGCCCGCCGCCTGGAACTTGGCGGTCGCCTGCGCGTGGCTCAGCTTGGCCCGGACGCCGATGTCGTCGCCGTCGCTCGGTGCGGCGCCGGCGACTCCGGGCGCCGTGAGGGCAAGGGCGGCGCCGAGGGCCAGGGTCAGCGCGGCGATGCGCGGGCGCAGGGATCTGTGGGGGGTCTTCATGGGGGTCTCCCGGTGACAGATCATCGAGTGGACCCCGAGAGTTGCACCGTTTACAGGTACACGTCAATAACACCTCGACGGTCCCCGTCCGCCCCGGCAGGCCGGTTGTTCGGCCGTGCCCGAGGCTCCGCGGTCATTCCTGTGGACGGCGGAACGGAGTGGCCTGGTGGAACCAGAGGAGCCAGCCGTCTCCCGTGCGCCGCCACAGCGAACTGCGGTGCGCCAGACGGCCGTTGTGGTCGGTGTCGAAGGTGAGGTGCACCAGGTCGTCGGCGAGCCGAACGCCCTGCATCCCGGTCGTGGTGACCGGCCTGACGGGCACCGGACGCTCCGTCAGCTCGGCGACGATCGACTCGCGGTTCCATCGCCTGCCGGAGTAGCCGAACTCCGTGAACTGCGGGTGCAGCAGGGATCCGAGCAGCTCGGGCGACCGGCGCACCTCCGGTGCAAGGAGCCGCAGTTCGCATTCGATGGCCTCGCGCACGGCCGCATCGGTCTCAGCCACGGGTCATCTCCACCAGCTTGGTCACGGTGTTCCAGTTGCGGCTCGTGGCGACGAGACCCTTGAACAGGCTCGGCCTGGACAGCGCTTCCGCCAGCTTGGACCTGCCGATCCCGTCCTGGGCGTAGAGATAGACGACCCGGTCCCCGACCCGGTAGTCGTCGGGTGCGTACGCCGTCGCATCGACGGCGGCCTCGAGCTGCTTCGGATCGACCGGACCGGACAGATACGTCGCGTGCAGCTGACGGCCCTCGAGGGACGCGGCCGGGAACGGGCACTGCTCCACCACCGACGCGAGGTAGGCGTGATCGCGCACCAGGCAGTCCACCCGGAAGCCGAAGTGCCCCTCGATCGCCGCACCGAGCTGCTCGGCCAGCTCCTCCTCGCGAGCGCGCCGGCCCGCCTCGCCCGTACCTGCGGGACCGTCCGCGGCGAAGACGGCATTGCCGCTCTGCAGATGGGTGTGCACGTCCCGGTGGCCGAGCTCGCCGATGAGTTCGCGCAACTCGGCCATGGGAACGCGCTTGTGCCCACCCACGTTGATGCCCCGGAGCAGCGCTGCATACGTCGTCATGCGCTCAAGATAGACAGCCGGGGGTGCCGGACCAAGCAGCGAGCCGTCGCCCGGCGCAGCGCAGCAGGAGGCGGCCGTCGCGCCCCGTGGGGGAAAGCGCGACGGCCGCCGGTC
>NZ_QUAK01000110.1 GCF_003429565.1 Streptomyces triticagri
CCTCGAGGTCCCGGCCGGGCCGTTTCCGTATGCTCCGCCCGCTCAGTAGCTGATCTGTCAGAAGCTGATCTGGTTGATGGTGTCGGCTATCGAGTTGAGGAAGCGGTTCACCGACGGCGCCATGTCCGTCGACGCGAGGAAGAAGCCGAACAGCACCGCAACTACTGCGGGTCCTGCCTTCAGGGAGCCGCCGCGGATCAGCACCACAAGGATGATCGCCAACAGCAGCACCACAGACAGCGAAATGGCCACACTGATCACACCCTAGGTCGGTCCGCTCTCCCGGCCCGGAGGTACGCGACCGCGCACACCCCCGCCAGAACCATCGTGCCACCAACAGGCCTGCCGTATGCGGCGGGTGACGCATCGTCGGCCACGACCCGAGCCTCTGTGCGAGACGGCGGGGGCGCGAGGAGGCCGCGGAGACCGGTGTGACGCCTGTGAACAGCCGCCTCGCATGCGGCAATTCACCTGACTACGGGCACGTCCGATTCGGCTTGATCGTTTCCCCGGGGCGTATGCCGTTCGCCGGGAATTCGAATTGTTGCGGCGAACACATACGGGGAGGGACTGCCAGGTCCGGGAGTTGACGCCGGTCCCGGAGCCGCGACATGTCACCCGTGTCACACGCGGGCGTTATGCCCTGATTGTTCGGGACAAATCTACTTGTAACGCCGGGGTGATGACTCGCCATTCATTCATGGATTTCTCACAAGTCACCGAGTCGACTTCTCCGCAGGAGGGGTACCCGAGCACTGTGCGCAGTATTCCGATCAAAGACTTCCGGGGTTTTACGGATTCCCCGGACCGGCGCTAGGGTGCCTCGAATGTTCCACGCTCGCGTACCGCTCCCCGAGGCGCAGACGCCCGACCGGCTGCAGGCGCCGCCGGACTCCCGGCCGCCGCACGGCGCGCCGAAGTCCCCCTCCCCTGCGGAGACTTCGGGTCCTCCCGCCCCGAAGGCCGCGGCGCAGCGTGATCCGTTCTTCGACAACGCCAAGTACCTCGCGATCGTGCTGGTCGCGATGGGGCACGCCTGGCAGCCGCTGACGGGCGACAGCCGGGCCGCCGAGGCGCTGTACATGACGGTGTACACGTTCCACATGCCGGCCTTCATCGTGATCTCCGGCTATTTCTCGCGCAGTTTCGACATGCGCGCCGACCGGCTCAAGCGGCTCGTCACCGGTGTGGCCGTGCCCTACGTGCTCTTCGAGGTGGCGTACTCGCTGTTCAAGCGGTGGGCGGACGACGATCCGACGCATCCGGTCAGCCTGCTCGACCCCTGGTATCTCACCTGGTTCCTGGCCGCGCTCTTCGTCTGGCGTCTGACGACTCCGCTGTGGAAGCTGGTGCGTTGGCCGGTGGCGCTGTCTCTTGCGATCGCCGTGCTCGCCTCGGTGTCGCCGGACATCGGTGACGATCTCGATCTGCAGCGGGTGCTGCAGTTCCTGCCGTTCTTCGTGCTCGGTCTGGTGCTCAAGCCGGAGCACTTCCAGCTGGTGCGGCGGCGCGAGGTGCGGCTGCTCGCCGTCCCCGTGTTCGGGCTCGCCCTGCTGCTCGCGTACTGGGCGGGACCGCGGATGACGTCCGCGTGGTTCTACCACCGGGACAGCGCACAGGAGTTGGGCGCTCCGGCCTGGACGGGCGGGGTGATGACGCTCGCACTGTTCGGCTGCTCGATCGTCCTGATGGCGTGCTTCTTCGCCTGGGTCCCGCGCCGGCACATGTGGTTCACGGCGCTCGGTGCCGGGACGCTGTACGGCTATCTGCTGCACGGCTTCCTCGCCAAGGGCTCGCGTTTCTGGGGCTGGTACGAGGACTACGAGTGGCTGCACCGGCCGCTCGGCGAGATCTTCGTGACCCTGGTGGCCGCGACCGTGATCACGCTGCTGTGCACCAAGCCGGTGCAGCGGGTCTTCCGGTTCGCGATGGAGCCGAAGATGGAGTGGGCGTTCAAACGGGACGCGGCACAGCTGGCCCGGGAGCGGTCCAAGTCGGGCTCGACGAACGGTCGTTGAGCTTCGGTCGGGCGGGCTCGCGCCGCTCTGATCAGTCGTCCTCGCCCAGGCCCAGGCGGGCGCGCATGTCGGCGTACTTGCGGGTCAGCCGTTCGCGGGTGGGGCCGTCCAGGGCGGCCAGGCGGGCCGGATCGGCGTTGTGCGCCAGGTCCGCGGCCTTGACCAGACGGGCACCGTCGGTGGCGAGAATGCGGTCGGCGTAGGCCCCCGGGTCCTCGCCCGGCTGCTTGGTCAGGGCACGCACGATGTCCTTGGTGCCCGGCGAGAGGGGCGCCTCGTCGAGCCAGCGGGAGCTGAGCGCGTCGTCCTCGATCGCGTCGTGCAGCCAGGCCGCCGCGATCTGTTCGTCGGAGCCGCCCCGCGCGCGGGTGCCCTCGGCCACGGCCTGCAGATGTCCGGCGTACGGGCGGCCCGCCTTGTCGGTCTGTCCGGTGTGCGCGGCGCGTGCGGTGGCCTCCACCTCGGCCAGGGTGAGGCGGCGGACGGTGTAGTCGTAGGTGATGCCGGTGGCGGCCTCGCTGCGGGTCCACAGGCGGGCGGCGAGGGCCTGATCGCGGGATCTGCGGCTGGTGTTGACCACTGCCGGATGCCCCTTGCGCTGTGCGAATCCGTCCGGCCCGATGCAGGTGCCGCCGCGTACGCCCGGCGCGGTGGCCGCGTACAGCAGGGGCAGGGCGCCCATCTCCGGTGACTGCGCCTTGCCGCCGGCCAGGAACTTGCCCTGCAGCGAGGTGTCGCGGCGCTGCCCCTCGGTGCCGGCCACGCCCGGGTGCGCGGCCACGGACAGGAGCGGGCGGCCCGCCGTGCCGAGGCGACGCTGCAGTTCGTACGCGAAGAGCAGGTTGGCGAGCTTGGACCGGCCGTAGGCGATCCAGCGCTGGTAGCGGCCGCGGTCGGTGTCGAAGGCGGTGAGCAGATCGCCGCCGAGGCCCGCGAGCCGGTGCAGTCCGCTGGAGACGGTGACGACACGGTCGCGTACGCGGTCGAGCAGCAGGCCGGTGAGGGCGTACGGGCCGAGGTGGTTGGTGCCGAGGTGGCGCTCGAAGCCGTCGGCCGTGGTGCCTTCCGGTACGGCCATGACGCCCGCGTTGTTGATCAACACGTCGGCGCCGGTGTCCAGTTCGTCCGCGAAGGTGCGTACGGAGGCCAGGTCGGCGAGGTCGAGCCGGCGCAGCCGGATGTCGCCGTCGATCGCGTCCGCGAGGGCCCGGGCCTTGTCCAGGTCGCGGCAGGCCATCACGACGGTGGCGCCGGAGCGGGCCAGGGCGCGGGTCAGCTCGGCTCCGAGTCCGCTGTTCGCGCCGGTGACGATCACCGTGCGTCCGGTCTGGTCGGGTGCGTCCGCCGCCGTCCACGGTGCCATCGGGCCACCTCCTGGGGTCTGTACTCAGAGTAGGCCGCGCGCTCGGGGTGCGGGTCAGAAGTCGGGGCGCAGACCCGCAGCGACGAGCAGCAGGTAGCCGACCCAGAGCGCCGGGAGCAGGGCCACGTAGGCGAGTGGCCGCCGGTGGACGGGGCTCGCGATCGGCACCTGGGGGCCGTGCCGTCCCGCTACGGGGGGCTGCAGTGCGGTGATGCGGCGCCGGGCCACGAGATTCCGCACGAGCGCGAACGGTGCGAGGAGAAACAGCGAGAACGGGCTCCACCAGCCCTGCCAGAGGGTGCGGGTCGTCATCTCGCGGAAGACGGCGGTACCGCAGACGGCACACATCTCGCCGGCGACCTGCTGGGACCGGGTCCGCAGGACCATCCCCTGGTGTCCGCGGAAGGTGACCTTCGCGGTGGGCAGGCCGGCGCAGAAGCGGCAGCCGGTGGCGTACGAGCCCGGCTGTCCGTACGGCGGTCGCCAACTCGCTTGCGCGGCAAAGGGGTTGCCCGGTGGTGGCGGTGTGGTCACGCGCTCGATCATACGGACCGCGGTCCGGTCGGCGCAGTCGACCGCACGGAACCGGGCGCCCCGGCTCCACCCCCGCTGAGCTGCGACGACGCGACCACCAATCGTTTGGTAACCTAAGTATTGACGCGTCCTTGACGCGTCCTTTGCTCTCTAAAACTTTTTCTTTGCCTCATTCGTTGCCCGTCCCCGCAAGACAGGAGGAAGCCCATCGGCCACGCAGACACCCTCATAGCCATGGGTGGAGCCTTTCTCGCCGCTGCGGTCCTCGCCCGCGTCGGTGGCCGAATCGGTCTGCCCACCATCCCCCTCTTCATCCTGGCCGGCATCCTGCTCGGCCCGCACACACCCGGCGTGGTCCTCGTCGGGGACCCGCACGAGCTGGAGATGCTCTCCGCGCTCGGGCTCGTCCTGCTGCTCTTCTACCTCGGCCTCGAGTTCCACATCGACGACCTGAAGGCCGGCGGCAAGAAGATGGCCGTCGCCGGCGGCAGTTACCTCCTGCTGAATGTCGGCGCCGGTCTCGCCTTCGGCTTCCTGCTCGGCTGGGGCACCTCCGAGGCGCTGGTGCTCGCGGGCGTGCTCGGCATCTCGTCCTCGGCGATCGTCACCAAAGTCCTGGTCGACACCGGGCGTCTGGGCAATCCCGAGACCAAGCCGATCCTCGGCATCATCGTGGTCGAGGACGTGTTCCTCGCGCTGTATCTGGCCGCTCTGCAGCCGATCCTGTCCGGTGCGGACAGCCTCTCGGCGGCCCTGGTGGACGGCGGCAAAGCGTTCGGCTTCCTGCTGCTGCTCGCGCTCGCCGCGCGCTTCGGCACCCGCCTGGTCAGCAAGCTGATCAACACCCGGGACGACGAGCTGCTCGTCATCTCCTTCCTCGGTGCCGCCGTCTTCGTGGCGGGCGTGTCCGAGTGGTTCGGTGTCGCGGACGCCATCGGGGCCTTCATGGTCGGCCTGATGCTCGGCAGTACGAGCTCCGGCGAGCGGATCATGAAGCTGGTGCACCCGCTGCGGGACGCCTTCGGCGCGATCTTCTTCTTCGCCTTCGGCCTGTCCATCGACCCGGGCGATCTGCCGGTCGTGCTCTGGCCGGTGCTCGCGGCCGTCGCCCTGACCCTCCTGATGAACGTCCTTGCGGGCCTCGCCGCTGCGCGGATCTACCGCTTCGACGCCCGTCCCGCGGCGAACATCGCCACCACGCTGCTCGCCCGCGGTGAGTTCGCGCTGATCCTCGCCACCATGGCGGCGACCGCCGGACTCGACAGCCGGCTCTCCCCCTTCATCGCGGGCTACGTCCTGCTGCTCGCCGTACTCGGGCCACTGGCCGCGGGACGGTCGCACTGGCTGGCGCGGCTGCTTCCGGGCGGGCGTCCGCCCGCGGGTCCGGGGGCGGCTCCGAAGCCGGATCCCGAGCCGGCGTCGGGCCCCGAGGCGGTCAGCCTTCCCGGCACAGCAGAAGCAGTGCCCGGTCGTCGTTGACGTCCTTCGCGACCGCCTCGATGAGGTGCCAGGCAGCGCCGTGGAAGCCGCCCGCGACATAACGGTCGGCCTCTCCGGTGAGGCGGTCGATACCTTCCGCGATGTCCCGCTCGGCGGTCTCCACCAGGCCGTCGGTGAAGAGCATCAGCACGTCGCCGGGGCGCAGGGAACCCTTCACCGGGTCGAACTGCGCCCCGTCGTACACCCCGAGGAGCGGGCCCTCGGCCGACTTCTCCTCCCAGCGGCCGCTGCCGGCGTGCAGCTGGAGCGCCGGAGGATGGCCCGCCGACTGCAGTTCGTAGTCGCCGGAGTCCAGGTCGAGGGCCAGGTGGATGGAGGTCGCGAAGCCCTCGTCCCAGTCCTGGCGCAGCAGATAGCCGTTCGCCGCCGGCAGGAAGGCGTGCGGCGGGAGCGAGCCGAGCAGGCCGCCGAAGGCGCCGGAGAGCAGCAGGGCGCGGGAGGCCGCGTCCATGCCCTTGCCGGACACATCGGTGAGGACGACCTCGAGGGTGCGTCCGCCGCCGGTACGGGCGGCCACCACGAAGTCCCCCGAGAACGACTGGCCGCCCGCCGGGCGCAGCGCCATCTCCCGGTGCCAACCGTTCGGCAGCTTGGGCAACTTGCTCTGCACCCTGATGCGTTCGCGCAGGTCGAAGAGCATGGTGCCGCCGCGCCGCCACGGCACCCCGACCCGGCTGCGGAACTGCGCGATCAGCAGCCCGAAGAACCCGCAGGCGCCCACCACGAGGACCACACCGGGTGTGACGCCCACCGGCACGCGGTCGTAGTCGCCGAGCTGTACGGACTCCACGACCAGGGCGGCCGCGGCCGCCGCGTACAAGCCGAGCAGGCTGGCGGGGCGCAGCAGCAGGCCGCCCGCCACGATCGGCAGGACGAGGGTGGCGGGTGCGCACCACTCGGGGCGCGCCAGGGTGGCGGCCGCGATGGCCGGGATCGTCAGGAGCAGGGCGACGAGCGCGATCCAGTCGGAACCGTCGCCGCGGAAGTAGTCCACCCCGGATCTGCGCAGCGCTGTGCGGACCCGGTGCGCACGCTTGCGCATCCGGGCCGTCACCGTCTCGGCCTCGGCTCGGCCCGACTGTCCTGCTGCCATTGCTCGTGGACCCTATCCATCCTGCCTGTGGACGCGCACGGGAGGCCCGGCTTGTCCCTCACACGGGCGGGCCGGGTCCCCGACGGCTGACAAGGCCCGGCGCGGCCCGTGTCGGCACAAAAATGCCTGGCCCAGTATCGGAGCTCCCTGGTAGGGGTGGCGTATGAGCTATGACATCCGCGTCCTGGAGCCGGCCGACTGGGACCGCTGGTTCAGCACTCTGGAGCTGGCCTTCGGTGGGATCGCCGAGA
Organism: Streptomyces triticagri; assembly: GCF_003429565.1. GTDB lineage: Bacteria > Actinomycetota > Actinomycetes > Streptomycetales > Streptomycetaceae > Streptomyces > Streptomyces triticagri. Next base: position 6,760 of record NZ_QUAK01000110.1, read on the forward strand.
CGGCCGAGGTCCGGGAACTGGACCGTGCGGTCACCGAGTACGCACGGTCCATCGGCGTCTGGGACGGCGACCGGGTGATCGGCACGGCCGGCGCCTTCTCCTTTCAACTGACCGTCCCGGGCGGCTCGTTGGTGCCCACAGCCGGTGTCACGATGGTGGGTGTCTCGCCGGTGCACCGGCGCCGTGGGGTGCTCACCGCGATGATGCGGCGGCAGTTGGACGACGTACGGGCACTGGGTGAGCCGCTCGCCGTGCTCACGGCCTCGGAGCCGGCGATCTACGGCCGGTTCGGCTACGGCGTCGCGTCCCAGAAGCTGTCGGCGGAGGTCGAGACGGCCCGGGTCGCGCTGTCGGTGCCGCCCGGTACGGACGACGTACGGCTGCGGCTCGCGGCCCCGGCCGACGTACTGGACGAGTGCGAGGCGCTCTACGCACGGCTTGTGCCCGGCCGTCCGGGGATGATCGCGCGACTGCCCGGCTGGGAGCGGCGGATGGTGGCCGATCCCGCGGAGGACCGCGAGGGCGCCTCGCCGCTGCAGTGCGTGGTGGCCGAACGGGCCGGTGAGACCGTCGGGTTCGCCCGCTACCGGATCAAGCCGGTGTGGCGGCCCGGTTCGGTGCCGGAGGGCGAGGTGCGGCTCGATGATCTGGAGGCGCTGGATCCAGCGGCGTACGCGGCACTGTGGCGGTTCCTCTTCGGCATCGATCTGACCTCGCGGATCGTGGCGGGGGACCGGCCGGTGGACGACGCCTTCCAGCACCTGGTGTCCGATGCGCGGCGCTGTGGGCTGCGGCTGCGGGACGGCCTGTATCTGCGTCCGGTGGAGGTCGGCGCGGCGCTCGAGGCCCGGACGTACGCGGCCGAGGTCGATGTGGTGCTGGCTGTGGAGGACACCTTCTGCCCCTGGAACACGGGGCGTTGGCGGCTCAGCGGAGACGCCAAGGGCGCGAGCTGCGAGCGGACCACGGATCCGGCCGAACTCGCCCTGTCCGTACGGGAGATCGGGTCCGCGTATCTCGGCGGCTGCTCGCTCGACTCGCTCGCGGCGGCCGGGCGGGTGCGCGAGCTGCGCGAGGGCGCGCTCGTGCGGGCGTCGGCGGCCTTCGCCTCGGTGCGTGCGCCGTGGCTGCCGCACGGGTTCTGAAGAGGGCGCTTTCTCAGGCCCGTTGGCAGCGCGGGCACCAGAAGAGGTTGCGGGCGGCCAGCTCGGCGGTGCGGATCCCGGTGCCGCAGATCAGGCAGTCCTGGTTCGCGCGGCGGTAGACGTACACCTCGCCGCCGTGGTCGTCCACGCGCGGCGGGCGTCCCATCGCCTCCGGGGTGTGCTCGGGTCGGACGGTGTCGATGCGGTTCTGTCGGACGCCTTCGCGCATCAGGGCGGCGAGGTCGGCCCAGAGCGCGTCCCACTCGTCGCGGGTGAGGGCCTTGCCGGGGCGGTACGGGTCGATGCCGTGGCGGAAGAGGACCTCGGCCCGGTAGACGTTGCCGACGCCCGCGACGATCTTCTGGTCCATCAGGAGCGCGGCGACCGTGCTGCGGGAGCGCGAGATGCGCTGCCACGCCTTGTCGGGATCGTCGCCGGGGCGCAGCGGGTCGGGTCCGAGCCGCTGGTGTATCGCCTGCTTCTCGCCGTCGGTGATCAGCGCGCAGGTGGTGGGCCCGCGCAGATCGGCGTACGCGTCCTCGGTGCGAAGCCGCAGCCGGACGGTGTCGGTGGGCGGCGGCACGGGGGCCGTGCCGAAGTCCAGCTTGCCGAAGAGGCCGAGGTGGATGTGCACCTGCCCGGCGTCGAAACCGAGGAAGAGGTGCTTGCCGTGCGCCTCCGCGCCGCGCATCACCTGCCCGTCGAGCAGCGCCGCCGCATCCGAGAACTTGCCCTGCGGACTGCTCGCCCGGACCGCGCGCCCGCGGAAGCGGTCACGATGGTCGGCGGCGAGGCGATGGATCGTGTGCCCCTCGGGCACGGCATCCTCCAGGGAGTGCGGCGGGACGGACGGCGTACGGCCCCCTCACCCGGGGGCGAAGGGGCCGCGGAACGCGGGGAGTTGCGGGGAGTTACGGCTGCTGCGGGTGGTGGTCCGGGATCGGGGGCAGCTCACCGGTCGTCTCGTACGCGGAGAGCATCTCGATGCGGCGGGTGTGCCGGGGCTCGTCCGAGTACGGCGTGCCGAGGAAGATCTCGACGAACTTCGTCGACTCCTCGAGGGTGTGCATACGGCCGCCGATGGAGACCACGTTGGCGTCGTTGTGCTCGCGGCCGAGTGCGGCGGTCTGCTCGCTCCAGGCGAGGGCGCAGCGCACTCCCCTGACCTTGTTCGCGGCGATCTGCTCGCCGTTGCCCGAGCCGCCGATGACGATGCCGAGCGACTCCGGGTCGGCGGCGGTCCGCTCCGCGGCGCGGAGGCAGAACGGCGGGTAGTCGTCCGCCGCGTCGTAGATGTGCGGGCCGCAGTCGACGGGCTCGTGGCCATGGGCCTTCAGCCACTCGACGAGGTGGTTCTTGAGTTCATAACCGGCATGATCGGAGCCGAGGTACACGCGCATGGACCGAGTGTGACACGGCGCGGCACGGCGCTCGGTCAGGGGTCGTGGTGCAGAGCCGTGTGAGCGGCGGGCAAATTGTGCAGAAACTTGCCGGTGGATACGGGGGTCGACCGGACAGGCTGTGGTCATGGATTCGCAGACACCGACCACCGCGTCCGCACTCGGCACCACCGGCCCCGTACTGCTTCCGGACGATCCGGGCTACGACGAGGAACGCTCCGGTTTCCAGGCCGGATACTCCCACCGCCCCGATCTGACCGTGGTCGCCGCCGACGCCGACGACGTACGGGCCGCCGTGACGCACGCGGCGGGTCGGCGGCTGCCGGTGGCCGTGCAGTCGACCGGGCACGGGCTCGCCGTACCCGCGGACGGCGGCGTGCTGGTCTCCACCCGGCGGCTGACCGGCCTGAGCATCGACCCGGTGGCGCGGACCGCCCGCGCGGGCGCAGGGGTGCGCTGGGCCGAGGTGATCAAGGCCGCCGCGGAGCACGGGCTCGCCCCGATGAACGGCTCGGCGCCCGGCGTGGGTGTCGTCGGCTATCTCACCGGCGGTGGACTGGGCATCCTGGGGCGGCAGTTCGGGTACGCGGCCGACCATGTGCGGGCCGTCGAGCTGGTGACGGCGGACGGGCAGCTGCGGCGGCTGACGCCGGACAGCGAGCCGGACCTGTTCTGGGCGGTGCGCGGAGGCGGCGGGAACTTCGGGGTGGTCACCTCGATCGAGTTCGCGCTGGCTCCGCTGCCCCGGGTGTACGGCGGGGTGCTGGCCTTCGACGGTGCGTATGCGGACGAGGTGCTCGCGGCGTATCCGGGGTGGGCGCGGTCGCTGCCCGAGGAGCTGACCTCGTCGCTGGCCCTGATGACCTGGCCGGATGCGCCGTTCGCGCCGGAGGCCTTCCGCGGGCGGCATGTCACCCAGCTGCGGATCGCCTTCACGGGGGACGCGGCCGAGGGCGAGCGTCTGGTGGAGCCGCTGCGCAAGGTGGCGCCGCGGCTCGCGGACCGGCTGCGGGAGATGCCGTACACCGAGAGCCACACCATCCACAGCGATCCGCCGGAGCCGCACCCGTACGACGGGGACAACGCATTGGTGACGGGGCTCTCGCCGCAGGCGCTCGGGAGTCTGGCCGGGGCGGAGGCGCGCGAGTCCGCGGTGGTGCAGGTCAAGCATCTGGGAGGTGCGCTCGGTCGGGCGCCCGAGGTGCCGAACGCGGTCGGACACCGGGACGCGGACTTCCTGGTGACCGTGCTCTCCGTGCTGTTCAGCAGGGACCGGGCGACCGCGCGGGCGACGCACGAGCGGATTCTCGCCCCGCTCGAGCCGCACCGCGTCGGCCGTCAACTCAACCATCTCTTCGGCCGGTTCGGCCTGGAGCAGGTGCGCGACGGCTACGAGCGGGACAGCTGGGAGCGGCTGACCCGGGTCAAGGGCGAGCACGATCCGGAGAATCTGTTCCGCCTGAACCACAACATTCCGCCGGCGGGAGGTAGCTCCTAGGCGGCGCTACCTCAGGTCGTCGCGGGTCAGTGGGTAGGCGGCGACGGAGTCGCCCTTGCTGGCGTACAGCCGCTCGCCGTCCCAGGCGAACGGCCTGACCCGGTCGCTCCCGTCGGCCGGGCCGAGCGTGGCCAGGGTCTTGCGCCGGCCGTCCTCGGGGTCGACGGCAAGGAGCCGTACGCCCTTGGCGTCGGCCACGGTGGCGAGCAGGGTGCCGGCCCCGGCCGCGAAGAGCTCGGGCCGGTGCTCCTCCTCCTCGGACTTCCAGCGCAGCTTGCCGGCGGTCAGGTCGTAGGCGTGGTCGGCCTTGTAGACCTGGTGCGCGTCGTCGACAGTCTTCGCGGGCTCGTCCTCGAGGTGGGTGACCAGGGTGTCGCCGAGGACGAACTGCGGGACGAGGCCGGGCTTCGCGATCGTGTTGCCGTCGTCGGCCGGGTGCCGGTCGCCCTCGAAGCCGCGCTCGGAGGTATGGATCTGCTTGTCGCGCACGAGGGTGCGGAGCACCTTGCCGCGCTTGTCGTAGGTGCGTGTGGAGATCTTGCCGCCGACCCTGACCTCCAGGGTCGTCACGGGCTCGGAGGTGACGATGCGGCGCAGTTCGGTGCCCGCGGGCGAGCTCCACAGGCGCTTGCCCGACTCGGCGTCGTACAGCGTGAAGGACTTGCGGGCGTCGTCGCCGACGGCGATCCGGGTGCCGTCGTGGAAGGTGTCGTCGATCTCGCTGTCCGGGGTCCCGAGCGTGCCGAGCCGCTTGCCGCTGCGGGCGTCGAAGCGCTGCAGTACGCCGGTCTCCCAGCGGGTGAGACTCAGGACTGACCTGCCGAGGCTGACGGCGCGCAGCTGCTCGGTGCCGCGCTCGGTCCAGAGGAGTTCGCCGGTGGTGATGTCGAGGGCGCCCACCGTCGTGCAGTCGCGCCGGATGCCCTGGTCCGGGTGCTCGGTGCGGGTGGCGAAGACGACGGCGCCGATGCCGTCGGCGTTCGGCTGCCGCGTCATGGTGCAGACGCCGTCGGTGCCCTTGGGCATGCGCAGCTTCCAGCGCTGCTCGCCCGTCCTGGCGTCGTGGCCGGCCAGGCCGCCGGGCGAGGACTTGCCGCCGTTCCCGGTCCGTACGACGAACATGTCGTGGCCGGTCCAGACCCAGTCGAGGTTCCCGGCCACGGGCTCCTGCCAGCGGGCCTTCAGGCGGGCGGGGCCGGACGGCTTCGCGGGCTTCGACGCACTGCTGCCGCCCTTGCCGCCGTCGTCCGCCTTCCCGCCGCCGCTGCACGCCGCGAGCAGCAGCGCGCACAGGACGGCCGCGCCGGCCCCGGACCACGTGTGTCGCACCATCGTCTCCCCCGCGCCGTTCGGTGAACCGGCGAATCTACCCGCGAATACGCCGACGGGCTCCGGTCTTTCAGAGCCCGTCGGCGTACGCAGTTGTGGCGCCGGGGTGTCAGTCGCGGCGGCCGATCAGCTTCCAACTGGTGGGCAGCGCGCCCATGGCGAGCGCGGCCTTGAGGGCGTCACCGATCAGGAACGGCACCAGGCCCGCGGCGACGGCGGCGCTCAGCGACATCCCGGTGGAGGCGGCCAGCCACGGCACGCCGACCGCGTAGATCACCGCGGAGCCGACGGCCATCGTGCCCGCCATCCGCAGCATCGAACGGTCGCCGCCGCGCCGGGCGAGCTCGCCGACGACGCCCGCGGCGGCCAGCATGCCGAGCACATATCCGAAGGAGGCGCCGCCCCAGCCGGCCGTGCCGCCCTGGAACCACGGCACCCCGGCCATGCCCACCAGCGCGTACAGGGCGAGCGAGAGCAGGCCGCGGCGGGCGCCGAGCGCGGTGCCGACCAGGAGCGCGGCGAAGGTCTGACCGGTGACCGGGACCGGGGAGCCGGGCACCGGCACCACGATCTGGGCGGCGATGCCGGTGAGGACGGCGCCGCCGGCGACCAGGGCGATGTCCCGGGTCCTGGAGGCGGGCAGCAGGTCGGCGAGGACCTCGCCGGGACGGGTGGCGACGGCGGCGGTGCTCATACGGGCTCCAGGGGAGGCGAGGGGACGGTGGCGGGCGGACAGAGCGGGCCAGGACACCGCGACGTTAGCCCACGGCCCCCCGCCCGATCACCATGAGGCACCGACAAAGGGGGCGTCGACCATGTGGTGGAGTCCTCACAACGCCTCCAGTCATGCACAACGGCCCGTCGAGGGCGACGTGATGCTGGTCACTGGGGCGACGGCCGGAGTGCGGGCTTTTGCGCCCCGGAGTCCGGGCGGGAGAGACTGTGGGGTCCCACCAAAGACGGGAGCCGCTCCCGATCCTGTACGAAGGCGCTTCCGCTCATGCACGATGCCAAGGCCGGCTCCGGGGAACCGCTCACGGACGGCCTCACTCCGGAGCCGCTCGCCGGAGGTCTCAAACAGCGCCACCTGACCATGCTCGGCCTCGGCGGGGTGATCGGGGCGGGCCTGTTCGTCGGCTCGGGTGCCGGTATCGCGCTCGCCGGGCCCGGCATCGTGGTCTCGTACCTGGTCGCCGGGGCGCTCGCGTTCCTGGTGATGCGGATGCTCGGGGAGATGTCGGCGGCGATGCCGGCGTCCGGGGCGTTCTCGGTGCATGCCGAGCGGGCGATCGGCCGCTGGGCCGGATTCACGGTGGGCTGGCTCTACTGGTTCCTGCTGGTGGTGGTGCTCGCCGTGGAGGCGACGGCGGCCGCGCAGATCGCGCACGGCTGGGTCGAGCCGGTGCCGCAGTGGGCCTGGGTGCTGGTCTTCATGGTGGTCTTCACGGTGGCCAACCTGGCGGCGGTGAAGAACTTCGGGGAGTTCGAGTTCTGGTTCGCCACGCTCAAGGTGGTGGCGATCGTGCTCTTCCTCGGGCTCGGCGTGCTCGCCGTGTTCGGCGTGCTGCCCGACACGGACCCGGTGGGTCTCACCCATCTCACCGGACACGGCGGCTTCTTCCCGAACGGCGTGCAGGGCGTGGTCTCCGGGGTGCTCGCCGTGGTGTTCGCCTTCGGCGGGCTCGAGGTCGTCACCATCGCGGCCGCGGAGTCGGACGATCCGGCGCGTTCGGTGTCGCGCGCGGTCCGCAGTGCCGTCTGGCGGATCCTGCTGTTCTACGTCGGTTCGATGCTGGTGATCGTGACCGTGCTGCCGTGGACCGAGCAGAGCGCCGGTCTGAGTCCCTACGTCAAGGTGCTCGACGCGATCGGCATCCCGTCGGCCGGGCAGATCATGAACATCGTGGTGTTCGTGGCCCTGCTCTCGGCCCTGAACGCCAATCTCTACGGCTCGTCCCGGATGGTCTTCTCGCTCGCCGAGCGCGGCGAGGCACCGCGCGGACTGCTGAAGGTGTCGGGCGGCGGGGTGCCACGGCGTGCGGTGCTGGCCTCGGTGGCGTTCGGCTTCGTTTCCGTACTGCTCAATCTGGAGTGGCCGGACTCGGTGTTCCTCTACATGCTCAACGCGGTCGGTTCCGTACTGATCTTCGTCTGGGCGCTGATCGCCGTGTCCGAACTGCGGCTCAGGCGCCGGATCGAGCGGGAGGCGCCCGAGAGGCTGGTGCTGCGCATGTGGGCCTTCCCGTATCTGACCTGGGCCGCGCTGGCGGCGATGGCGGCCCTGGTGGGTCTGATGCTCACGGACGACACCGCGCGGCCGCAGCTGCTGTGGTCGACGGCGGCCACCGGGGCGGTCCTTGTGGTGGCGGGGCTACGGGAGTGGCGTGAACGTGCACGGAAAGTGAACGAGTTGTCCGGATAGCGGTCCACGGGTTCATCCGCGCCAAGCGGGCGCTCAGACTGTCCGGGCCGGACTGTCGTCTCACGTACTGGACCATCAAGCCCATGACTCGGACATCTCCCTCCACCGGGACTGTCGAGGCCAAAACGGACTCCTCGCCCACGGCGGACACCTCGCCCGTCGAGACCTACACCGCCGACACCGCCGATGACACCGCGACCGACACCGCGGGCACGACCCTGTCGCACGGCCTCAAGCAGCGCCATCTGTCCATGATCGCGCTCGGCGGGGTGATCGGGGCCGGGCTCTTCGTCGGCTCCGGTGCCGCGATCGCCGCCGCGGGTCCGTCGATCATCGTCGCGTACGCCATCTCGGGCGCCCTCGTCATGCTGGTGATGCGCATGCTGGGCGAGATGTCGGCGGCGAGCCCGGCGTCCGGATCGTTCTCGGTGCACGCCGAGCGGTCGATCGGGCCGTGGGCGGGATTCACCGCCGGCTGGTCGTTCTGGTTCCTGCTCTGTGTGGCCGTCGGCCTGGAGGGCATCGGCGCCGCGAAGATCATGCACGGCTGGGTGCCCGGCGTCGCCGAGTGGGTCTGGGTGCTGGTCTTCATGGTGGTGTTCTGCGCCACCAACCTGGCCGCCGTACGGAACTTCGGCGAGTTCGAATTCTGGTTCTCCGCCCTGAAGATCGGCGCGATCGGCCTGTTCCTCGGCATCGGCGTGCTCGCCATCCTCGGCGTACTGCCGGGCAACGACGCCCCGGGCATGACCAATCTGACCGGCGAGGGCGGCTTCCTGCCGAACGGCAGCGAGGGCCTGATCGTCGGCCTGCTCGCCTCGGTCTTCGCGTACGGCGGTCTGGAGACCGTGACCATCGCGGCCGCCGAGTCCGAACACCCGGTGCAGGGCGTGGCGAAGGCCGTCCGCGCCGCGATGTGGCGCATCGCGATCTTCTACGTCGGCTCCATGGCGGTCATCGTGACCCTGGTCCCGTGGAACAACTCCGCGCTGCCGAACCCCGACAAGGGCTCCTACGTGGTGACCCTGGAGCACCTCGGACTGCCCGCGGCCGGCCAGATCATGAACGTGGTCATCCTGGTCGCGCTGCTCTCCGCGATGAACGCCAACATCTACGGCGCCTCGCGGATGGCGGGCTCCCTGGTGGCCCGCGGCCAGGGCCCGAAGCGGCTCGGCCGGATCAGCGGCGGCGTGCCGCGGAACGCGGTGCTCGCCTCCAGCTGCTTCGGCTTCTTCGCCGTGCTGCTCAGCTACTGGTACCCGGAGACGGTGTTCGCCTGGCTGCTCAACATCATCGGCGCGATCATCCTGGTCGTCTGGTTCTTCATCGCCGCGTCCCAGCTGCGCATGCGCCGCCGGCTCGAGCGCGAGGCGCCCGAGAAGCTGGTGGTGAAGATGTGGGCGTACCCGTACCTCACCTGGATCGCGCTCGCCGGCATGGTGACCGTCTTCGTACTGATGGCCCGCGAGCCCGGCACTCGTGAGCAGCTCTACTACACGGGCGGTCTGACCGCGTTCCTCGCCGCGACCGGCTACACGCTGCAGCGGGTCCGGGCGCGCCGGGCGCCCGCCGAGGAGAGCTGACCGGCACTCCCCCGAAGTCCCCGTTCGCAGGCCGCGAGCGGGGGCTTCGGCGTTCCGGCCGGCGTCCTGGTACGCCGGGCGGCGCGGGCGCCATGTTGCTGTTAGCCTGCACTTGCAACATAGTCGCAATAAGCACTCGGCGACCAGTGCCCCGCGCACGCCTTGCTCGTGATCGTCTTCTCAACCTTCACCGGGCAGGCGGTACAAGGAAGGCCCCCCGCAAGGACGTGACTTGCGGGGGGCCTTCTGTCCGTACGGGCCGTGTACGAGCGGACGCCTCAGAGGTTCGAGAAGTCCGGGCCCTCCGTGCGGGTGCGCTTGATCTCGTAGAAACCGGGGGTGCCGGCCACCAGCAGGGTGCCGTCCCAGAGGCGGGCCGCGGCCTCGCCCTGCGGGGCGGGCGTGACGACGGGCCCGAAGAAGGCGATCTGCTCGCCGTCCGCACCGGGCACCGCGATCACCGGGGTGCCGACGTCCTGGCCGACCTTGTCGATGCCCTCCTTGTGGGAGGCGCGCAGCTGCTTGTCGTAACGGTCGGAGTCGGCGTAGTCCGCGAGCGAGGCGGGCAGTCCGACGTCCTCCAGGGCACCGAGGATCGCCTCACGGGTGGGGCCCTCGCCGTTGTTGTGGAAGCGGGTGCCGAGTGCGGTGTAGAGATCGCCGAGCACCTCGGGGCCGTGTTCCTCCTGCGCGGCGATCACCACGCGGACCGGGCCCCAGCCGGAGGTGAGCAGCTCGCGGTACTCCTCGGGGAGTTCGTCGATCTTCGGCTCGTTCAGCACGGAGAGGCTCATCACGTGCCAGCGGATCTCGACGGGGCGGACCTTCTCCACCTCGAGCATCCAGCGCGAGGTCATCCAGGCCCAGGGACACAGGGGGTCGAACCAGAAGTCGGCGACGACCTTGTCCTGGGACGGGGTGGTGGTCATGTCTCTCCTCGGGTCGGATCCACGGGCATCAGCATGGGCATCAGGGAGCACAGCCCCCGGACTCGCCAACGCCCTCCGCGGTGAACCCATTCCCGGATGTCCGCCCGGGAGGCCACATGGCAGGATCGTAGCCATTCCGAACGACGCCGAACGACGACGAACGCCGACGAACGCCGCCGACGAACGACGCCGAACGATCACGTACGTGCCACGAAGGAGTGCCCGTGCCCGGTGAGAACCTGACCCGCGACGAGGCCCGCGAGCGGGCCGCCCTGCTGTCCGTCGACGGGTACGAGGTGGCCCTCGATCTGCGGTCCGCGGTGGGTGACGCCGAGGAGGGCGAAGCACCGCGCAGCTTCAGGTCGGTCACCACCATCAGGTTCCGCTGCGCCGAGCCGGGGGCCGCAAGCTTCGCCGACCTCGTCGCCCCCACGGTGAACGCCGTGTCCCTGAACGGCCGGGACCTCGACCCGGGCGAGGTCTTCGACGGCACCCGGGTCACCCTGGAGGACCTCGCCGAGGAGAACGTGCTGGTGGTGGACGCCCAGTGCGCCTACAGCCGCACCGGCGAGGGGATGCACCGGTTCGTCGACCCGGAGGACGGCGAGGTCTATCTCTACACCCAGTACGAGCCGGCCGACGCCCGCCGGGTCTTCGCGAACTTCGAGCAGCCGGACCTGAAGGCGCCGTTCCGTTTCGAGGTGCGGGCGCCCGAGGGCTGGACGGTGTGGTCCGGCGGTGCGGGCGAACTGCAGGACGGCGTCTGGCGGTTCGCCGAGACCAAGCCGATCTCGACCTACATCACGGCGGTCGTCGCGGGCCCGTACCACTATGTGACCGACACCTACCGGCGGACCTTCGAGGACGGCAGCGCCCTGGAGATCCCGCTCGGCGCCCTGTGCCGCAAGGGCCTCGCCCGGTACTTCGACGCGGACGACATCTTCCTCGTCACCAAGCAGGGGCTCGACTTCTTCCACGACCACTTCGACTACCCGTACCCCTTCGGGAAGTACGACCAGGCCTTCGTGCCCGAGTACAACATCGGCGCGATGGAGAACCCGGGCTGTGTCACCTTCCGCGAGGAGTTCGTCTTCCGCTCCAAGGTGACCCGCGCGTCCTACGAGCGCCGGGCGAACGTCATCCTGCACGAGATGGCGCACATGTGGTTCGGCGACCTGGTGACCATGCAGTGGTGGGACGACCTGTGGCTCAAGGAGTCCTTCGCCGACTTCATGGGCACCTTCTCGATGGTCGGGGCCACCCGCTTCACCAACGGCTGGACCACCTTCGCCAACAACCGCAAGGCCTGGGCGTACCGCGCGGACCAGCTGCCCTCCACCCACCCGGTGACCGCGGACATCCGCGACCTCGAGGACGCCAAGCTCAACTTCGACGGCATCACGTACGCCAAGGGCGCCTCGGTGCTCAAGCAGTTGGTGGCCTATGTCGGGCAGGACGCCTTCCTGGAGGGCGCGCGGCGGTACTTCAAGCGGCATGCGTACGGGAACACCCGGCTCGGCGATCTGCTCGCCGTACTGGAGGAGACCTCGGGGCGCGACATGGCCGGCTGGTCGCGCGCCTGGCTGCAGACCGCGGGCGTCAACTCGCTCACCCCGCAGGTCACTTACGACGCCGCCGAGCGCATCACCGAACTGGCGGTGCTCCAGGAAGCCGCCGACTCGCACCCGGAGCTCCGCCCGCACCGGGTGGCCGTCGGCCTCTACCGGCGCACCCCGGACGGCGACCTGACCCGCTACGCCCGCGCCGAGGTGGACGTGTCGGGACCGCGCACCGTGGTCGCGGAGCTGGCCGGGGCCGAGCGGCCCGACCTCGTCCTGGTCAACGACGAGGACCTCACGTACTGCAAGATCCGCTTCGACGAGCGGTCGCTCGACACCCTGCGGGCGCACCTCGGGGACATCACCGACCCCTTGGCCCGCGCCCTGTGCTGGTCCGCGCTGTGGAGCCTGACCCGGGACGCGCTGATGCCGGCCCGCGACTTCGTCTCGCTCGTCCTCGACTTCGCGGGCCGCGAGTCGGACATCGGTGTGCTGCAGATGCTGCACACCTGGGCCCGCTCGGCGCTGACCCTGTACACCGCGGCGGAGCACCGCGAGGCGGCCGGCCGACGCCTCGCCGAGGGAGCGCTGCGCGAGCTGCGCAATGCTGAGCCCGGCAGTGAACAGCAGCTGGCCTGGGCCCGGTTCTTCGCCTCGGTCGCCTCCGCCGAGGCCGATCTGCAGCTGCTCGACGGACTCCTCGAGGGTTCCGCCAAGATCGACGGTCTCGATGTGGACCAGGAGTTGCGCTGGGCCTTCCTGGAGCCGCTCGCCGCGCACGGCGCCGCGGACGAGGCGCGACTCTCGGCCGAGCTGGCGCGCGACGACACCGCCTCCGGCAAGCGCCACCAGGTCCGCTGTCTGGCGGCGCGCCCGTCCGCGGCGGTCAAGGCACAGGCCTGGGCGCAGGTGGTGGAGTCCGACGCGCTGTCCAACGCGCTGGTGGAGGCGACGATTTCGGGCTTCCAGCAGTCGTCCCAGCGGGAGTTGACGGCGCCGTACGCGCCCATGTACTTCGCGGCGATCGAGCGGGTGTGGGCCGAGCGGTCGATCCAGATCGGCATGGACGTGGTCAGCGGGCTCTTCCCCTCGCTGCAGAGCGACGGGGCGACGCTGAGCGCCGCGGATTCCTGGCTGGACGGGCACGAGTCCGCGGCGCCGGCGCTGCGGCGCCTCGTCCTCGAGGCCCGGGACGATCTGGCGCGCTCGCTGCGGGGGCAGGCGTGCGATGCGGCGGCGGTGGATCGGTAGCGCTGTTTGTTCCCCACCCCGCCCCTTCCCGAAAGTCCTGCCGGACGGGCCTCCCAATCGCCGGAGGGGCTCTTATAGCGGGGTGGGGTGCCCGTACCGAGCTGTGACGGACGCTTCCGCCGGGGCCCGTAACCCCCATTCGGACCAGCGCCTTTCGGTACTCGAACTCCCGTACTTTAGGGCCGTGTTGTCCGGATTCTCCGACGAGCGTGTAACAGCCGTTAGGGTCCGCCCGAGACGCGGGAATCTCGGGTTCATGAACCACAACACCCCGCTGTCGTCCGACACTTCACTGCCGCACACCACCCCGCAGGCGCCGCCCCCCGGCGGCCGCGTGCTGACCACGGCCCAACTGCGCGCCCAGGGCGTACGTCCCGCGGACGCCCTGGCCGCCGCCCGGCCCGGAGGTCCCTGGCAACAGCTCCTGCCGGGCGTGTTCCTGCTCCGGCCCGGACCTCCGACCAGCGACGAGCGCCTGCACGCCGTACTCCTCTACGCCGGCCGGCCGCCCCTGGCCCGGGTGCCGCGGCAGGGCGCGAGCGGTCGTACGGAGACCGGGTCACCGTACGGGGACGCGGTGCTCACCGGTTTCGCGGCGCTCGCGCTGCACGGCTTCTCGTCCGCTCCCCCGCTGCTCTCGCTCGACCGGATCGATGTGCTCGTGCCGCGGACCCGGCGGCTGCGCTCCGTCGGCTTCGCCGGCCTGGTGCGGACGCAGACGCTGCCCGCCCCGCAGTGGATCACCGGGCTCCCGGTCGCTCCCGCGGCCCGTGCGCTCGCGGATGCGGTGGCCGACCTGGACAGCCACGCCCGCTCCGGCGAATCCGACGGCTCGGGCGACTGCGAGACGGTCCGGCGACTGCTCACCGAGGCGGTGCGCAGCGGGAGTTGCGAGCCGGCCGCGCTGGTCGCCGAGCTCACCAGGGCGCGGCTCCTGGGCCGGCCGCAGGTGAGCGGCGCGGTCGACGCACTGCGTGCCGAGGGGCGGTTGATCGCCGAGGACCGGCTCTATCGGATGGTGCGCGAGTACGGCCTGCCGGACCCGCTGTGGAACGTGGACCTGCGGCTGCCCGGCGGCCCGCACCTCGGCGGTGTCGACGCGTACTGGCCGGACCAGGCGGTCGCCCTCGAACTCGACACCGGCTCGGCCGGGCGGCTGCCGGACGGCTTCGACGAGACTGCGGACGACTGGCGCGAACACACCCGCAGGCGGGAGCACTTGGAGCGGCTCGGGATCACCGTGGTGCATGTCCCGCCCCGTCGTCTGCGGGAGGCCATGGACGAGCAGGCGGCGGTGGTGCGTACCGCGCTGATGGCCTCCGACGAGCGCGAGCCGGCGGCGTATGTGATGGTGCTGCCGCGGTGAATGGCGCGGTGCCCCGCGGGCCGGGTCGGTGCTGAGGTCCGCGGGGCGGCGGGTGTGCATCAGGGCTTGCGCAGGACGAGTTCGGTGTTGCGGTCCGCGGGGGTGCCGGAGAGGGTCTGCTTGGCGCCGGGGGCGTTGAGCGAGAGTTCGCGGTAGAGGGCGGCGAGGCCGGGCTCCGAGAGGTCGTCGAAGTCGGTGCGGTGCGGGGCCGCGGACTCGATCAGGGTGGTGAAGAGGGACAGCGTCCCGTCGCCGTTGTCGGTCAGCTCGATCACGCGGGCCAGCTGCGGGAAGTCGATGTGCGAGGCGGTGGAGATCTCCCAGAAGCCGTCGTGCGCCGTGATCGCGTTCTTGTGGCTGTGGCCGTTGACCCAGGCGAGCACATTGCGGTGCTGCGCCAGGAGGGCGGTGAGCTCGTCGCCGCCGTGCCGGGTCTCGTCGGGGCGGGCCGGGTCGGGGCGCGTGTTGCGCATGGTGGCGCCGGTGTGGTGGCTGAAGACGATCGCGTACGCGTCCCGGTTCCCCTTCAACGTACGCTCCAGCCAGCGCAGTTGACCCGTACCGAGGGAGCCCTCGTAGTGGCCGCCGGCGTCCGTGGTGTCGAGGCTGATGCCGATGACGTCGCCGGAGATGCGGAAGCTGTAGTGGCGGGTGTCGGTGTCCAGGTTCTCGTCGGTGTAGCCGTGGCCGACGGGGCCGGGGCCGGTGCGGGCCGGGTCGAGATGGGCCTTCACGTACTCGGCGGGCGTGTACGGCGCGCGGGACGGGTCGGGGGTGACCGGTCGCAGCCGGCGGGCCTCCGTGCGCATCAGTTCGCGGAACCGGGCGCCCTTCGGGTCGAGGCCCTTCTTGACGGTGCGCCAGAAGGCGTCCCCGCGTGTCTCGTCGAGCGACATCAGCTTGCGGCCGCCGACCGCGAAGTCGCGGAACCAGCCCTCGTCGCCCGGTGCGTAGCAGCCGCCCGGCAGGACGTCGTGGTTGCCGACCGTGGCGTACCAGGGGACATTGAGGCCGGGGCTGCGGACCGGGCGGCGGGCGGCGTCGAGCAGGCCGTCGATGCGGGGGAAGCCGAGGCGCTTGTCGGCGTCGCGGAGGTCGTCGCCCGGGTGCCAGTAGAGCGGGAGTCCGGAGCTCTGCACGCCCTCGTAGCGGCGCGGGTCGCCGGTGTCGGGGGTGATGGTGCCGCCGCTCATCACCCGCAGGTACCAGTCGAGTTCGCAGCGGGCGTTGTTGTCGGTGGTGTCGCCGGTGGTCATCACGAAGCCGAGCGGTGCGCCGGTGGCCGGCGCGCCTCGCAGCGCGTTGACCCGCTCCACCAGGGAGACCGCGCCGGCCACGGTGAGCGTCTCCTGCGGCCGCCAGGCGCTGGTGGTCTGCGCGCGCAGGTACTCGTAGCGCAGCGGATGCTGTACGTCGACGATGTGCAGGTCGGTGAACTGGACGAACGCGGCGAGCGTGGTGCGGCGTTCGTCCCTGCCGCCGTTGGCCGCGGCGAGGTCGGAGCGGACCACGCGGGGCCAGGCGGGGCCGTCGCCGAGCCGGCGGAAGCCGGAGACGGTGCCGGGGGCGGCGACGGACTGGAGGGTGGTGCCGCGGGTGTAGGGGGCGAGGGGTGGCGGGGGTGCCTTTCGGGACAGGGCGGGGGCGGCGGCCGGGCCGGGGTGGGCGGCGCCGGCCCGGCCTCCTCCGCCCAGGGTCAGGCCTATCCCGGTCGAGGCGGCGACGGCGCCCGCGACGGTGAGGAACGAGCGGCGGTCGAGGTCGGCGGCGAAACGTGTGCGCGGCATGGCGCGTCTCCCGGGTACGAACGCGACGGGGTCGCGGGGAACTCCCCGCGTCTCCTGGATCGTTGGCACCGGGGGTGACCTGCGCGTAAACGATGCGGCAACGGTCCCCGTACATCGCCCTGCCCGGAATGGCCGTCCGCCCCCTCCACGTCCAGCCCGTCCGGCATCCTCAGCCCATCGGGCCGCTCAGCCCGTCGGGCGTCCTCAGCCCCTCGGGCCCCCTCAGCCCGTCGGGCGTCCTCAGCCCCTCGGGCCCCCTCAGCCGGTCCGGCATCCTCGGCCCATCGGGCCCCCTCAGCCCGTCGGGCATCCTCAGCGGGGTCCGGCATCCTCAGCCGGGTCCGGCACCTTCAGCCGGTCCGGCGTTTGAGGACGAGGCCGTTCAGGCCAATATCAAGCCCGTCCGGCGATTGAGGACGAGGCCGCCAGGCCGATGCCTGGAACCGCAACGGCCCTGAACGGGCCTTGTCCTCAATCGCCGGACGGGCTGAAAGATGCCCTCAAACGCCGGGCGGGCTGGAGTTTGGCCTGGACGGCCTCGTCCTCAAACGCCGGACCGGCTGAAAGATGCCCTCAAACGCCGGGCGGGCTGGAGGTGCCGGACGGGCTGAGGATGCCCGATGGGCTGAGGGGGCCCGATGGGCTGAGGGGCCCGACGGGCTGAGGATGCCGGACCGGCTGAGGATGCAGGATGGGCCGGCGAGCCCGATGGGTTACGGGACGCGGGCCCCCACGGGCCGAGTGTGGGGCACCGTTGGCCGGGATCGCGCCGGCGCGCCGTGCGTACCGAAAGAGCCGATTGACCCCACTTCGCGCCGCATGGCATATGGCGGGAGTGCGCCATGACAGGCCCCTGTCACAGACAACTCTCCTCAAACCCTGGTCACTTACGCGAAGCTGATCGGTCATCCGGTCCCGAATAGCGGACCCTTTCTGACACATCCAGGGATGCAGATGACCCTCGAATCACCACAAGGCCCGCGCCCCCGCGCGAGACGTACGGCCCGAATAACCCTGGCCGCAGGCCTGACCGCCGCACTCGCGGCAGCCGGCCCGACCCCCGCCTTCGCGGCCGACGACCCGGCCGCCCCCGCCCCGTCGGTCAAGTCCGCCGCCAAGAAGCTCGGTTCGGCCGACGCTCAGCTGCTCGCCGACGCCAAGGCCGACGGCGACAAGACCGTCACGATGATGGTCGCCACCGAGCCCGGCGCCACCGAGCAGGTCGCCGACCAGCTCGACGCCGTCAAGGGCAGCACGGTGGGACGTACGTACGACAAGCTCGGCTACGTACGGGCCACCGTGCCCACCGGCAAGGCGGACGCCGCGATCGCCGGCGCCACCAAGCTCTCCTCGGTGCACGGCATCGACCTGCGGCACGAGATCGAGCTCGACGACCCGACCCCGTCCGGCGACCGGGCCAAGGGAGCGAAGGCCGCGGCCCGCGGGACCTACCCCGCACCCGGCAAGAAGACGCCGGCCAAGAACCCGTACAACCCGTCCTTCGAGACCGGCGCCGTCGATTTCGTCAAGCAGAACCCGAAGGCCGACGGCCGCGGCGTGACGATCGGCATCCTGGACTCCGGAGTCGACCTCGGCCACCCCGCGCTGCAGAAGACCACCACCGGCGAGCGCAAGATCNAGTCGACCTCGGCCACCCCGCGCTGCAGAAGACCACCACCGGCGAGCGCAAGATCGTCGACTGGGTCACCGCCACCGACCCCGTCATCGACGGCGACGGCACCTGGCGGATCATGAACGAGCCGGTGTCCGGCGAGTCGTTCACGTACGACGGCCGCACCTGGAAGGCGCCGAAGGGCGACTACCAGATCAACTGGTTCCGCGAGTCGGCCTCCACCGGCGGTGACGCGGCCGGCGACCTGAACCGCGACGGCGACACCACCGACAAGTGGGGCGTCCTCTACGACCCGGCCGACGGCACCGTCCGCGTCGACCTGAACGACAACGGCGACTTCACCGACGACGAGGTCCTCGAGCCGTACAAGGACGGCTTCCAGGTCGGCTACTTCGGCAAGGACGACCCGAAGACGGACGTCGTCGAGCAGGTGCCGTTCGTCGTCGAGATCCGCAAGGACGTGGTGTACGACGAGGACGGCTCCAAGGCCGACTTCGTGAACATCGGCATCATCGAGTCCGAGCACGGCACCCACGTCGCCGGCATCACGGCCGCCAACTCGCTGTTCGGTGGGAAGATGAACGGCGCGGCGCCCGGCGCCAAGCTGGTCTCCTCGCGGGCCTGCTCCTGGGGCGGCGGCTGCACCAACGTCGCGCTCACCGAGGGCATGATCGACCTGGTCACCTCGCGCGGCGTGGACATCGTCAACATGTCGATCGGCGGCCTGCCGCCGCTCAACGACGGCAACAACGCCCGGACCGAGCTGTACAACCGACTCATCGACACCTACGGCGTCCAGCTGGTCATCTCGGCCGGCAACAGCGGCCCGGGCCTGAACACGATCGGCGACCCCGCGGTGGCCGACAAGGTGATCTCGGTCGGCGCGTCCATCTCCAAGGAGACCTGGGCGGCCAACTACGGCTCGGCGGTGCAGAAGAAGTACGCCATGATGCCGTTCTCCTCGCGCGGCCCGCGCGAGGACGGCGGCTTCACGCCGACCCTGACCGCGCCCGGCGCGGCGGTGAACACCACCCAGACCTGGCTGCCCGGCGCCCCGACGCCGGAGGCGGGTTACGAACTGCCCGCGGGCTACTCGATGCTGCAGGGCACCTCGATGGCCTCGCCGCAGGCCGCGGGTGCGTCGGCGCTGATCCTGTCCGCCGCCAAGCAGCGCGATCTGGAGCTGACCCCGGCCAAGCTGCGCACCGCGCTGACCTCGACCGCGGACCACATCCGCGGTGTCGCGGCGCACGAGGAGGGCTCCGGGCTCATCGACGTCGTCGCCGCCTGGAAGTCCCTGCGCAAGGGCGCGAGCGCCCACGCGTACAAGGTCGAGGCGCCCGTGGACACCGCGCTCAGCGAGGAGTTGAAGAAGCCCGGCACGGGTCTCTACGACCGCGAGGGCGGTCTGAAGGCCGGTAAGCGAAAGTCGTACGAGATCACGGTGACCCGTACCGACGGGCCCGAGCGGGTCGTGCCGCACCGGGTGAGCCTCGCGAACGACGACGGCACCTTCAAGCTGTCGTCCCGGGCGGTCGCCCTGCCGCTGAACAAGCCGGTGAAGATCAAGGTGACCGCGGCGCCGCGCAAGGCGGGCGTGCACAGCGCGATCATCGAGCTCGACGACCGGCGTACCGAGGGCACGGACAAGCAGATCATGGCGACCGTGGTGGTCGCCGAGGACCTGGTGAAGCCCGGCTTCACCACCTCGGCGAAGGGCTCGGTGCAGCGCAACAGCACCAAGTCGTACTTCGTCACCGTCCCCGAGGGCGCGAAGACCCTGGAGGTCGCGCTCGGCGGGCTCAAGGACAAGAGCCAGACCCGGTTCATCGCGATCCACCCGTACGGGGTGCCGGTCGACGACACGTCGACCATCTTCTGCTACCCCGACTTCGACAACCCGGACAACACCTGCCGCCCCGACCAGCGGTCGTACGCGGACCCACAGGCGGGTGTCTGGGAGATCGAGGTCGAGGCACGCCGTACGTCGCCGCATCTCGACAACCCGTACAAGCTGGATGTCACCGCGCTCGGTGTGGCCTTCGACCCGGAGGTCGTCACCGTCGACGAGGCGAAGGTCGGCACTCCGTCGCCGGTCGACTGGAAGGTGACCAACGGCTACGCGGCGATCGACGGCAAGCTGCAGGGCGGTGCGCTCGGTTCGGCGAACGCGCAGCGGCCGAGCATCGCGCAGGGTGCCTCGCAGGAGACCGAGGTCGTGGTGCCCGAGGGCGCGGAGAAGCTCGACGTGTCGATCGGCGCGACCGAGGACCGCGGCGCGGACCTCGACCTGGCCGTGCTCAAGGACGGTGAGGTGATCGCCTCGTCCGCGGACGCGGACTCCGAGGAATCGGTGAGCATTCCGGAGCCGGCGGCGGGGACGTACACCGTCGTCGTCGACGCCTACGCGGTGCCGGCCGGCACCACCGCCTACGACTACCTGGACGTGTACTTCGCGCCGTCGCTCGGCGAGGTGAAGGTGGACGGTGACGCCGGGGTGAAGCTGGCCAACGGCGCGTCCACGGAGGTCGCGGCCGAGGTCGTGGTGGCCGGGGACGCTCCCGAGGGACGGCAGTTCTTCGGCGAGGTCCAGGTCGTCAACGCCCGTGGTACGGTGGCCGGTTCGGGCAGTGTGCAGATCGAGAAGGTCGTGCCGTAGCGGGTACGGCTCTGCGGGCGGGCGCTCCCCTCGGGGGCGCCCGCCTCTTTGTGTCGGTCCTCTCTGTGTCAGTCCTCGCACTTGGTCTTCGCGGCGCCGGGCAGTGCCTCGCGGACGGTCTTGCGGAGGTCGGCGATGTCCTTGCCGGTCGCCCAGTTCTCCGGTGCCGCGTCGTCCTTCGGGATGGTGATCAGGGTGTGGTCGCCCTTCTTCAGGCGCGGGTCGACGTTCTGGTCCATCGGGAAGACGACCCGGGAGCCGCCGTCGGCGGGCTTGTAGTAGCGCGTCACCTTCACGGTGATCCGGTCCATGCCGGACAGGTCCTCGACGGTCTCCACGGTGCCCTCAACGATCAGCGAGGAACAGGCGACCATGCCCTCCGGCGACATGCTGCCGGACCCGCCGTCGTCGCCGGCCCCGGTGTCGGAGGCGGACTTGGCGGCATCCTGCTCACCACCGCCGGTCCCGCCCAGCGGGCCCAGCCACAGCACCGTGCCGAACACGGCGAGCCCACATGCGACGCCGATCGCCCGCAACGCCACGGTCCGCGACTTCACCGGCCGCCACCACGGGCGTCCGAGGGCCGCCGGGGAACCCGGGCCGGCACCCGCGTCCTCCCCCGGGGCCCCGGCCCCGGCCGATCCACTCGCGGCCACCGCACCCGAGGACCCGCCCTCCGGAACGGATCCCCCGGCCGAACCCGGCACAGCTCCCGTGTCCGACGCAGCCCCGGCGCCCGCGGGGGCCCGCTCGCCCGACGAGGCCCGCTGCCCCGTGCGGGCCGGGTCCGTGCTGCCGGATCCCGCCGCCGTCGCGGCCGGATCCGCGGCCGTCGACTCGGCCGACGGCCCGGGCTCTGCAGGCTCCCCGGGCTCTGCGCGCCCCCCGGCCCCGGCCGGAGTCGTGCCGCCGAGCGACTCCCCGTCGGCAACGGGACCCGCGTCCCGAGCCGCGCTCCCGCCCGGACGTCCGTCTTCGACGCTCCTGCCGTCGCGCGGTGCCGTGGTCAGGGACCGGTCCTCCGGCGACGCCCCCGTCAGCTCGTCCGCCAGGGTGCCGAGGTGGGCGCGGAGGAGGGCCAGGTCACGTACCGCCTCCGTGTGTTCGCGGAGATACGTCTCGTCGCCGCGGGCCGCGTCCGGGATCGGCTCGCCGGTGATCGCCACGGTCAGCGGGTCCTGGTACGGCTGCTCGTCCGTCACGTCACACCACCTCTTCCTCGTGCAGCCGGGTCCTGAGCACCCGTACCGCCTTGTGCAGCCTGCTCTTCACGGTCCCCTCCGGGATGCCGAGCTCCTCGGCGATGCGGCCGACCTGGAGGTCCGCGTAGAAGCGCAGGACGACCACCTGGCGCTGGCCGTCGGTCAGCTCGTCGAGGCCCTCGGCGACTGTGAGAGACAGCACACGGGAGTCCTCCGCGCCGGTGCCGCCGGCCGGATCCTGGCGCAGGGCGGCGAGGCGCTCGCCGAGCCGCTGCTGCCGGCTGCGCGAGCGGTGCCAGTCCATGGCCAGATTCGAGGCGACGACCGCCGACCAGGCGGACACGTCGCGCGGCGGCTCCTGGCCGTTCGCCGCCCGCTCCAGGAGGCGGAGGCGTATCTGCTGCACACCGTCCTGCAGCTCGGCCTGCGGCACCCCGGCCAGCGCGAGCACCGCCCGTACCCGGTCCTCCTGGTCCGGACCCAACGGGTCCGGCCGGTCATCGGATCCAGCTCCACCGCGCGGCAAGACTCCACCCCTCCCCGGGCACTCGTACGGCGCCGATGCGGCGCCGGTCCACCCGTGCGACGTCCCCTACGACGCACGGCCCGCCCGTAACGTTCGCGTTCCGACGGACGGACAATGGATTGGACAAGCACACACCGGTCATACGCATCATGGGGCGGACGTCCCCAGGTCGAGACAGTGTCGAGACCGTCGTGTCATGGAGTAAGGAGTCCCCGTGAGGGTCGGAATCGTCGGTGCCACCGGTCAGGTCGGCGGAGTCATGCGCAGGATTCTCGCCGAGCGGAAGTTCCCGGTCGACGAGCTGCGCCTGTTCGCCTCCGCCCGCAGTGCGGGCTCCACCATCGAGTGGGAGGGCCGCGAGATCACCGTCGAGGACGCCTCGGCCGCCGACTACTCGGGCCTCGACATCGTCCTGTTCTCCGCGGGCGGCGCGACCTCCAAGGCGCTCGCCGAGAAGGTCGCCGCCCAGGGCCCCGTCGTGATCGACAACTCCTCGGCCTGGCGCCGCCACCCCGAGGTGCCGCTGGTCGTCTCCGAGGTGAACCCGCACGCGGTCCGCAACCGCCCCAAGGGCATCATCGCCAACCCGAACTGCACCACGATGGCCGCGATGCCGGTGCTGCGCCCGCTGCACGCCGAGGCCGGTCTCGAGGCGCTGGTCGCCACCACGTACCAGGCCGTGTCCGGTTCCGGTCTGTCCGGCGTCGCCGAGCTGCACGAGCAGGCCAAGCAGGTCGTCGCCGACGCGGACCGGCTCACCCACGACGGCTCCGCGGTCGACTTCCCCGAGGCCACGGTCTACGCCCGCCCGATCGCGTTCAACGTCCTGCCGCTGGCCGGCAAGATCGTCGACGACGGTCTGCACGAGACCGACGAGGAACAGAAGCTCCGCCACGAGTCCCGCAAGATCCTCGAGATCGAGGACCTCAAGGTCTCCGGCACCTGCGTCCGCGTCCCGGTCTTCTCCGGCCACTCCCTGCAGGTCAACGCCCGCTTCGCGAACCCGATCAGCGTCGAGCGCGCCACCGAGCTGCTCGCCGACGCCCCGGGCGTGGAGCTCTCGGACATCCCCACCCCGCTGCAGGCGGCCGGCCGGGACGCCTCGTACGTGGGCCGCATCCGGAACGACGAGACCGTCGAGAACGGCCTCTCCCTCTTCCTCTCCAACGACAACCTCCGCAAGGGCGCGGCGCTCAACGCGGTGCAGATCGCGGAGCTGGTGGCGGAGGAGCTGACCGCCTGACGAGGCAGCCTCCGGCCACCCGCAGACGGGGAAGGGGCAGTCACCGGGATCGGTGACTGCCCCTTCGCGCTGTCCGCTCAGAGCGCCAGATGCGTACGCAGGGCAGCGTCGATATCCGCCATCCGCTGCCGCGGTACGGCCCCGAGCCGCCTTCGGAAACGCTCCGGCGCGAGAGCCCTCACCTGCTCGCACTGTGCCTTGGAATCCTTGGCCAGGCCACAGTCGCCCGCATCGAGCAGCACCTGGAACGGATAGACACGGGACGTGTTGGAGGTGAGCGGAACCAGGGTGATCACGCCGCGTCCGGTACGCGCCACCACTGCGTTCGCGCCGTCGTTCGAGACGATCACTGCAGGACGAGCCTTGTTGGCCTCGCTTCCGCGCACCGGCTCATAGTCGACCAAGTAGATGTCACCTCGCTTCATCGACCAGCCCATCACCGGAGAACTGGTCCCAGAACGCCGCGTCCTCACTTCCTTCCCATTCGTCGAAGGCAGCCTCGTAGTCGGCCTCCAAGCGCGCTGCGCGCAACAGCTCGATCGCGGCCTGTATGACCGCCGACCTGGACTGCACCGAGTTGTCCGCCGCGTACTTGTCGACGAAGGCGACATCCTCCTCCGGCAAGCTCACACTGATCTTCATACCTAGAATGCTACCCCTGTTCCTACTCTTGTTGCCACCCCTCTTCTCCCCTGGGCCGTGGAAGGATGGCCGGAACACCGACGTCAGCCACCACCGAGGAGATGACCGCGTGCCCGGCACCAATCTGACCCGCGAGGAAGCACAGCAGCGTGCGCAGCTGCTCACCGTTCACTCGTACGAGATCGATCTCGATCTGAGCGGGGCGCAGGAGGGAGGGACCTATCCCTCGGTGACGACCGTGCGCTTCGACAGCGCGGAGGGCGGGGCGTCGACCTTCATCGATCTGGTGGCGCCCGCCGTGCGCGAGGTCACCCTGAACGGCGACGCGCTGGACCCGGCGGTCGTCTTCGCCGACTCCCGGATCGCGCTCGACGGCCTGCTCGCGGGCGCCAACGAGCTGCGCGTGGTCGCCGACTGCGCGTACACCAACACCGGTGAGGGACTGCACCGGTTCGTCGACCCGGTGGACGGACAGGCCTATCTGTACACGCAGTTCGAGGTGCCGGACGCGCGGCGGGTCTTCGCGTCCTTCGAGCAGCCGGACCTGAAGGCGACCTTCCAGTTCACCGTGAAGGCCCCGGCAGGATGGAGCGTGATCTCCAACTCGCCGACGCCCGAACCGGCGGACGGAGTCTGGGAGTTCGCCCCGACCCCGCGCATCTCCTCGTACATCACGGCCCTGATCGTGGGCCCGTACCACAGCGTGCACAGCTCCTACGAGCGGGACGGGCAGAGCGTGCCGCTCGGCATCTACTGCCGGCCGTCGCTCGCCGAGTACCTGGACGCGGACGCGATCTTCGAGGTCACCCGGCTCGGATTCGACTGGTTCCAGGAGAAGTTCGACTACGCCTACCCGTTCGAGAAGTACGACCAGCTGTTCGTCCCGGAGTTCAACGCGGGCGCGATGGAGAACGCGGGTGCGGTCACCTTCCGCGACCAGTACGTCTTCCGCTCGAAGGTGACGGACGCTGCCTACGAGTCGCGGGCCGAGACGATCCTGCACGAGCTGGCCCACATGTGGTTCGGCGACCTGGTCACCATGGAGTGGTGGAACGACCTCTGGCTGAACGAGTCGTTCGCCACGTACACCTCCATCGCCTGCCTCGCGTACGCGGACGAGTCGCCGTGGCCGCACTCCTGGACCACCTTCGCGAACTCGATGAAGACCTGGGCCTACCGGCAGGACCAACTGCCCTCCACCCACCCGATCATGGCGGACATCCGGGACCTCGACGACGTCCTGGTGAACTTCGACGGCATCACCTACGCCAAGGGCGCCTCGGTGCTCAAGCAGCTGGTGGCGTACGTCGGCATGGACGAGTTCTTCGCCGGCGTGCAGGCGTACTTCAAGCGGCATGCGTACGGGAACACCCGGCTGAGCGATCTGCTCGGCGCCCTGGAGGAGACCAGCGGCCGCGACCTCGGCGCCTGGTCCGAGAAATGGCTGCAGACCGCGGGGATCAACATCCTGCGCCCGGCGATCGAGACGGACGCCAACGGCACGATCACGGCCTTCGCGGTCCGCCAGGAGGCGCCCGCGCTGCCGGAGGGCGCGAAGGGCGAGCCGGTGCTGCGCCCGCACCGCATCGCGATCGGCCTCTACGACCTCGACGACGAATCGGGGTCTCCCCTGCTCGAGCGAAGCCGAGAGCTTGGGGAAGGCAAGCTGGTCCGCTCCGACCGGATCGAGCTGGACGTGGACGGCGAACTCACCGAGGTCGAGGAGCTGGTGGGCCGGCACCGGCCCGCGGTGATCCTGCTCAACGACGACGACCTGTCGTACGCGAAGGTCCGCCTCGACACGGAGTCGCTGCGCCATGTCACCCAGCATCTGGGCGACTTCGAGGCCTCGCTGCCGCGCGCGCTGTGCTGGGCGTCCGCCTGGGACATGACGCGCGACGGCGAACTGCCCACCCGCGACTACCTGGACCTCGTCCTGTCCGGCATCGGCAAGGAGTCGGACATCGGCGTCGTGCAGTCGCTGCACCGGCAGGTGAAGCTGGCGCTCGACCTGTACGCGGCGCCCGAGCGGCGCCCGGACCTGCTGGAGCGGTGGACCGAGGCGACCCAGCGCGAGCTGCTCGCCGCCGAGCCGGGCAGCGACCACCAGCTGGCCTGGGCCCGGGCGTTCGCCGCGACGGCCCGCACCGAGGCGCAGCTCGATCTGCTCGGCGCGCTGCTCGAGGGCAAGGAGACGATCGAGGGCCTCGCCGTGGACACCGAGCTGCGCTGGGCGTTCGTGCAACGGCTCGCGGCGACCGGGCGGTACGGCGAGACGGAGATCGCGGCGGAGTACGAGCGGGACCGGACGGCGGCGGGCGAGCGGCACGCGGCGTCCGCGCGGGCGGCGCGGCCGACGCCGGAGGCGAAGGCCGCGGCGTGGGCCTCGGTCGTGGAGTCCGACCAGCTGCCGAATGCGGTGCAGGAGGCGGTCATCGGGGGCTTCGTGCAGACCGAGCAGCGTGAGCTGCTCGCCCCGTACACGGCGAAGTACTTCGCGGCCGTCGGTGAGGTGTGGGAGACGCGGTCCCACGAGATGGCGCAGCAGATCGCGGTCGGTCTCTACCCGGCGGTGCAGGTGTCGCAGGCGACGCTGGATGCGACCGATGCGTGGCTCGCGTCCGCGAGCGCGGGGGCGGGGCTGCGGCGACTCGTGTCCGAGTCCCGCGCCGGGGTGGCCCGGGCCCTGCGCGCCCAGGCTGCGGATTCCTGACCCCGTCGGGTGGGATTTCCCCGGTCCCGCCCTTTCACCGTTTCCTCCTCAATCGCCGGAGGGGCTCCATTGAGCCCCTCCGGCGATTGAGGAGTTCTTGTCAGCCGTTCAACTCGGCGTGACGGGAACGGAGTTCGGAGGATCCGGCATCCGTGAGGGTGCCGTGGAGGCGCATACGGGCGACGCCCCCGTCGGGGTACGCGTCGAGGCGGACATGCGTGGCCACCGCAGGAGCGGACAGCTTGAAGCGGTGCAGCGTGTCCGGCTGCAGGCGGGTCTTCGGGAGGATCTCGAACCACTCGCCGCTCTCGCCGTCGCGCCCGCTGAGCGCGATCCAGCCCGCCGAGTTCCCCTTCAGATACGCCGTGTCGATCTCGACTGCACGGATCTCGCCCTGGGCGACGAGCTTGAAGCGCACCCAGTCGTTGGTGCCCCGCACCCGCCGGCGCCGGTTCTCCCAGCCGTCGTCCATCTTCTGCGAGGTGCCCGGCAGGATGATCTGGGTGGGCGAGGAGTAGAACTTGTCCGAGGCGTCCTCGTACGTGCCGCCGTTGACCGCCGCGAGCAGGTCGAAGGTGCCGAGCAGGCGGAGCCACTCCGGGTCGGGGACGACCTCGCCGTGCACCCGGAGGCGGGCGATGCCGCCGTCGGGGTGCTGGCAGAGGCGGATGTGGGTGTAGCGGCGGCCGGTGGTGACCTCGAAGGCGTTGGCCGCGTGCCCGAGCACCGGGCTGACCGGCACGATCTCGTCCCACTTCACGTCGTCGGCGAGCAGCTCCTCGGGGCTCGGGCTGCCCTCGACGGCGGTGGCCTGGATGCTGACGCGCTGCGGGTAGTTGCCGCGGAAGTGGGCGGTGTCGACGACGATGCCGCGAATCACGCCCGGGGCGCCGAGCCGCACGAGGGCCCAGTCGTGCTCATCGGGGGCCGGGAAGGGCTCGTCTGCGCCGGCGCCGCGACGGCGGCGGGTCTCCCAGCCGTCCATGATCTTGCCCTTGTGCCCGAAGTGCTCCGGGTCGAAGACGGCGTCGTGGCGCAGCAGGAGATTCTCGCGCTGGGCGAAGAACTCGTCGTTGGCGGCGACGACTCCGCCGCCGAGCCGGCGGTCGGCCAGGTCGACGAGGTCGGTGAAGGCGAAGTCACCGGTCCTGCGGTAGTCGGCGTACGGGTCGCCGCCGCCGTACGGCGACGCGTCGTTGGCGTGCGGGTCGGCGGGGTCGTTGCTGGGGGCCACGGGGGCGGTTCGCTCGGTCGGCATACCACCAGCTTGGCCGCCCCGACCACTCAGGTCCATCGAAACTTTTCGATGGTGACGTTCAGCTCACCTTAAAGATCGCTCGGCCCGGGCACTCCGCAGCGGCCTCACGTCTGCCCGTCGTACGGGCTCCGGTACGCCTCCGCCGCCTCCCGCAGCGTACGCAGCACCCGGGCCAGGGCCGGCCCGTCCTCCGCCCCGCGCCGTACGGCCGCCACCACGTGCCGCAGGGGCTGGTCCGGGCTCAGGGTGCGGGTCACCACACCGGGCGCCCGCTGCGCGGCCATCCGCGGGACCAGGGCCACGCCCATCCCGGCCTCGACCATGGAGAGGATCGCGGTCCAGCCGGCCGCGCTGTGCGCCTGCTCGGGGACGAACCCGGCGGCCTCGCAGGCGGTGCGGGTGATCTCCGACCAGGGGCCGCTGCCGCCGAAGATCCAGCGCTCACCGGAGAGATCGGCGAGCCGCAGACCGGCCTGTGCGGCCAGCGGATGATCGGACGGCAGGGCCACGTCGAGCGGGTCGGCGAGCAGCGGGACCCGGGTGAATTTCGGGTCGCGGGCGGTCGGCGCGTGTGCGGCGAGCGACAGGGCGAGATCGACATGTCCGCCGGCGAGCAGTTCGTACGCCTCGGCCGCCTCCGCCTCGCGGACCCGCACCTCGAGCCCGGGAGCGGCTTGTCTCAGACGCCGCACGGCGGGCACCACAAGCGCGGGCACGGCCGTCGAGAAGGCACCGACCCGGACCTCGCCGGCCTCGCCGCGGGCATACCCGGCGAGCTCGGCGTCCGCCCGCTCCAGCTGCGCGAACACCGCCTCGGCGTGCCGCAGCACCAGATGCGCGGCGTCCGTCAGGCGCACCCGGCGCCCCTGCGCCTCGAGCAGCGGCACTCCGACCTGCCGGGCGAGATTGGTGAGCTGCTGGGAGACCGCGGAGGGCGTCATCAGGAGTGCCTCCGCGGTCGCGGTGACGGTGCCGTGCTCGCTCAGCGCCTTGAGGATGCGCAGCTTCCGCAGATCCCAGTCGGTGGCGCGGGACGCCTCCGGGAGGTGCGGCGGCTCGGGGGGCGTCCGGGGCTCGCTCATGACCGGCAACCTATCCCGCCGGGCAGACGGCGAGGGCGCCCCCGGTGCCGTACGGAGACGGTCCGGGGGCGCCCTCGGCGCGGCTGTGCGGTGGGACGCGGCGCTGCTGCGACGGTCAGCCCTTCTTCGGCTTCTTGTCGCCGATCATCACGAGTCCCGCGATGACCAGGAAGAGCACGATGGGCGCCACGACATAGAGACCGAGCGTCTCGACGACACTCAGACCCGGGCCCGGGTCGTCGCCGTCGTCACGCGTCAGCGCGAGCGCGGGGGACGACATCAGCAGCATCATCAGCGTCGTACCGGCTGCTACGGCGCCGGCGCGCAGGGCGTTCTTCTTGTCCACGGAAGCCAACGTAGCGAATGCCTCAGCGCACCGCGCGCCCGGGGTCCCCGTACGAACCCGCGGGCACGGCGCCCGTCGCGTCCCGCGCGGCGCGCAGGTCCGCGAAGAGGGCCGCAAGGCGGGGCGAGGCGGCGAGTTCCTCGAGCGGGCACGGGCGGCCGTCCGGGCCGGCCATCGGCAGCCGCCAGTTGGGGTACTCGTCGAGGGTGCCCGGCAGGTTCTGGGGCCGGCGGTCGCCGACGGCATCGGGCAGCCAGACGCCGACCATCGGGGCCGGGGTGCGGAGCAGGAAGCGGTAGACGGCCCGGATCCCGGCCTCTTCGTCGTCACCGAGGCCGCCGGGTCCACCAGGCCCCGCGTGCCCGTCGAGCAGTCCGAGCGTGCCGAACAGGGCGAGCCACTCCGCGGTCTCGGCGGCGTCCTCGGCCCGCGCCTGCTCGGGCGGCTCCGCGAGCAGGCCGAGCCGGTCCCGCAGAGTGATGTGCTCGCCGCCGAGCCGGGCCGCGGTGGGCGGCAGATCGTGGGTGGTTGCGGTGGCCAGACAGCCGGCGCGCCAGCGGTCGGGCGGCAGCGGACGACCCGTACCGTCCCAGTCCCGCTCGAACCACAGGACCGAGGTGCCGAGCACGCCCCGCTCGGCGAGGCGTTCGCGCACTCCCGGCTCGACCGTGCCGAGATCCTCGCCGATCACCAGGGCGCCCGCCCGGTGCGCCTCGAGGGCGAGGACCGCGAGCATCGCCTCCGCGTCGTAGGAGACGTACGCACCCTGGGTGGGCGCTCGCCCGGCCGGCACCCACCAGAGCCGGAACAGGCCCATCACATGGTCGATGCGCACCGCACCCGCGTGCCTCAGCAGTCCCCGCAGGAGCTCACGGAACGGCGCGTAGCCCGAATCGGCGAGGGCGTCCGGGCGCCAGGGCGGCAGACCCCAGTCCTGGCCGCGGGAGTTGAAGGCGTCGGGCGGTGCTCCCACCGACATCCCGGCGGCGAACCAGTCCTGCTGCGCCCAGGTGTCGGCGCCGTCGGGATGCACGCCGACCGCGAGGTCCTGGACCAGGCCGATGCCCATGCCGGCCTCGCGCGCGGCCCGCTGGGCGGCGGCGAGTTGGGTGTCGGTGAGCCAGGCGAGCCAGGCGTGGAAGTCGACGCGGTCGCGGAGTTCGGCCCGGGCGCGTGCGGTGCCGGGCGATCCGGGGGTACGCAGTTCGGCCGGCCACGCGTGCCAGTCGGGCCCGTGCCGTTCCGCCAGCGCGCACCAGGTCGCGTGGGTGTCGAGGGGCGCTCCGGCCGCGTCGAGGAACTCCCGGTGGGCGGCGCGGCGTTCGGGACTCGGCGGTACCGCGCGCAGGATCTCCAGCGCCTGCGCCTTGAGCTCCCACACGGCGTCCCGGTCGATGAGCGCACCGCCGTCGAGCACCGAGTCCCGCAGCCGCGCGGCGCTCCGGAGCAGCGGCTCGACGCGGGCCCGGTCCTCGGGTGCGAGCCGCCCGTACTCCGGGACGTCCTCGATCCGCAGATGCACCGGATCCGGGAAGCGGCGCGACGAGGGGCGGTACGGGGAGGGGTCGGACGGCGCCCCTGGCAGGCCCGCGTGCAGCGGGTTGATCTGGACGAAGGAGGCGCCGAGCCGGCTCCCCGACCAGGCGGCGAGCTCCGCGAGGTCGCCGAGGTCGCCCATGCCCCAGGAGCGCCGCGAGAGCAGCGAGTAGAGCTGCACGAGCAGGCCGTACGAGCGTCCCTCGGGTCCCGGGACCCGCTCCGGCGGTACGACGAGATGGGCCTCGGCCGTACGCCCGTCGGGCGTCTCGGCCCGCAACCGGTGGACGCCGAGCGGAAGTCGGGGGTGGGCGGGGCCGGCCAGGACGGCGCCCTGCTCGGTGCGCACCGTGAGCAGGGTGCCGGGCGGAAGTGCGGCGAGCGCGGGCGCGGGGCGGCCGGGCCACTGCACGAGGGTCGGGGGAAGGAGCCGGTCGCGCAGTTCGTGCTCGCGGGCGGCGAGCGCGGTAGTGACCGCCGCCTCGTCGCCGGCGTCCACGCCGAGTGCGGCCAGGACTTCCACGACGGCCGGATCCTCGCCGGCGGCCGGACCGTCGGCCGGCACAGGGTGGCTGGTGTCGACGCCGTACAGGGCGGCAAGCCGGGCCAGGCTCATCCTCGTCCCCCAGTCCGCATGCGGTCCCGACCGGACTGCCGGGTCGGCGGCTCGGTCGGCGTGCACTGGGGATGGTACGGACGGCACTGATCTTTTGCCCGGTGTTGCCCGTTTCGCCGTACGGAAGTGTCACCCGGCGCCCCGGGTCCGCCGGGACCCCGGGCGCGTACGGGCGACACGCGTACGGGCGACAGGCGAGCGGGACCTGACGCCGGGCAGGGCGTGGGCAGGTCCGCGGAAAGAACGCGGGCAGTCCCGCGGAGAGAGTTGAGGGCGCCTAGTGGACCGAGGGGTCCAGGCCGGAGGCGGTGCCGGTGGCCGTGGGCTCGCTGGTGAGCGGAGCCGCGTCGGCGAGGGGGGGTTCGCTGGTGAGAGGGGCGGCGTCGGCGAGTGGCGGCTCACTCGTCAGGGGCGGTTCCGCGCACCCGCAGGAGCAGGAGCCGAGCAACCCGGAGTCGGGTCCGGACACCAGCGACAGGTCCGGCAGGTCGCGCGGCTCCGGGCGTTTGGAGAGGGCGTCGAGCAGCAGCTGGGCGGAAGCGGCCACGGAGGGCCTCCTTGTCTGCGAGGGCAGGGCTTTCGCGCCCCTACCCAGTCGGCCCGCGGGCATTCGGAAGATGTGAGGCGCTTCACAGACTTCGGTGCTGTGCAGGTACCTGCGCGGTTACGCGGGGTACCGGCTCCGTCGCCACGGTGATCGTCGACGCACCGTGCCGGCAGAACTGGCACAGGGGCCACTCTCATTGACACTCTTGGCGCCGTGGTGGTGGGCTCCCACCACCCTGGACCCCCGCGCGGGGACATGCAGAGAAGGGCAGGGCAAGCCGTGCAGCTCCGGCGAAGCAAGGGGGCGGCCGCCGTCGTGGCCGCCGTCATCGGCGGCCTGCTCGGTGGCGCGCCGGGAGCGCTCGCCGCCCCGGGGGACGACGCCCCCGGCGGCACCGCGCTCGGCTCCGCGGACCGCGAGGACGGTGCCGCCGTCCCGTCCGTGTGGCCCCGGCCGCAGCAACTGGCGCCCTCCGGCACCTCGGTGCCGGTCGGCGCCCAGGTGATTCTGCTGACCGACGAGGGCACCGACCCGTATGCCGTGCAGGCGCTGCGCACCCTGCTGCGCGAGGCCGGCGCCCGGCAGATCACCGAGGTGCCGGCGGGCGCGGCGCTGCCGGCCGACGGTCTGGTGGTACGGGCGGGTACGACACCCGGCGGACACTCCGGCGCCGACCGCGCACTGACCGCGCTGCGCGCCCCCGCGCGCGGCGATCTGCCGTCCGGCGGCTACCGGCTCGCGGTCGGCCGCTTCCAGGACCGCGACACGGTGGCCCTTCAGGGCTCGGGGCCCGACGGCCTCTTCCACGCGGTGCAGACCCTGCGACAGGTGATCTCCGGCGGGAAGGTCGCGGGCGTGAAGGTCCGCGACTGGCCGGGCACGGCGGTCCGCGGCATGACGGAGGGCTTCTACGGCACGCCGTGGACCCGCGAACAGCGCCTCGCCCAGCTCGACTTCATGGGCCGCACCAAGCAGAACCGGTATCTGTACGCACCCGGCGACGACCCGTTCCGTACCGCCCGCTGGCGCGAGCCGTACCCGGCCGAACAGCGCGCCGACTTCCGGGCGCTCGCGAAACAGGCGCAGGCGAACCATGTGACGTTCGCCTGGGCGGTCGCGCCGGGCCAGGCGATGTGCATGTCGTCCAAGGACGATGTGAAGGCACTCACCCGCAAGATCGAAGCGATGTGGGCGCTCGGGGTGCGCGCCTTCCAACTGCAGTTCCAGGACGTGTCGTACAGCGAGTGGCACTGCAGGCAGGATGCGGACACCTTCGGTTCGGGACCCGATGCGGCGGCCCGTGCGCACGCGGAGGTCGCCAATGCGGTGGCCGCGCATCTCGCCGAGCGCCATCCGGGCGCCGAGCCGCTGACCCTGATGCCTACCGAGTACTACCAGGACGGTACGACCGCGTACCGCACCTCGCTCGCCGAGCGGCTCGACGCGCGCGTGCAGGTCGCCTGGACCGGTGTCGGCGTGGTGCCGAAGACCATCACCGGCGGTGAACTCGAGGGCGCCCGCAGGGCGTTCGGGCACCCGCTGGTCACCATGGACAACTATCCGGTCAACGACTACGCGCAGGACCGGCTCTTCCTCGGCCCGTACACCGGCCGCGAACCGGCCGTCGCGGCCGGCTCCGCCGCCCTGCTCGCCAATGCGATGGAGCAGCCCGCCGCCTCCCGTATCCCCCTGTTCACTGCGGCCGACTACGCCTGGAACCCGAAGGCGTACCGGCCGGGAGAGTCCTGGAAGGCCGCGGTCGAGGATCTGGCGGAGGGCGACCCGAAGCGGCTGCCTGCGGTCCGTGCGCTGGCCGGGAACCACGCCTCCTCGGTGCTCGGCGCGGACGAGTCGGCGTATCTGCGGCCGCTCGTCGAGGAGTTCTTCGAGGCGCGGCCGTCCGGCGACCGGCAGCGTGCCGATCGGGCGGCGAAGGCGCTGCGGGCGGCGTTCACCGCGATGCGTCAGGCGCCCGAGCGGCTCGCGGACACGGAGCTGGCGGACGAGGCGGGCCCCTGGCTCGACCAGCTGTCGCGCTACGGCCGGGCCGGCGAGCAGGCGGTGGACCTGCTCGGGGCGCAGACCCGCGGCGACGGCGCCGAGGCGTGGTCGGGTGCGCGCCGCCTCGACGCGCTGCGGGACACGCTCGAGTCGAGCCGCGTGACGGTCGGCAAGGGCGTCCTCGACCCGTTCCTGGACCGGGTGCAGAAGACGGCGGCGGACTGGAACGGCGCGTCCGGCGCCCCCGACCGGGTGAAGGAGGAGCGCGGCTCGTACACCGTGCGCCTGCCGCGCCCGCGCCCGCTCGAAGCGGTCACCGTGCTCGCGGATCCCGCGGAGCGCAGCGGTTTCCTGCAGGCCCATGTGCCGGGCCAGGGCTGGCGGAATCTCGGCGAGCTGTCCGGCGGCGGCTGGACGGAGACGGAGACCGAAGGTCTGAAGGCGGACGCCCTGCGGGTCGTCGGCGAGGGCACCGCGGGCCGCGCCGGACCGCCCGAGGGTCGTCAACGGGCCAGCAGCGTACGGCACATCGTGCCCTGGTACGCGGACGGCGGGCGCGCCGGGCTGAGCCTGGAGCGGTCCGAGACGGACGCGCAGATCGGGGGTCCCGCCGAGCGCGTGACGGCGCGGCTGACCTCGCGGCGCCCCGCCGAGGTGCGCGGCAAGCTCACCGCGAAGGCACCCAAGGGTGTCGAGGCCCGGGTCCCGGAGCAGGCGCGGGTACCGCGCGGAGCCACCGTGGACGTGCCCGTCGAGGTGCGCATCGACAAGGACACCCCGGCCGGGAGCTACCGGGTCCCGGTCTCCTTCGGCGACGAGACCCGCACTCTCACCGTGCGGGCCTTCCCACGCACCGGCGGCCCCGATCTGGCCCGCGGCACCAAGGCCTCCTCGTCCGGCGACGAGACCCCGGACTTCCCGGCCCGTCTGGCCAACGACGGCGATCCCGGGACGCGTTGGTCCTCGCCCGTGGCGGACGGCGCCTGGTGGCAGACGGAGCTCGCCGAACCGGTCCGGCTCGGCCAGGTCGTCCTGACCTGGCAGGACGCCCACGCCTCCCGGTACCGCATCCAGGTCTCCAAGGACGGCCGCAACTGGCGCGACGCGGCCACGGTCACCGACTCCCGCGGCGGCCGCGAGTCGATCCGCATGGACCAGCCCGACGTCCGCTTCCTCCGCATCCAGGGCGACAAACGCGCCACCCGCTTCGGCTATTCGCTGTGGTCGGTGGAGGCGTATGCGGTGACGGCGGGGCGTTAGCAACTCGCCTCCCCAACCGGAGGGCCAGTTATCACTTCTGGCTTCCACCCGGCCGACTATGTACTCGGTACATATATCGCGTACATACTGCGGCCATGAGCACCCGCCACGTCCTGCTCGGCCTGCTCGCCGGTGGGCCGAGCCATGGCTACGACCTCAAGCGACGCCACGACGCGCGCTTCCCCGGCGCCCGCCCGCTGGCGTACGCGCAGGTGTACACGACCCTGCAGCGCCTCGTCCGCGACGGCCTGGTGGAGGTCGACGGCACCGACGCCGACGGCGGCCCCGAGCGCACCCGCTACCGGAGCACCGAGCGCGGCATCCGCGAACTCACCGGCTGGCTGGGCGAGATCACCCCGCCCGCGCCGCACGTCAGCAACGAGATATTCGCCAAGGTCGTCGTCGGCATCCTCGCCGCGGCGGCCGGCGAAGCGGCCGACCCGGCAGGCCATCTGCTCGCCCAACGCGCCGCCCATATGGCCCGGATGCGCGAACTGACCGCTGTCAAGACCGCCGCGGACACCGATCTCGCCACAGTCCTCTCGGCGGACTACGCGCTCACCCACCTCGATGCCGACCTGCGCTGGATGACCACCACCGCGGCCCGGATCGCCGCTCTCACCGAGGAGATCACCACCCCATGAACAACTCCCCGAGCCGCACCCCGGGCCCGACGGGCCCGCGGCGCGCGCCGATCCTGGCCGCCCACGCCCTGAGCAAGTCCTACGGAGCGACCGAAGCCCTGCGCGGCGCGAGCGTGGAGCTGACCGCCGGCGAGATCCTCGCCCTGACGGGCGCGAGCGGCAGCGGCAAGTCAACTCTGCTGCACTGCATGGCGGGGATCGTCGAGCCCGACGCGGGCGCCGTCACCTATGAGGGCCGCCGCCTGGACGGCCTGCCGGAGCACGCGCGCACCCTGCTGCGGCGCACCGACTTCGGCGTGGTCTTCCAGTTCGGCCAACTGATCCCCGAGCTGACCGCACGGGACAATGTGGCGCTGCCGCTGCTGCTCGCCGGCGTCCGCCGGCAAGCGGCGGAGCAGCGCGCCGACGCCTGCCTCGAACGGTTCGGCGTCCGCGGACAGGCCGCGTCCCGGCCCGGCGAACTCAGCGGTGGCCAGGCCCAACGGGTGGCCATGGCAAGGGCATTGGTGACCGAACCGAAGGTGATCTTCGCGGACGAGCCGACCGGCGCGCTCGACTCCCTCGCGAGCGAGCAGGTCCTCACAGCCCTGGTGCATACGGCCCGCGAGGCGGGTACCGCGGTCCTGGTGGTCACCCACGACGCCCAGGTGGCGGCGTACGCGGACCGCGAGGTGCAGCTGCGGGACGGCGCGCTCGTACCGGAACCGGCCGCCGCCACGGCCACGGCTCGGGTGGCCGGCGATGAGCACTGAGGCCCCCACCGCGCTCGCACCGCCGGGCCCCGCGCGGGTGCTGCTGACCGATGCCCGGCTCGCCACCGATCTGCTGCGCGGGGCGGGGCGCCGTGAGTGGTGGCGGCTCGGGCTGGTCGCGTTCGGCGCGTTCCTCGCCACCTGCTTCGCGCTCGCGGCCGGCACCGTGGCCGCCATCCCGGACGGCCATCCGGTGCGGTACACCAACGGGCTGCTCAACGGCTCCGGCGTACGCCCCGGCCTGGTACTCGCCCTGGTGCTGCTGCTGGTGCCCGTCCTCGCCTTCGTCGGACAGGCCACCCGGATCGGGGCGGTGCACCGCGAACGCCGGTTCGCCGCGCTGCGGCTCGCCGGCGCCACCACCCGACAGGTCCGTACCGTCGCGGCTCTCGAGGCAGGCGTGACCTGCCTGTTCGGCTCGTTCGCGGGGCTCGTCGGCTTCCTGGCCGCGCGTGCCGTGGCCGACTCCGTGCAGCGCGGGCGGTCCACTCCCGTACTGCCGACGGACATACCGGTGTTCTGGCCGGGGTTCATCCTGGTGACGCTCGCCGTTCCGCTGCTCGCCACGGCCACGGGTGCGCTCGCCCTGCGCCGGGTGGCGATCTCGCCGCTCGGGGTGTTCCGGCGCACCCGGCCGCCGCGGAACCTCGGGCTGTACGGGCTGGTCGCGCTGCTGCTCGTGCTGGGCTCCGCGCTCGCCTTCGTGGGCAGCAAGCCCGGTCTGCTCATGGCCGCCGCGGTCCCCGCCCTGGCGGCGGGCGCGGTGATCCTCATCGGTGCCGGTGCGGTGTCCGCCGCGGGGGCGTCCGCCCGGTTCCTCGGCAACCGCCTCGTCGGGCGGGCACAGAGTCCCGCGCTCCTGATCGCGGCGGGCCGGCTCCAGGCGGACCCGTGGGCGGGCGCCAGGGTGCACGCCACGGTGATCCTGGTCACCGTCGTCGGCGTCGGTTTCACCGGGATCCGGCGCATCATCCTGGACGAGGTGAACACCCGGCAGTACGCGGCGAGCGACACCGGTTTCTACGAGAGCGGCTTCGCCGCGGTGGGCCTGACCGTCCTGGTGGCCCTGGCCGTCGCCGTACTCGGTCTCGCGGTCGGCACCGCGGAGTCGCTGATCACCCGGCGGCGGGCGCTCGCCGCACAGTTCGCCGCCGGTGTGCCGCGGTCGGTGCTGCGCCGCGCCCTGCTCCTGGAGACGGCCCTGCCGCTGGCCCCGGCGGTGCTGCTCGCGGGCCTCGGCGGGCTGCTGATCTACGGGGCGTACACGGCGCCTTTCGGCAGCGAACTGCCGCTGCTGCAGCCGCTCCTGGTCCCCGTGGTGGTGTATGCGGCGTGCCTGCTCGCCGCGGCGGCGTCGCTGCCGCTGCTCGGCCGCGCGCTGCGACCGGCGGAGCTGCGGCACGAATGAGCAGCGGGCGGCGGCTCGTCGCACGCCATGAGCCGACCCGGGCGCGGTGTGAGGTGGCCGGGTCGGTCAGGGCGTACGAAGGCCCGGTCTCTCAGGCGGAGATGCCGTCGATCCGGGCCAGCGCGTCGTCGGCGCCGTATGGCTGCAGGTAGGGCAGCCAGCGCGGATCGCGATGCCCCGTGCCGATGATGCGCCAGGCGAGGCCGCTCGGCGGTGCCGGTTTGTGGCGCAGGCGCCAGCCCAGCTCCAGGAGATGGCGGTCGGCCTTGACGTGGTTGCAGCGGCGGCAGGACGCCACCACGTTCTCCCACGCGTGCCGGCCGCCCCTGCTCTTGGGGATGACGTGGTCGACGCTGGTTGCGACGCCACCGCAGTACATGCACCGGCCGCCGTCCCTGGCGAACAGGGCCCGCCGGGTGAGTGGAACGGGCCCCCGGTACGGGACGCGCACGAAGCGCTTGAGCCGGACCACGCTGGGTGCGGGGATGGTGCGGGTCGCGCTGTGCATGAAGGCGCCGGATTCCTCGAGGCACTGAGCCTTGTTCTCCAGGACGAGGACGAGCGCGCGGCGGAGCGGTACGACGCCGAGCGGCTCGTACGACGCGTTGAGGACCAGGACATGCGGCACGGATGCCTCCTTGTACGCCGGCGGCGCGTGGCTCGCGCCGGGACGATCTGCCCTCAGTCTCCCCTCATGCCTGGTGGCGGCGCCACCATGTGCGGGTAACGGGGTGAGGGAGTTTGCCGCCGCGACGGGCCCCGCGGCTGCGACGACACGGGAATTCTCCGGCCCGTGTGCCGTCCGACACACTCACGTTCTGCCCACACGTGAGGGCCGTCTCTCCTTCGAACATGACAACGATCCACACACAATGCCCCGTTAGTGTGGTGAGTCTGTCCGGTCTTCCACCCGTATCCAGGAGGGCCGGCGGATCCACACCAGGAGGTAAGTGCCGTGTTCTTGTCCGTCGCGTCGAGGGTCGTCGCCGCCGACGAGCCCGTGACCCTCGACGACGCTCACGAGAAGGCGACGAACGCCGCGGCCTTGATCGAGCAGAACTGGACGGTCTGGCTCGGCATCGGTCTGAAGGTGCTGCTGATCGTGGTGATCGCCGCGATCCTCCGGTCCGTCATCCGCCGGACCATCACCAAGCTGATCGAGCGCATGAACCGCGGCGCACAGGCGGTGGACGGCACCGCGCTCGGCGGGCTCCTTGTGAACGCCGAGCGGCGCCGCCAGCGCTCGGAGGCCATCGGCTCGGTGCTCCGCTCGGTGGCGTCGTTCCTGATCCTCGGCACCGCCGCCCTGATGGTCCTCGGGGTCTTCGAGATAAATCTGGCGCCGCTGCTCGCGAGCGCCGGTGTGGCCGGTGTCGCACTCGGTTTCGGTGCGCGCAATCTCGTGACGGACTTCCTCTCCGGCGTCTTCATGATCCTTGAGGACCAGTACGGGGTGGGCGACAGCGTCGACGCGGGCGTCGCATCGGGCGAGGTCGTCGAGGTGGGCCTCAGGGTCACCAAGCTGCGCGGCGAGAACGGTGCGATCTGGTACGTGCGCAACGGCGAGGTCAAGCGGATCGGCAATCTGAGCCAGGGCTGGGCCACGGCCCGAGTGGACGTCACGGTGCACCCGGAGGAGGACCTGGACAGGGTCCGCAGGACGCTGGAGGAGGTCGGCGAGGCGCTGGCCAAGGACGATCCGTGGAGCGAGGTCCTGTGGGGACCGGTCGAGGTGCTCGGCCTCGACTCGGTGAATCTGGACCAGATGGTCGTGAGCGTCTCCGCGAAGACCATGCCGGGCAAGTCCGTGGGCGTGGAGCGCGAGCTGCGCTGGCGCATCAAGCAGGCCTTCGACGCGGCGGGCATCCGCATCGTCGGCGGCCCCGCCCCGGAGGCCGAGGACGGCCCCGCCGACCCGTCGGCCGGGATGGCCGCCCCCTCCGCGTACGCCTCCGCGGTCTCCCCGCAGTCGATGGCGGCCTCCCCGATCCCGCCGCCGACCCTGAAGAAGTAGCCGAGGGCCCGGCGCCCCTCCGCACACCGCTCAGCACCGCACCCCCGCAGGTAACGACTTGGTTGCCGCGGGGGTGCGGTGTCTTGACGTGCGCCCGTGCTGCGCTGCTACCTTCCTCGCATCGAACAGGAAACCTTCCTAACAGTGGCATCGGTCAAGATGTCATGCGTACGGCCCGGGACACCGCGGCGGTACGGGAAACGGTCGGGTACGGCGGCGTAAGGGGTTCTCATGTCGGGTGCGACACCGAACACACCGGCTGCTCCGAACACACCGGGGACCTCGCACACACCGGGCACTCCGCGGGTCCTGCGGGCCATGAACGACCGGGCCGCACTCGATCTGCTGCTCGCCCACGGACCGCTGAGCCGCACCCGGATCGGAAAGCTCACCGGCCTGTCCAAGCCCACCGCCTCCCAGCTGCTCTCCCGCCTGGAAGCGGCGGGCCTGGTCGAGCAGACCGGCACGAGCGAGGGCCGGCCGGGCCCCAACGCCCAGCTGTACGCGGTGAATTCGCGCGCCGCCCATGTGGCCGCGCTCGACGTCACGCCCGAGCGGATCCTCGCCGCGGTCGCCGACATCACCGGCGCCACGGCCGGCGAGTTCGAACTGCCCACCGGACGCGGCGGCGAGGGCGCGGTGCGCCAGGTGCTCACGGCCCTGGACGGCGCGGTGAAGGACGCCGGCCTGACCCGCTCCGAGGTGCACCGGGTGGTGATCGGCACCCCCGGCGCCTTCGACCCGAACACCGGACGCCTGCGGTACGCCAGCCACCTGCCGGGCTGGCACTCGGCCGCGCTGCTCGACGAACTGGCCGCCGCGCTGCCGATGCCCGTCGAGTACGAGAACGACGTGAATCTCGCCGCCATCGCGGAGCAGCGCCTCGGCGCCGCACGGGACCACCAGAACTTCGTACTGCTGTGGAGCCAGGAGGGCATCGGCGCCGCCCTCGTCATCGGCGGACGACTGCACCGCGGCTGGACCGGCGGCGCGGGCGAGCTCGGCTTCCTGCCGGTGCCCGGCACCCCGCTGGTGCGCGGCGTCGCCCGCCAAGGCAGCGGCGGCTACCAGGAGTTGGCGGGCGCGCAGGCGGTGCCGCGGCTCGCCCGCGAGCTCGGTCTCGACGTACCGGACGAGCCCTACGCACGCGCCGCCGCGACCCTGCTCGCCCGGGCGGCCGCCGACGAGGACGGCGATCCCGTGCTCGCCGAGCTGATCACCGGGACCGGCCGGCGGCTCGCGACCGGTCTCGCCTCGGTGGCCGCCGTACTCGATCCGGAGCTGATCGTGCTGTCGGGCGATGTCATCGCGGCGGGCGGGGAGCCGCTGCGGGCCGTCATCCAGGCCGAGTTGGCCGAGCTCGCCGCGACCCGGCCCCGGCTCGTGCTCGGCGGCGTACCGCACCGTCCCGTGCTGCGCGGCGCGCTGGAGAGCGCGCTCGCGGACACCCGCGACGAGGTGTTCGACACCTCCCGCTGAGAGCACCCACCCACCACCACCGCGTAGCACCTCACCGCTCAGAACCTCACCGCGTCACCTGTCCCTACCGCCCCCTGCCCACCTCACCCGTCGAGGGAGACACCGCCATGCGCAGAACGGGAACCTCCGCGAGGAGGCGGCTGACCGCAGCCGCCGCACTCGCCTCCATCGCCCTGCTCGCCTCCGCCTGTACCGGATCGCCGGACGACGGCGCGGGCGACGACCCGAACGCCGAGACGACGCTGACCTTCTGGCACGGCTGGAGCGCCCCGAGCGAGGTCGCGGCCATCAAGGAGAACATCGCGTCGTTCGAGAAGGCGCACCCAAACATCAAGGTCAAGATGGTGAAGGGCATCACCGACGACAAGATCAACCAGGGGCTGCGCGCGGGCGGTTCGAAGGCACCCGACGTGGTGTCGTCCTTCACCACGGACAACGTCGGCCGGTTCTGCACCTCCGGCGCGCTCGCCGATCTGAAGCCGTTCCTCGACAAGTCGAGCATCGACCCCGCCAAGACGTTCCTGCCGCAGATGGCCAAGTACACCGAGCACGACGGCAAACGGTGCACGGTCCCGCTGCTGGGTGACGCCTACGGCCTCTACTACAACAAGGACGCGTTCGCGGAGGCCGGCATCAAGGCCCCGCCGAAGACCCTCTCCGAGTTCGACAGGATCGCCAAGAAGCTCACCAAGACCAAGGGCGACGGCTACTCGCAGCTCGGCTTCATGCCCAACTACCTCGGCTACGAGACGACGGTGGAGCACTACGGCGGCCAGTTCGGCGTGCAGTACATGGACAAGGACGGCAAGTCGAACACGGCGAAGGACCCGGCCGTGAAGAAGATGTTCGCCTGGCAGAAGAACCTGGTGCAGGATCTCGGCGGCTACCAGAAGCTGAACCGCTACCGCACCTCGCTCGGCGACGAGTGGGGCGCCAAGCACCCCTTCCACACCGGCCAGGTCGCCATGCAGCTGGACGGCGAGTGGCGCGGCAAGATGGCCGCCGACGCCGGCCTGGACTTCAAGATCGGCGCCGCGCCGTTCCCCGTGCCGGACGACCAGGTCGACGAGTACGGCAAGGGCTATCTCTCCGGCACCATCCTCGGCATAGCCCGGACCAGTGAGAAGAAGAACGCCGCCTGGGAGCTGGTCAAGTACCTCTCCACGGACACCGACGCGGTCGTCTCCTTCGCCAACGCCATCCACAACGTGCCGTCCACCCTGAAGGCGCTCGATTCGCCGAAGCTCGAGGACGACCCGCTGTACCGGACGTTCGTCGACATCGCCAAGCACCCGAAGAGCTCGCACGCCCCGTCCTCGGTCAACGGCGGCGCCTTCCTGCTGACCCTGCAGGACAACGCGGTCGCCTACGAGAAGGGCAAGGAGACGGACCTGGACGCGATGTTGAAGAAGAACGACGCGCAGGTCGACAAGGACAACGAGCAGGCGCAGTGAGATGACCGCCACCCATCCCGGCCCGAAGACCGGGCCCCACGCCGGGCCGAGGGACGCACGCCGCGATCCCGCCCTGCGGGCCAAGCGCCGGCGGAACGCCCTGCGCACCCTCGGGTTCCTGTCCCCCTGGCTGATCGGGTTCAGCGTCTTCTTCGCGTACCCGCTGATCGCGACCGTGTACTTCTCCTTCATGAAGTACGACGGGTTCACGGCACCCGAGTACGTGGGCCTGAAGAACTGGAGTTACGTCTTCCAGGACAACCCGTTCTTCTGGCCCGCGCTCGCCAACATGCTGTGGCTGATCGCGGTGATGGTGACGCTCCGGGTGGTCTTCGGGCTCGGGATCGGGCTGCTCATCACCCGGATCAAGACCGGCGCCGGAGTCTTCCGCACGCTGTTCTATCTCCCGTATCTGGCACCGCCGGTGGCCGCCACGATGGCCTTCGTGTTCCTGCTCAATCCGGGGACCGGGCCGGTGAACACCATCCTGGACACCCTGGGGATCAGCGGACCGCAGTGGTTCAACGACGCCAGTTGGTCGAAGCCGTCGCTCACCATCCTGGCTCTGTGGGGCATCGGCGACCTGATGGTCATCTTCATGGCCTCGCTGCTCGACGTGCCCAAGGAGCAGTACGAGGCCGCGGAGCTGGACGGGGCGAACTCCTGGCACCGGTTCCGCTATGTGACGCTGCCGAACATCTCGCCGATCGTGCTCTTCGCGGTGATCACCGGCGTGATCGCGACCATGCAGTACTACACGGAGCCACTGGTCGCGGCGAAGGTCGCGAGCGGGGTGATCGGCGGCTCGGGGCAGCACTTCGAGCCCGGCTACCCGGACAAGAGCACGCTCACCGTGCCGCAGGTGGTCTACAACCTGGGCTTCCAGCGCTTCGACACCGGCGCCGCCTGTGTGGTCGCCCTGGTGCTCTTCGTCCTGGCCATGGTGTTCACCACCTTCCTGATGCGCAGGCGCAGCGGCTTCATGTCGGCGGAGGACTGATCGATGACTACCGATACTTCGAGTTACTCCACTGGTTCGGCTGGTTCGGCTGGTTCGGCTGCTTCGACGGCTTCGTCGGCGAACAAGGCCCCGCCGCCGGCCGGCGGAGCGGGACGTACCGCCGAGCGGGCCGCCCGCCGACGGGCCGCCCTGCACTGGGTGGCGGTGCACTCGCTCGCGATCGCCGCGGCGCTGTTCTTCGTGCTGCCGTTCGTCTTCGTGCTGCTCACCGCGGT
The DNA here is from genome assembly GCF_003429565.1 of Streptomyces triticagri. Classification (GTDB taxonomy): domain Bacteria; phylum Actinomycetota; class Actinomycetes; order Streptomycetales; family Streptomycetaceae; genus Streptomyces; species Streptomyces triticagri. The sequence continues at coordinate 51,280 of NZ_QUAK01000110.1, forward strand.
GATGAGCGACGACCAGGCGCTGACCCGCGAACTGTGGCCGCACACCTGGCAGTGGGGGAACTTCGTCGAGGTGTGGCAGACGCCTGGCTTCCTCACCTGGTGGCGCAACACCCTGCTGTACGCGGGCCTCGGCACCGTCCTCGCGGTCGGCTCCAGCCTGCCCGTGGCGTACGCCCTGGCGAAGTTCCGCTTCCGCGGGCGGAACGTGATGATGATGGTGGTCATCGCGGCGATGATGCTGCCGCCCCAGGTGGTCATCGTGCCGATGTACCTGTTCTGGGCGAAGCAGCTGGATCTGGCCGGCACGCTGTGGCCGCTGATCATTCCGTTCGCCTTCGGCAACGCCTTCTCCATCTTCCTGCTGCGGCAGTTCCTGCTGACGATCCCCCGCGAGTACACCGAGGCGGCGCGGATCGACGGCTGCGGCGAATTCACCACGCTGCTGCGGGTGGTGCTGCCGATGGCGAAGCCGGCGGTCGCGGCGACCGCGCTCTTCCACTTCTTCTACTGCTGGAACGACTACTTCGGACCGCAGATCTACGCCTCGGAGAATCCCGGGGCCTGGACGCTGAGTTACGGTCTCGAGTCGTTCAAGGGGGCACACCAGACGGACTGGAATCTGACCATGGCGGCCACGGTCCTCGTGATGGCCCCCGTGATCATCCTGTTCTTCTTCGCACAGAAGGCCTTCGTCGAAGGCGTCACGCTGACCGGAGTGAAGGGCTAGACAATGAAGCTCGCAGTGGTGGGCGGCGGTTCCACCTACACCCCCGAACTCGTCGACGGGTTCGCACGGTTGCGGGAGACCCTGCCCGTCGAGGAGCTGGTCCTGGTCGATCCGGACGCGGGGCGGCTCGATCTCATCGGGCCGCTCGCCCGGCGGATCCTCGCCAAGCAGGGGCACCCGGGGAAGGTCACCACCACCTCGGACGTGGACGCGGGCGTCGCGGACGCGGACGCGGTGCTGCTTCAGCTGCGCGTCGGCGGGCAGGCCGCGCGGAACCAGGACGAGACCTGGCCCCTCGAGTGCGGCTGCATCGGCCAGGAGACCACCGGCGCGGGCGGTCTCGCCAAGGCGCTGCGCACCGTGCCGGTCGTCCTGGACATCGCCGAGCGGGTGCGCCGGGCCAACCCGGACGCCTGGATCATCGACTTCACCAATCCGGTGGGCATCGTGACCCGTGCGCTGCTCGAGGCCGGGCACAAGGCGGTCGGCCTGTGCAATGTGGCGATCGGCTTCCAGCGGCGGTTCGCCGAGAACCTGGGCGTGGATCCGTCGGAGGTCTTCCTGGACCACGTCGGCCTCAATCACCTGACCTGGGAGACCGGCGTACGGCTCGGGGGCCCGCACGGCGCCGACGTACTGCCGAAGCTGCTCGCCGAGCACGGGGACGCGATCGCCGAGAGCCTGCGGTTGCCGCGCCCGGTCCTGGACCGTCTCGGCGTGGTGCCGTCGTACTACCTGCGCTACTTCTACGCCCACGACGAGGTGGTCCGCGAGCTCGGCAGCAAGCCGTCGCGGGCCGCCGAAGTGGCCGAGATGGAGCGGAAGTTGCTTCAGATGTACGGCGATCCGTCCCTTGACGAGAAGCCGGAGCTGCTCGCGAAGCGGGGCGGTGCCTTCTACTCGGAGGCCGCGGTGGACCTCACCGCCTCCCTGGTCGGCTCCGGCGGCAGCCCGTACCAGGTGGTGAACACGCTGAACCGGGGCACGCTGCCGTTCCTGCCGGACGAGGCGGTGATCGAGGTGCAGGCGACGGTCGGGCACGAGGGTGCGTCGCCGCTGCCGGTGGCCGGCCTCGACCCGCTCTTCAGCGGCCTGGTCTCGCATGTGACGGCGTACGAGGAACTCGCCCTGGACGCGGCCCTGCGCGGCGGCCGGGACCGGGTCTTCCGCGCCCTGCTCGCCCATCCCCTGATCGGCCAGTACGAGCTCGCCGACGGGCTCACCGACCGCCTTCTCACGCACAACCGGGAGCACCTTCCGTGGGCCTGATCACCACCGGCCCGACGGGGCGGACTGCGGACGCCGAGGGCGCCGTGCTCGCCGTCGACGCGGGCAACAGCAAGACCGATGTGGCCGTGGTCGCCGCGGACGGCACCGTGCTCGGTGCGGCGCGCGGCGGCGGATTCCAGCCGCCCGCGGTCGGTGTGGACGCGGCGGTCGGCGCGCTGGCGGCGACGGCCGCCGAGGCCCTGGACGCCGCTGCGGCGGCACG
>NZ_QUAK01000106.1 GCF_003429565.1 Streptomyces triticagri
AGCGGCGCCGAGCCCACTCCACCCACCGGGCCCACCGCCACCGGCACACCGGGCGCCCCCACGCCCGCCGCCGGCCTCCCGCACGCCGGCCTGCCCCGGCGCGTACGTCAGGCCAGCATCGCGCCGCAGCTCAGAGACGCACAGGGCGCAGCAGCCCGTACGACAGCCGCCGACCAGGGGCCCGCCGACCGCGACGCCGACGAGGTGCGCAGCCGGATGGCCTCCCTGCAGCGCGGCTGGCAGCGGGGCCGGGAGCAGAACGCAGCACCCACCGGCCCCACCGACGACCCCGGTACCGGCAACGGCGCCGGTAGCGCAGATGCCGCGGCGGACGCCGCCGCACCCTCGCGCGAAGCGGCGGAGTCCACACCCCCGGATCCCGCCGCCGACCACCGCACCACACCCGAAGGGGACGGTCGATGACCGCACCGCAGACTGCCGCAGGGCCGTACGGAGGCCGAGGCGGCTCCGGCGAGCTCAACTGGCTCCTGGACGACCTCGTCGCCCGCGTGGCCAGCATCCGCAAGGCCGTCGTCCTGTCCGGCGACGGCCTGGCCACCGGAGTGTCCAAGGATCTGACCCGCGAGGACAGCGAGCACCTGGCCGCCGTGGCATCCGGATTCCACAGCCTGGCCAAGGGCGTCGGCAGACACTTCGAGGCCGGCCGGGTACGCCAGACCGTCGTCGAGCTCGACGACGCCTTCCTGTTCGTCACCGCAGCGGGTGACGGCAGCTGCCTCGCCGTCCTCTCGGACGCCGACTCGGACGTCGGCCAGGTCGCTTACGAGATGACGCTCCTGGTCAAGCGCGTCGGCGTGCATTTGGGTACGGCTCCACGTACCGAAACGCCCGCGGGCGGGTAGTGGGATGGCATGAGCCACGACGGTAACGGGACGCCCCACTGGTTCGACGACGACGCCGGACCGGTGGTGCGTCCGTACGCGATGACGCGCGGACGCACCAGCAGCGCGTCCCAGCACCGACTCGACCTGATCGCCCTGGTCGTCGCGGAGCAGGGCGTCGACGAGGCCGGCGCCGACCGGACCCTGGCGCCCGAGCACGTGGCGATAGTCGAGCTCTGCCAGGACACCCCCCAGTCCGTGGCGGAGCTGGCCTCCGAGCTCGATCTGCCGGTCGGTGTGGTCCGGGTCCTCGTGGGCGACCTCGCGGACGACGACCTCGTGCACGTCTCGCGCCCCGTTCCCCCTGCACAGCTGCCGGACGAGAGTATTCTGCGCGATGTGATCAGCGGCCTTCGCGCGCTCTGAGCGGCGCGCACACCGGGCGGGAGAGCGCAGTGACGGGCTGGCAGTTCTGGATCGACCGCGGCGGTACGTTCACCGACGTGGTGGCGCGCCGACCCGACGGCAGCCTGATCACCCACAAGCTCCTCTCCGAGCGCCCGGCACAACAGGCCGACCCGGCGGTCGAGGCCATCCGCGAACTGCTCGGCGCCGCCCCGGACGACGACCTCTCCTCCGCCCCGGTCGACGCCGTCCGGATGGGCACCACGGTGGCCACCAACGCCCTGCTTGAACGCAAGGGCGAGCGCACCGCCCTCGTCGTCACCCGCGGCTTCCGCGACGCCCTGCGCATCGCGTACCAGAACCGGCCGGAGATCTTCGCCCGCGAGATCGTGCTGCCCGAACTCCTCTACGAGCGGGTCGTCGAGGTCGACGAGCGCATCACCGCCGACGGCGCCGTCCTGACCCGGCCCGATCTCGACGCCCTCGCCACGGAGTTGCGTACCGCGTACGACGACGGGATCCGCGCCGTCGCGGTGCTCTGCATGCACAGCCATCTCCACCCGGGCCACGAACAGCGGATCGGCCGTCTCGCCGCCGGCATCGGCTTCCCGCAGATCTCCCTCTCCAGCGAGGTCAGCCCCCTGATGAAGCTGGTGCCGCGCGGCGACACCACCGTCGTCGACGCCTACCTCTCACCGGTCCTTCGCGCCTACGTCGACCGCGTCGCGGCCAGCCTGGGGGACGCACCGCTGATGTTCATGCAGTCCAACGGCGGGCTCACCGAGGCCGGCCGGTTCCGCGGCAAGGACGCCATCCTGTCCGGGCCCGCCGGCGGCATCGTCGGAATGGCCCGGATGTCGCAGCGCGCCGGCTTCGACCGGGTCATCGGCTTCGACATGGGCGGCACCTCGACCGATGTCTCGCACCACGCCGGGGAGTACGAGCGGGTGTACACGACGCAGATCGCCGGCGTGCGACTGCGCTCCCCGATGCTCGACATCCACACCGTGGCCGCGGGCGGCGGCTCGGTCCTGCACTTCGACGGCAGCCGCTACCGGGTCGGCCCCGACTCCGCCGGTGCCACCCCGGGACCCGCCTGCTACCGCGCCGGTGGCCCGCTGACCGTCACCGACGCCAATGTGATGCTCGGACGCATCCAACCCGCCCACTTCCCAAGGGTGTTCGGCCCCGACGGCGACCAGGCGCTCGACTCCGACCTGGTACGCGAACGCTTCACCGCGCTCGCCGCCGACATCGCCGAGCAGACCGGCGACGACCGCACCCCCGAGCAGGTCGCCGAGGGCTATCTGAGGATCGCCGTGGCGAACATCGCGAGCGCCGTGAAGCGGATCTCCGTGCAGAAGGGCCACGACGTCACGCGCTACGCACTCACCACCTTCGGCGGCGCGGGCGGCCAGCACGCCTGCGCCGTCGCCGACTCGCTCGGCATCCGCACGGTCCTCGTACCGCCCATGGCCGGAGTGCTCTCCGCGCTCGGCATCGGCCTCGCCGACACCACCGCGATGCGCGAACAGTCCGTGGAGGCAGCGCTGGAGCCCGCCGCGATGCCGGACGTCGAGGCCACCGCGGACGCCCTGGAAGCCGCGGCCCGCGAGGAACTGCGCGCCGAAGCCGTCCCCGAGGACCGCATCCGCGTCGTCCGCCGCGCCCAACTCCGCTACGACGGCACGGACACCGCTCTCACCGTCGACCTCACCGAACCCGGCGCCATGCGGCGGGACTTCGAGGCAGCCCACCGGGCCACCTACTCCTTCGTCCTGGACCGCCCGCTGGTCGTCGAGGCCCTCACCGTCGAGGCCACCGGCGTCACCGAGCCGCCCGACCTCGCCGTGCCGGCCGCGAGCCGTGCGCGCCGAGCACCGGAGACGGTCGTCCTGCACACCGGCGGCAAGCGCCGCGACGTGCCCCTGCACCGCCGTACCGATCTGGCTCCGGGGGAGCAGGTGACCGGCCCGGCGATCGTCGCAGAGGCCAACGCCACCACCGTCGTGGACGAGGGCTGGCAGGCAGCCGTCGACGACGGGGGCCACCTCGTGATGCGGCGCACCGCAGTCGCCGAGGGCCCCTCGGCGGACACGGCGGCCGACCCCGTACTCCTCGAGGTGTTCAACAACCTCTTCATGTCCATCGCCGAACAGATGGGCGCCCGCCTGGAGTCCACCGCCCAGTCGGTCAACATCAAGGAGCGCCTCGACTTCTCCTGCGCCCTCTTCGACCCGGACGGGAACCTGGTCGCCAACGCCCCGCACATCCCCGTCCACCTGGGCTCGATGGGCACCAGCGTCAAGGAGGTCATCCGCCGTCGCCGCGACCGGATGCGGCCGGGAGACGCCTACGCGGTCAACGACCCGTACCACGGCGGCACCCACCTGCCCGATGTCACCGTGATCACCCCGGTCTTCGACGGCGACGAGATCCTCTTCCACGTCGCCACCCGCGGCCATCACGCCGAGATCGGCGGCATGGCCCCCGGCTCGATGCCCGCCGGCAGCCGCCGCATCGAGGAGGAGGGCATCCTCTTCGACAACTGGCTGCTCACCGAGGACGGCCGCTTCCGCGAGGCCGAGACCGAGCGCCTGCTCACCTCCGGCCCGTACCCCTCGCGCAATCCGGCCACCAACCTCGCCGACCTGCGCGCCCAGATCGCCGCCAACGCCAAGGGAGTCGAGGAAGTCGGCGCCATGATCCGGCACTTCGGGCTCGACGTCGTCCAGGCGTACATGCGGCACGTCCAGGACAACGCCGAGGACGCCGTCCGCCGCGTCATCGACACCCTCGCCGACGGCAGTTGCTCCTACGAGACGGACCTCGGCGCCACCCTCGCGGTCTCCGTCACCGTGGACCGCGCCGCGCGCACCGCCACCGTCGACTTCACCGGCACCTCCGCCCAGCTGCCCGGCAACTTCAACGCCCCCTACGCCGTGGTCAACGCCGCCGTCCTGTACGTCTTCCGCACCCTGGTCGGCGACGACATCCCGCTCAACGACGGCTGTCTGCGCCCGCTGCGCATCGTCGTCCCGCCCGGCTGCATGCTCTCGCCCGAACCGCCCGCCGCCGTCGTCGCGGGCAATGTGGAGACCTCCCAGGCCATCACGGGCGCCCTGTACGCAGCGCTCGGCGTGCAGGCCGAGGGCTCCGGCACGATGAACAACGTCACCTTCGGCAACGCGGACCACCAGTACTACGAGACCGTCGCCTCCGGCTCCGGAGCGGGCGACGGTTTCCCGGGCGCACCCGTCGTCCAGACCCATATGACCAACTCCCGGCTCACCGATCCGGAAGTGCTCGAGTGGCGACTCCCGGTGCTCCTCGAGGACTTCTCGGTACGGGCCGGCAGCGGTGGCCGCGGCCGGTGGCCCGGCGGCGACGGCGCCGTGCGCCGCCTGCGCTTCCTGGAGCCGGTGTCCGTTTCGACACTGTCCGGGCACCGCCGCGTACCTCCGTACGGCATGGCCGGCGGCGAGCCGGGTGCGCTGGGCTCGAACCGGATCGAGCGGACCGACGGGACCGTCGAGGAACTCGCGGGCAGCGACGCGGCGGAACTGGGCGCCGGGGACGTACTGGTCGTCGAGACCCCCGGCGGCGGAGGCTACGGGCCGCCCGACACCGCGCCCTGACCGCCTCGGGACCCGCCCGGACGGCACGATTCCGGTCCTTTCGCCCACCCCGGGTGAACACGTGGCTGCGCGCCGCTAGAGTCTGCTGCGGAACTTCCTTGCGCCACAAGGCAGTTCGACCCGCAGCTGCCTTCGATGCGCAGTGACCTCCGACCCGCAGTGACCCAGGAGTGGAGACCCATGGTGATCGGGCGTTCCGGACGCCGTAAGCCCCCCGTCGAGCCGGTCACCCTCAAGATGCTCGTGGCCGGCGGATTCGGCGTGGGCAAGACGACCCTGGTGGGCTCGGTCAGCGAGATCAGGCCGCTGCGCACCGAGGAGACCCTCAGCGAGGCCGGACGCCCGGTCGACGACACCGAGGGGATCGAGGGCAAGAGCACCACCACGGTCGCCATGGACTTCGGCCGGATCACGCTCCGCGAGGACCTGGTGCTCTATCTCTTCGGGACACCCGGGCAGGACCGCTTCTGGTTCCTGTGGGACGAGCTGGCGACGGGCGCGCTCGGCGGAGTGGTCCTGGCGGACACCCGCCGACTCGAGGACTGCTTCGCGGCCGTGGACTACTTCGAGCGGCGCGGCATCCCGTTCGCGATCGGCGTCAACTGCTTCGACGGCGCGGAGCGTTACCCGGCGGACGCGGTACGCGGCGCCCTCGACCTGGACGACGGCGTACCGGTCGTCCTGTGTGACGCCCGGGACCGTGAGTCGGTGAAGGAGGTCCTGATCACCGTCGTCGAGCACGCGATGAACAGGGCCGCCGCGGAGCGCGAGCCCGCGACCACCTGATCCGCACCCACGGCCGTACGGGCGCCCGCACGGCCCGTACCCCCGCCGACCGGGGTACGGGCCGCTGTCCGTGGGACCGGGGCGAGCGCGGAGCGATTCAGCCCTCGCCGTCCTCGTGCCAGCCGAAGCTCCGCTCCACCGCCTTGCGCCAGTTGTCGTACTCGGCCTCGCGCGCCGTCGCCTCCATGTGCGGCGTCCACTCGGCGTCCTTCTGCCAGTGCGCCTTCAGCTCGTCGAGGTCGTTCCACACCCCGGTGGCGAGACCCGCCGCGTAGGCAGCGCCGAGGCACGTGGTCTCGGACACCCGGGGCCGGACCACCGGGACGCCCAGCACGTCCGCCTGATGCTGCATCAGCAGATTGTTCTTGGTCATCCCGCCGTCGACCTTGAGCGTGGTGATCTGCACGCCCGAGTCCTGGTACATCGCGTCGACGACCTCACGGGTCTGCCAGCTGGTCGCCTCGAGCACCGCACGGGCCAGATGCGCCTTGGTGACGTACCGCGTCAGACCGGTGACCACACCGCGCGCGTCGGAGCGCCAGTACGGAGCGAAGAGCCCGGAGAACGCGGGCACGATGTACGCACCGCCGTTGTCGTCGACGCTCGCCGCGAGCGGCTCGATCTCGTCCGCGCTGCCGATGATGCCGAGCTGGTCGCGGAACCACTGCACCAGAGCGCCGGTGATCGCGATGGAGCCCTCCAGGCAGTAGACCGGGGCCTCGCCGCCGATCCGGTAACCCATCGTGGTGAGCAGCCCGCTCTTCGAAGGGACCGGCCGGTTCCCGGTGTTGAGCAGCAGGAAGCTCCCGGTGCCGTACGTGTTCTTCGCCGTGCCGACGTCGTAGCAGGCCTGCCCGAACACGGCCGCCTGCTGGTCCCCGAGCGCGGAGGCCACCGGGACGCCGGACAGCTGGCCGACGGCCGTGCCGTACACCTCGGCGGACGAGCGGATCTCCGGGAGCATCGACTCCGGGACGTTCATCGCGGACAGGATCGAGGCGTCCCACTGGAGCGTCTCCAGGTTCATCAGCATGGTGCGCCCGGCGTTGGTGACGTCCGTGACGTGCACTCCGCCGTCCGTGCCGCCGGTGAGATTCCAGATCAACCACGAGTCGATGGTGCCGAAGGCGATCTCGCCGCGCTCGGCGCGGGCGCGCAGTCCCGGCACGTTGTCGAGGAGCCAGGCCGCCTTCGGCCCGGAGAAGTAGCTGGCGAGCGGCAGTCCGGTGGCGTCACGGAAGCGGTCCTGGCCCACGTCCCCGCCGAGTTCGTTGCAGAGCGCGGAGGTACGGGTGTCCTGCCAGACGATGGCGTTGTGCACGGGCCGGCCGGTCGCACGGTCCCAGAGCACCGTCGTCTCGCGCTGGTTGGTGATCCCCAGTGCGCTCAACTGGTCGGCCCTGAGGCCTGCTTTGGCGAGTGCCCCGGCGACGACGGCCTGGACCTTGGACCAGATCTCGGTCGCGTCGTGCTCGACCCAGCCGGGCTTGGGGAAGATCTGGCGGTGCTCGCGCTGGTCGACGGCGACGATCTCGCCGCCGTGATCGAAGATGATGCAGCGGCTCGAGGTGGTGCCCTGGTCGATGGCGGCGACGAACCTGTCGGCGTTGTCCGGCATGACTACCCCTAGTTCGGAAGGCTGCTGTTCAGAAGGCTGCGTTGAAGACGAGGGCGCCGAGGACGCCGCCGATCAGCGGCCCGGCCACCGGGATCCAGGCGTAACCCCAGTCGTTCGTGCCCTTGTTGGGGATCGGCAGGGCCGTGTGCACGATCCGTGGTCCCAGGTCGCGGGCCGGGTTGATGGCGTAGCCCGTCGGACCGCCGAGCGAGAGGCCGATGCCGACCACCAGGAGGGCGACGAGGAGCACGTTGATGCCCGATCCGTAGATGCCGTTCTCGAACTCGCCGACCGCGATACCGGTGTTCTTGCTGAAGAACAGCAGCGGTCCCACCAGGGCCGCGGTCGCGATGATCTCGGTGACCAGGTTGGCGGCGGGATGGCGCACCTCGGGCGCGGTCGCGAAGACTCCGAGCGTCGGTACGGCGGTCTCGGCGTCCTTGTTCGCCACCTGGAACTGGGCGTAGTACAGCGCCCAGGCGAGCAGCGCACCGATGATCGCGCCGATCATCTGCGCCGAGAAATAGATCGGTACGTCGGCCCACTCGGTGACGTCGGCGACCGCGAGGCCGAGGGTCACGGCCGGATTGAGATGGCCTCCGGAGAGCGGGTTGGCGGTGTACGCCCCGGCCATCACACCGAAGCCCCAGCCGAACGCCACGACGACCCAACCGGCGTCGTTGGCCTTGGACTTGTTGAGATTCACCGCGGCGCAGACGCCGGCGCCGAACAGAATCAGGATCGCGGTGCCGATGATCTCACCGACGAAGATGTCCCCATTGGAATACATGGCGGCTCCTAGCCCCTCGCCCGGGGCTCGGGCCCCGGTCCTCCGTGCGGGTGCATTGCGCGTGCCCACGTCCACCGAGGGCAGGAGGGGTCCTGAGCCCCGCCCGGCGTCGGTGACGAGCGTGCCGTCGCAGCCGGATCGCCCTGGAGGCCGGCCTGCTGTGCAGGTGAGGGCCGTGCGCGGCGCGGCGCCGGAGAGCGGCGATGCCGACTGACACCCGGAAGTGTTCACCGGTCGTGATGGAGCGTCAAGGTCGCGGACCACAACGGTTGTTCAGGGGCACACCGGACGTCGGGACATGCATGGCGCGGCCCGTTGCGCGGGCGGCGTCACCGCACCGCGACCACCGCGGACCCGTGGCCGAAGAGCCCCTGGTTCGCGCTGAGCCCCACGCGCGCCGCTGCCACCTGCCGCTCGCCCGCCTGCCCCCGCAACTGCCGGGTGAGCTCGCATACTTGGGCGATGGCCTGAGCCGGGACGGCCTCCCCGAAGGAGGCGAGACCACCGCTCGTGTTCACCGGTGTCCTGCCTCCCGGTGCCGTGTCGCCGGCCCGCAGCAGGGCGGCTGCCGCACCCTCGGCGCAGAGCCCGAGATCCTCGTACCACTGCAACTCCAGGGCGGTGGACAGGTCGTAGACCTCGGCGAGCGAGAGGTCCTCGGGACCGATGCCGGCCTCCTCGTAGGCGGCGTCGGCGATGGAGGCGCGGAATCCGACCGGCCCGGGCGGCACGGTGGCCGCGGAGTCCGTGGCGATGTCGGGCAGATCGAGGGTGGTCTGCGGGAAGGTGGGGGTGACGGTTGACACGGCCCGGATGCGTACGGGCGGCTCGGTGGAGCGGGCGCGGGCGAAGTCCATGGTGGACAGCACCAGCGCGGCCGCGCCGTCCGAGGTGGCGCAGATGTCGAGCAGTCGCAGCGGATCGGCGACCACGGGAGACGCGGCGACCTCCGGTGCGGTGACGGGCTTGCGGTAGCGGGCATGCTCGTTCAGCGCTCCGCAAGCGGCGTTCTTGACCTTGACCTGGGCGAAGTCGTCCAGTGTGTCGCCGTACAGTGCCATGCGGCGGCGGGCGTAGAGGCCGAAGTACGCGGGATTGGTGGCGCCGAGCACGCGGAAGCGCAACCAGTCGGGATCCTCGGGCCGTTCGCCGCCCGCGGGCCGGAAGAAGCCCTTCGGAGCAGCGTCGGCGCCGACCACGAGGACCACGTCGGCGAGGCCCGAAAGGAGCTGTGTGCGGGCGGTGTTGATGGCCTGGGCGCCCGAGGCGCAGGCCGCGTACACGGTCGTGACGCGGGCGCCTTGCCAGCCGAGCGCCTTGGCGAAGGTCGCCCCCGCGACATAGCCGGGATAGCCGCCGCGCACGGTCTCCGCGCCGACGACGGAGCCGACCTCCCGCCAGTCGACGCCCGCGTCCGCCAGCGCGGCCCGGGCCGCCACCACTCCGTACTCGGTGAAGCTCCGGCCCCATTTGCCCCAGGGATGCATGCCGACCCCGAGCACCGCCACATCGTGCTTCATGACCCGCTCACCGGCTCGAAGTTCCAGGTCGTCCAGGTGGTTTCGGCGTCCTCGCCGAGCACCCCGGGCACCACGCGCACCCGCATGCCCACCGACAGATCGGCGGGTGAGACACCGGGCGGTGCCTGTCCGAGCACCACCATCCGCTCGCCCTCGAGTTCCGCGGCGATCAGGGTGTACGGCTCCCAGGGGAGGTCCGGATCGGACACGTACGGTGCCGGTGGACGGTAGCGGCCGTCCGTGAACGACCAGATGCGGCCATGCCGCGACAGCGGGACCTCGGCCAACTCGCCGCCCGGGCATGCGGGGTTGCGGCAGTGCGTGTCCTCCCGCGGGAAGTGCNAACTCGCCGCCCGGGCATGCGGGGTTGCGGCAGTGCGTGTCCTCCCGCGGGAAGTGCACGTTCCGGCAGGCCTCGCACCGGGTGCCGAGCAGCCGGAAGTCCTCGCCCTCTCCGGTGAACCAGCCTTCCACCACCGGTGTTCGCGTACGCGGCACGATGCCCACCTCTCCTCGAACCGCGGGCGCGCGGGGTCGGCGCGCGCGCCGGCGGTCGACGGCCCACTCCGGACACGTAGCTGACGATGCATCAGATCCAAGGGGGAGTGTGCCACGGAGTCGGCACGGCGCGCGAGGGGTGCTCGGAGACAGGTCCACAGCCCGTCATGTCCCGTCACTTCCCCGTCAACGACCGCCAGACCTGACCGAGTTCACGGCATCGGCACTTGTGGACGGTTCCCCGGACGGGGAACGATGCGTCAACCACCCGAGGCGACCCGTTCCACGACCGGCCAGCGCGCGCGGGCCGGCGACAACATGGGGGATGACATGCCGATCGAGGCACGTGCAGAGGCGGCCAGGTGAACGACACGCTGGCACTCGCCAACAACGACGCCATGCTTGCGATCCGCTTCCTGCTCGAGCTGGTCTCGCTGCTCTGCCTGGCGATCTGGAGCTGGCGCAAGGTGCCCTCTCCGTGGCGCTGGCCGCTGGTCGTCGCACTGCCCGTTGCGGTGGGCTGGGCGTGGGGCTCTTTCACGGTGCCGGACGACCCGTCCAAGGGCGAGACCGACATCCACACGCCCGGACCGTTGCGCCTCCTCCTCGAACTCGCCGTCTTCTTCGGTGCGGTGGCTGCGCTCCACCTCGCCGACCTGCGCCGCGCGGCCCGTTGGCTCCTTGCGATCATGGTCGGCTACCAGGTTCTCGCCTACGACCGGATCGGCTGGCTGCTCAGCCACTGAGCAGCCAGCCACCGCCTCCGATGCAGTCAGCCGCCAGTGAGCGGTGCGTGGCCGCCGGCCTGACCTGTGCGGACGTCCCCTAGGGCCTCAGCGATCGGCGGCTGACGGGGAAGTCGAAGTACGTGTCCGGGAACAGCTCGGGCTTGTGCGTGAAGTGCCACCATTCCTCGGGGAGATTCTCGAATCCTTCCTCGGACAGGGCGTCGCGCAACAGATCGCGGTTCGCCCGCTGTTCGTGAGTCACGCGCGGGTCATCGGTGTGCGAGCGGGTGTCGAAGCAGTCGTAACCGGTGCCCATGTCCAGCGAGTTGTCCGGGAACCGCTCGTCCTGCGGCGCATAGCACGGCACCAGCGGCTCGCCCGGTCGGTACGGACGGGTCGGCTTCGCCGGGAGCCGGACGATCGTCAGGTCGACCGTGGAGCCCCTGCTGTGTCCGGACTGCTCCGCGATGTAACCGTCCTCGAACAACCTCGACTTGTCGACCTGTGGATAAAACTCCGTCTTCATGCGCTCGTCGCCCAGATCCTCCGCCCAGCGCACGAAGTGGTCCACGGCCCGTTGCGGCCGGTAGCAGTCGTAGACCTTGAACGAGTAGCCCTTGCGCAACAGCCGCTGCTGGGCCCGGTGCAGGGCCTCGGCCGCGGGCCGGGTCAGGATGCACATCCGCTGCCGGTATCCGTCGATGCGGTCGCCGACGAAGTTGTGCTTCGTGGGGTATCGGATCTCCTCGAGGATCGTCGGATCCACGTCGCGCAGCGCGACGAACTCCTCCGGAGCCTTCGGCTCATGTCGTGCCTGGGCCGGCGCGGGAAGCACGGCGACGGTGGCGAGAGCGGTGGCGGTGACGGCGAACGCGCGCAGTGCCGCGGTGAGTCGTGTCATGGGCACTGACGTGTACCAGCCGCGGCGGCCGGAGGAAAGGCGATCGCCCGCAGTCCGCGCGTGTTGCGTGGCAGTCCGGGTGCCTTCGATACAGTGCGCGCGTGTCAGAGCCGAGCCCGCCGAGCGACGTGCACGAGACGGCCGAGCCGAGCGCCCGTCCGAGCTGCACCACCGGACCGAGGGGAACTGCCGGACCGAGGGGCACCGTCGAGCCGCACTCCCACTGCTCGACCTGCGGCGCGCCCTACGGCAACGTCGCGGTCTGGCCCCGCCGCTGTCCGGCCTGCGGCCACACTGCCTACCGGAACCCGTTGCCCGTAGCGGTGGCCCTCCAACCGGTCCAGGACACCGCCGGCATCGGCCTGCTCGTCATCACCCGCTCGATCGCTCCCGCCCGAGGCCTCGACGCGCTGCCGGGCGGCTTCGTCGACCACCGCGAAGACTGGCGTGACGCCGTCGTCCGCGAGCTCCGCGAGGAGACCCGCATCGAGGCCCATGCGCGCGACGTCGTTCTTGCCGACGTTCTCAGTTCGCGTGACGGGCACCTCCTGATCTTCGGCCTGCTTCCCGTCCTGCCGGTTGCACAACTGCCGCCCGACCGGCCCACGGACGAGACCCACGGACGGCACCTCCTGCGCGAGCCGGTCGAACTCGGATTCCCGCTGCACACCATCGCCACGCGCGCGTGGTTCGCGGGCCACTACGGCTGACCGCGGGCCCGCGACCCCCGTCCGCTGCACGTCGTAGCCTCCTATGCGCTTACGGGGCCACCCCACGCACCCGCACCGCGTCCTGCACGGCGACCGGACCCTCGTCCGTCTCCCGCTCCACCACCACCGCGTCACCGTCCCAGCGGGTCGCGTACCGCTCGATCTCCGGCTGCTCCCAGCCGTCCCCGGCATCACGCACCACCAGGCCGCCGCCGGTCCGCCCACGCGCCGGAGCCCACGCCTCCAGCTCCACCGAACCGTCCGCACCGCGCACCGGAACCACCGCACCGGCCCGCACCAGGACCGGAATCCGCGACAGCGGCGCATCCAACAGCACCTGCCCGGGCCCCTCGTGCACCGCACCGGACACCGCGTCGTACCACCGCCCCCGCGGCAACCGCACCGCCCGCCGGTCCGTCCCGCCCTCGAGCACCGGCGCCACGAGCAGCGCATCCCCGAGCAGAAACGCGTCCTCGCAGTCCCGCAGCGCCCGGTCCTCCGGAGCGGACCACCACAGGGGCCGCACATACGGCGCACCGGTCGCCTGCGCGAGATGCGCCAAGGTCACCAGGTACGGCTGAAGCCGATGCCGCTCATCGAGCACCACGCGCGCGTGCTCCAGCGCGGCAGGACCGAACTCCCAGGGCTCCCGCCGCCCGGCCCGCAGCGCCGAATGCGTACGGAACAGCGGCAGATACGAAGCCAACTGCAGCCACCGCACATACAGTTCGGGCGACGGCGACCCGTCGAAACCGCCCACATCGGGCCCCGAGTAGGGCACCCCGCACAGCCCGAGCCCCAGGACCAGCGAGAGCGACGCACGCAGCCCGGGCCACCCGGTCGCCACGTCCCCGGACCACGTGCCCCCGTAACGCTGCAACCCGGCCCACCCGGACCGCGAGAACAGGAACGGCCGTACGTCCGGACGCAGCTTCCGCAACCCCTCGTAGCCGGCCTGCGCCATGCACAGGCCATAGACGTTGTGCGCCTCCCGATGGTCGCCGCCCCGCCCTTCGACGGCATGCCGCGCCGAACGCGGCAGCGTCGGGTCGCCGAAGGCGGTGAACGACACGGGCTCATTCATGTCGTGCCAGAACCCCTCGAAGCCCTGCGCGAGCCGCTCCTCGTACTGCTGGCCCCACCACCCGCGCACCAGTGGCGAGGTGAAGTCCGGGAACACCGATTCACCCGGCCACACCTCCCCGCGGACCTCCTTGCCCCGCCGGTCCCGTACGAAGGCGTCCACGCCCCGTCCAGAGGCGTACAGATCCGTCCCGGGGTCGGCCTTCACTGCGGGGTCCACGATCGACACCAGCCGCACCCCGTCGTCCGCCAACTCGGTGGCCAGCTTCGGCAGATCGGGAAACCGCTCCCGGTCCACGGTGAACACCCGGTGTCCATCGAAGTGGTCGATGTCCAGATGGACCGCGTCCAGCGGCAGCCCACGCTCCCGGTAGCCGGCCACCACCCGCCGCACCTCCGCCGCGCTCCCGAAGCCCCAGCGCGCATGCTGATACCCGAGCGCCCACGCGGGCGGCACGGCCGGAGCACCCGTCAGCGCGGCCCAGGCACCCAGCACGCGCGCGGGGGTACCCACCACGACCCAACAGCGCAGCGGCCCACCGCTCATCCGCACCTCGCAACCGCCCGGCCGGTCGTGCCCCGAACCGGCGCCCTCGTCGCCCTCCCGAAGCGTGACCGTCCCGTCCCAGGTGTTGTCGTGGAACACTAGATGCGTCCCCGCGTCGGCGACCACCAACTGCACAGGCATCGTCAGCGACAACGGATCGTCCTCAGGACCGAAGGAACCACCCGGATCCGTGTTCCACAGCCGGTACGCCCCGTCCCGCAGCCGCGGCCCCGAAGCCCGCCCACCGAGCCCGAAGAACCGCGCATCAGCCGCCACTTCGGAACGCTGCACCCAACGCGCCTCACCGCCCGACTCCGGCGCCCACCAGCGCGGCGGCAGATCCCGCCGCAACACCACACCCCCGGGAGTGCACACCTCCACCGCACCGTGCCGGGACACCACCACCGTGACCCGCTCGGACACCACCCGCCAGCCGCCCTTCGTGTCCGGCTCGAGAACGGCCCGCGGATCCGGCTCAGGCCCCGCACCCGGCACGGCGTACGACGGCTGCACACCGGCCCCGTCCCAGCCCCAGAACACCGCACCACCGCCGGTGACCGTCACCTGCAGCTGCGACCGGGCGAACCGCACCACCCCACCGCCCGGCCCCGGCTCCACACCCGTCACCGGACCGGGCACCCGCGCCCGCTCACCCGTCCTGCGCGGCAGCCCCCACGCGTCCGTACGCCGTCTGCGCCACGCCGCGCGCACCGAGCGCAGCCCCTGCGCCGTACCGACCACGCCGACCGACTGCACCGCACGCACCACGTCCCGACCGTCCATGCAGCTCACCCTGCCATCACGGGCCCACCGCGCGCGTGGCGTTCAACTGCCGTTCACCCGTGGCACACGCACATACCCGAGCCGCCGAATATGGGCGGCACACCCTGGTGCCGAAGTCGATCACATGGCATCGTCCGTGACAGCCGCGCGCCCCACCCCGGCCGACGCGCACCCGCCCACGCACCCCGGGAGCCGCCCCGTGTCCACCGCCACTCCTCAGCAGCCTCCGCTCTGGCAGCCCGATCAGGCACGCATCGACGCCGCCGCGGTCACCCGCTTCCAGTCCTGGGCCGCGGAGCGGTACGGCGCCCCCGCAGAGGGCGGCTATCAGGCCCTGCAGCAGTGGTCCGTGGACGAACTCGACACCTTCTGGAGGGCGGTCGCCGACTGGTTCCAGGTCCGCTTCGAGACCCCGTACGAGTACGCCGTCGCGGACCCGACGATGCCCGGCACGACCTGGTTCCCCGGTGCCACCCTCAACTACGCCGAGCACGCCCTCAGGGCGGCCGACGACAGGCCGGACGATCCGGCACTCCTGCACGTGGACGAGACCCAGGAGATCCGTCCGGTCAGCTGGTCGGAGCTGCGCCGCCAGGTGGGCGCCCTCAGCGAGCGCCTCCGCTCCCTCGGCGTACGCCCCGGCGATCGCGTCAGCGGCTATCTGCCCAACATCCCGCAGGCCGTCGTCGCCCTGCTCGCCACCGCCTCCGTCGGCGCGGTGTGGACTTCCTGCGCCCCCGACTTCGGCGCCCGCAGCGTCCTGGACCGCTTCCAGCAGATCGAACCGGTCGTCCTGTTCACCGTCGACGGATACCGATACGGCGGCAAGGAGCACGACCGCCGCGACACGGTCGCCGAACTCCGCCGCGAACTGCCCACCCTGCGCGCGGTGGTGCACGTCCCGCTCCTCGGCACACAGGCCCCCGACGGCGCACTGGAATGGCACGAGGTCACTGCCGGCGACACCACACCCGTCTTCGAGCACGTGCCCTTCGACCACCCTCTGTGGGTGCTCTATTCCTCCGGCACCACCGGCCTCCCCAAGGCCATCGTGCAGTCCCAGGGCGGCATCCTCCTGGAACACCTCAAACAACTCGGCCTGCACTGCGACCTCGGCCCATCGGACCGCTTCTTCTGGTACACGTCCACCGGCTGGATGATGTGGAACTTCCTCGCATCAGGCCTCCTGACCGGCACCACAATCGTGCTCTACGACGGCAGCCCCGGACACCCGGACACCGCCGCCCAGTGGCGCATCGCCGAACTCACCGGCACCACGCTCTACGGCACCTCCGCCGCATACGTGATGGCCTGCCGCAAGGCCGACGTCCACCCGGGCCGCGACTTCGACCTGTCCCGCGTCCAGTGCGTGGCCACCACCGGATCACCGCTACCACCCGACGGCTTCCGCTGGCTGCACGACGAGGTGCGCGACGACCTCTGGATCGCCTCGGTCAGCGGCGGCACCGACGTCTGCTCCTGCTTCGCGGGCGCCGTACCCACCCTCCCCGTGCACATCGGCGAGCTCCAGGCCGCCTGCCTCGGCACCGCCCTCAGCGCCTGGGACCCACAGGGCAAGCCGCTCATCGGCGAAGTCGGCGAACTCGTCGTCACCCGCCCCATGCCGTCCATGCCCGTCTCCTTCTGGAACGACCCCGACGGCACCCGCTACCACGACAGCTACTTCGACACCTACCCCGGCGTGTGGCGCCACGGCGACTGGATCACCATCACCGACCACGGATCCGTCGTCATCCACGGCCGCTCCGACTCGACCCTCAACCGCCAGGGCGTACGGATGGGCTCGGCCGACATCTACGAAGTCGTGGAACGCCTCCCGGAGATCAAGGAATCCCTGGTCATCGGCCTCGAACTGCCCGACGGCGGCTACTGGATGCCCCTCTTCGTCCACCTGGCCCCCGGCGCCGAACTCGACGACACCCTGCGCAGCCGCATCAAACAAGCACTCCGCGAACAGCTCTCGCCCCGCCACGTACCGGACGACATCATCGAGGCACCCGGCGTGCCCCACACCCTCACGGGCAAGCGCATCGAGGTTCCGGTCAAGCGCCTGCTCCAGGGCACGCCCATGGAAAAAGCCGTCAACCCTGGCTCGGTCGACAATCTCGACCTCCTCCGCTTCTACGCCGACCAGGCCCGCAACCGACCCTGATCCCGACCGCCCGGAGACCGGTTGTCAGACCCCCCGACTACGGTGAGTGAGCACCAGTCACGAATCGGAACATCAGGGGGAATCATGGCGCACACCGAGTCCGCCACCATGCGACGCACCCTGCGCCGCGAAGTCGTCGGCACCATCGGCCTGCTGGCCGACGAGGAGGACTTCGCGGCCATGCGCCGCTACCGCACCTTCACCTTCGACGACCACTCCACTTACCTCAGCGAGATGGACCGTCTGCTCCGCGCCCGCGACGCGGGAGGCAGCCACACCACCGTCGCCCTCTTCGACCCCACCGAATACGCGGACTTCTGCGCCGACGAGGGCCTGAACGCAGACAGCCCCCGCGGCCGGATGCGGTTCACGGCCCACCTCGCCGCCGGCCCCGCCGTCGCCTACGACGGCCGCCCCCTGCGCCACTTGCTGCCGGAGCTCGTCGACATCACGGTCCGCCAGTCCACCTGGGAGTACGCCCAGGCGCTCCTCGCCGAGGTGGGGGAGTGCGCGGACTGCGGCGAGGACATCGGCCGCGCGGCGCTCGCCAGGGCGGCATTTCTGGTCACCCGGCTGCTCCGTGCCGCGGGCCCGGGGGCGCACCACCTCGTCTGCAGCGTCGCTCACGACGGACACCACCTGCTCTCCGCCCTGCACGCGCACGCCACCGCCGACGGCCGCGTCGACCTGGACGAGGACGAGGCGGCCGACTTCACCACCGTGCTCGCCGCCGGCATCGCCACTGCCGGCGCCGGCGGCGTGGTCCTGCGCACCGCACGCGAGGACACCGCCGAGGCGGTCTGCGGCTGGCGCCTCAAGTCCGACCGCCTCGTCCCGCTGACCGAGGCGGAAGTCTTCGACGCCTACTGCACCGACGCCCGCACCGGAGACCTGATCTCCCCCGAGTCCGGGCTCGACTACCGCGCCGCACCCGACCTCGGCCCTCTGGATCCGGGCACGTCCCACTGACCCGGACCCACGCATACGCCGAGGGCGCCCCCACCGCACGGCAGGGACGCCCTCGGCCGGAGCCACAGCTCCGTACTACTCACTCACTCGCCGGACAGCACACCGTGCGCAGCCGCCCGCGCCTCCTCGGCAGTGTCCGCGGCACGCGCCGCGGCAGCCGCGCGCTCACACTGCGCCAGCGTGTACTTGGCCAGCGTCGCCCGCACATACGGAATGGACGCAGCGCCCATCGACAGGGAGGTCACCCCAAGACCCGTCAGCACACACGCAAGCATCGGATCCGACGCGGCCTCGCCACAGACGCCACAGCTCTTGCCCTCGGCCTTCGCCGCATCGGCGGACAGCGCGACCAGATCGAGCAGCGCGGGCTGCCAGGGATCCTGCAGCCGAGACACCGCACCCACCTGACGGTCGGCGGCAAAGGTGTACTGCGCGAGGTCGTTCGTCCCCAGGGAAAGGAACTCGACCTCCTGCAGCACCGAGCGAGCACGCAGAGCCGCGGACGGAATCTCCACCATCGCACCGAACTTGGCCTGCAGTCCGGCCTCGCGACAGGCATCGGCGAACGCCTTGGCATCCGTCCGGTCCGCCACCATCGGTGCCATGACCTCGAGATACACCGGGAGCCCCTCGGCCGCCTTCGCCAGGGCCGTCAACTGCGTCCGCAGCACCTCGGGATGATCGAGCAGAGACCGCAGCCCGCGGACCCCGAGCGCCGGGTTGGGCTCGTCGGCCGGCGTGAGGAAGTCGAGCGGCTTGTCGGCGCCGGCATCCAGCGCCCGCACGACGACGCGCCCCTGCGGAAACGCCTCGAGCACCTGCCGATAGGCCTCGACCTGCTTCTCCTCGGACGGCGCCTTGGTGCTGTCATCAAGGAACAGGAACTCCGTACGGAACAGCCCCACGCCCTCGGCCCCCGCCTCCACCGCGGCCGGGACATCAGCCGGTCCGCCGACATTGGCGAGCAGCGGCACCTTGTGACCGTCCGACGTGGCACCCGGCCCCGTGGACGCGGCCAGCGCGGCCTTGCGCTCCTCCGCGGCAGCCTCGAGAGCCGCACGCTTCTCGGCGTTCGGGTCCACGAAGATCTCGCCGGTGCTGCCGTCCACCGCCACCACGGTGCCCTCGGTCAACTCACCGGCTCCCGGCAGCGCCACCACGGCGGGAACTCCGAGCGCCCGCGCCAGAATCGCGCTGTGGCTGGTCGGCCCACCCTCCTCGGTCACAAACCCGAGCACCAACGCCGGGTCGAGCAGCGCGGTGTCAGCCGGCGCGAGATCACGAGCGATCAGCACATATGGCTCGTCACTGTCGGGCACGCCGGGCATGGGAACACCCAGCAGCCGCGCCACGATTCGATTGCGCACGTCATCCAGGTCGGCGACCCGACCGGCCATGTACTCGCCCGCCCCGGCGAGAAGCTCGCGGTAGTGCGAGAAGGCGTCGTAGATCCCCCGCTCCGCAGAACTCCCCACCGCGATACGCCGATCCACATCGGCCATCAGCTCGGGGTCCTGCGCGATCATGGCCTGCGCCTCGAGCACGGCCTGCGCCTCACCACCGGCGAGATTGCCCCGCGCATTGAGATCGGCGGCGACCGCCTCGACGGCCTGGCGCGCCCGCCCCTGCTCCCGCTCCGCGGCCTCGGCCGGAATCTGCTTGGCAGGGGGCTCGAGCACCGCCGTCCCCATATGCCGTACTTCGCCGATCGCCACACCGTGGCTCACGCCGACGCCTCGCAGCGTTGTCTCCATTTCACCCGTCTCCGGTACATGCGGCGGAGCTGCCACCGCTTTGGACATGGAACCTGCCGCCGGCGGCGGCACTGGCGTCACTGCCAGCTGAACAGCGCGTCATCGACCTTGACGTCGCCGTCCTCTACAACGTCGGAGAGGGCATCGGCCGTCGCCTCGAGAGCCACCACGGGACACACCGGAGACTTACCGGCCGCTTCCACGGCGGCGGGGTCCCAGCGCACCATCTCCTGGCCACGCTGCACGGTGTCGCCCTTGTTCACAAGCAGCTCGAAGCCTTCACCGTTGAGCTGGACCGTGTCGATGCCCAGGTGAGTGAGCACTCCGTGGCCGGCGGCGTCGACGACGACGAAGGCGTGCGGGTGCAGCGACACCACGACACCGTCGACAGGCGCCACTGCCGTCGACGCTTCACGCGCGGGGTCGATGGCCGTGCCGGGACCGACCATCGCACCGGAGAAGACCGGGTCAGGCACTGCAGCAAGTCCGATGGCACGGCCGGCGAGCGGGGACGTCACGGTCGTCATGGAGGGCCTCCCAGGAGGTGGGGATCAACTACGTCGTCACTACCTGTCGTCAACGACGCACTGGTGAGAAGCGTAAGTCATAAGAAGTCCCGGTTCCCCACGAGAACTCCTGGTTCATGGACATACGGAACGCCCACAAACGATTTGCGCACCCGGTGCGTCCGCCTGTAGTGTCGACCACCTGTTCGCGACTGCGCGGCGATCCGAGCCGAAGTCCGAACGGCATCTGTCTCGTCGATCCTAGACCCGGGTCACGCTTCTGCATGCTTGCAGGGGGGTGGTCATGGGCAGCGAAAAGGCCTGATAGAGTCTGGAAACACCGAAGGGAAGCGCCCGGAGGAAAGCCCGGAGTGGGTGAGTACGAAGGAAGCGTCCGTTTCTTGAGAACTCAACA
>NZ_QUAK01000107.1 GCF_003429565.1 Streptomyces triticagri
CTCGTTGCTTTCCGGCCTTTCGGCCTTCCGGCGGTGTCGACTCTAGCAGATCCTTTCGGGCCTGACTTCCCGTCAACGGGGTTCGTCTTCACGGCTGTTGGGCCGCTCCGACGCCACAAACTCTAGCGGAATCCTCCGGCAGCTCATAATCGAGCTCGGGAATTGAATTTCGGCATGCCGAAATTTGCCCCGGCTGGGAGATCGTGCTGAGTTAGTGGGTGCCGCTTTCGCGGCGAAGATGCTACTGCGGAACCGTTACGGCGCCGTGGCAACCCGAAGAACCTTACGGATGGGGTGGGGGCGTGTCAACCCCCGGACAGGATCGTTCGCAGGATTGCCGGACGGGGTTCATTCCAGGTCCGTGAGGCGGCCGCCCGAGTCGGGCTGTGCGTCCTCCACCCTGCGCAGCAGGCGGGTGAGCATCTCTCCGAGTACGCCCCGCTCGTCCTGGGAGAGGTCCTGCAGCAGATCTTCCTCGAAGACCGTGGCGAGGCGCATGGCCTCGAGCCACTTCTGCCGGCCGGCGTCCTGGAGTTCGATGATCACGCGCACGCGGTTGCTCTCGTCCCGCTCGCGGGTGACGAGGCCGTCGCCGACCATGCGGTCGATGCGGTGGGTCATGGCGGCTGGGGTGAGACCGAGGCGCTTTGCCAGATCGCCGGGGCCGAGTCGGTACGGGGCACCGGAGAGTACGAGCGCCTTGAGGACCTCCCATTCGGCGTTGCTCATGCCGAGGGTCGCGGTCTGCCGCCCGTAGGCGACGTTCATGCGGCGGTTGAGGCGGCCGAGTGCCGAGACGATCTGCTCCACCTGGGGGTCCAGGTCCTGGAACTCCCGCTGGTAGGCGGCGATCTGCTCCTCGAGGGTCGGCTCGCTTGCACCGGGGGTGTCAGCCATGGCGGGAAGTATGGCACGCCCGGTTTGCGTTCAAAGACCTTCGAGTCTTAGTCTTCAACATTGAACTTTAGCTTCTAAGTCTTCACTCCTAAGGTAGGTGAAAGTGACCAGGGCGATGGGCGCAGCGATGCGCCGGATCCATGTGGGCAACGCGCTGAGTGCGTTCGGCCTCGGCTTCACAGTCCCGTTCCTCTACGTCTATGTGGCGCAGGTGCGGGAGCTGGGGGCGACGACGGCGGGCCTGGTGCTCGCCGTGTTCGCCGTGGCCGCGCTGCTCGTGCTGCCGTTCACCGGTCGGGCCCTCGACCGGCGCGGCCCGCTGCCCGTACTGATCGTCGCCCTGGCCACGGCCGCTGTCGGTGCGATGAGCCTGGGGCTCGCGTCCAGCACCGAACTGGTGCTGGCGTCGGCGGCGGCGCTCGGTGCCGGGCAAGCTGTGATGGCGCCGGCGCTCGCGACGATGATCGTGGCGTGCTCCACGCCGGAGAACCGCACGCGCGCGTTCGCCACGCAGTTCTTTCTGCAGAACCTCGGGCTCGGCGTCGGAGGTCTGATCGGCGGGCAGATCGTGAAGCACGAGCGGCCCGGGGACTTCACGCTGCTCTTCGCGATCGAGGCGGCGATGTTCGTGCTCCTGATCGGTCTGATGGCGACGCTGCGGCTTCCGCAGTCGCCGCGGATCGAAGGGTCCCTGCCCACGTCGGGCGGCAGTGGGTTCAAGGCGCTGCTCGGCAATCCGGCCATGGTGCAGCTGTGCGTGCTCGGGTTCGTGATCTTCTTCGCCTGCTACGGGCAGTTCGAGTCCGGGCTTTCGGCGTACGGCGTGGAGGCCGCGGGGATCTCGCCCTCGACGCTCGGTATCGCGCTGGCGGCGAACACCGGCGCGATCGTGGTGGCGCAGTTCGCGGTGCTGCGGTTCGTCGAGCGGCGCCGGCGGTCGCGGGTCATCGCGTCGGTGGGGATCATCTGGGCCGTGGCCTGGGCCGTCGCGGGGTTCGCGGGGCTCGGGTCGAGTGGGCAGGCGATGGCCACGGCGGCGTTCATCTCGACGTACGCGCTGTTCGGGATCGGTGAGGCGATGCTGTCGCCGACCGTGGCACCGCTGGTCGCGGATCTGGCGCCGGACGGCATGGTCGGGCGCTACAACTCGGCGTTCGCGCTGGTCAAGCAGCTGGCTCTGGCGGTGGGGCCGGCGGTCGGCGGGCCGATGGGCGCCTCTCTGCACGGGCCGTACATCGTGACGTTCGTGCTGTTCTCGCTGGGGATGACCGTGCTTGCGCTGCGGCTCGGGCGGCGGCTCACGCCGGTGCAGGACCAGCCGTCGCTCGCGGCCAGCCGGATCGTCACCGGAGGTACGCCGGAGAGCGTGCCGGTGCCTGCCTGACGCTGCAGGCGGTGGGTCAGGTCGGCAGGGCGAATTCGCACCAGACGGCCTTGCCGCCGCCCGGTGTCCGGCGCGAGCCCCAGGACGAGGCGATCGTCGCGATGATCTCGATGCCCCGGCCCGCCTCGTCGCCCGGCTCGGCGCGGCGGCGTCGGGGCAGGTGGTCGTCCCCGTCGGTGACCTCGATGATCAGTCGGCGGTCGGTGCGCCTCAGGCGTAGGCGCATCGGCGGGGTGCCGTGCTGGAGGGAGTTGGCCACGAGTTCGCTGGCGGCCAGTACGCCGATGTCGTGCAGTTCGACCGGGAAGCGCCAGCTGGTGAGGACGCCGGAGGCGAAGGCACGCGCGCGTGGGGCTGCTTCGACGCCGCCGAGGAGGTCGAGTGCCGCGCCGCGGAACAGGTCGGCGCTCTGGCCGGTGCGCTTGGGCTGCTGCAGTACGAGCACGGCGACGTCGTCGTCGTGGTCGGCGGTCACGCCGAGGGCGCGGATGAGCCGGTCGCAGATCACCTTCGGAGGGCCGGTGGCGCCGGCGAGTGCGCGCTCCAGGAGCTCGACTCCGTGGTCGATGTCCTCGCCGCGGCGCTCGACGAGGCCGTCGGTGTAGAGCACCGCGGTGGAGCCCGGGGTGAAGGGGATGGTGCCCGAGGCGTGCTGCCAGCCGCCGGTGCCGAGCGGCGGTCCTGTGGGTTCTGCGGCGCGGTGCAGGCCGTCGTTCTCGTCGCGTACGAGGATCGGCAGGTGGCCTGCGGAGGCGAAGGTCAGGCGGGCCTCGGTCGGGTCGTGGATGGCGTACACGCAGGTGGCGATCTGGCTCGCGTCGATCTCGGCGGCCAGGCCGTCGAGCAGTTGCAGCACCTCGTGCGGGGGCAGGTCGAGTCGTGCGTACGCCCTTACCGCGGTGCGGAGTTGGCCCATGACGGCGGCTGCGCGGACGCCGCGGCCCATCACGTCGCCGATGACGAGGGCGGTGCGGCCGCCGCCGAGCGTGATCACGTCGTACCAGTCGCCGCCGACCGCGGCGTCCGTACCGCCTGGCTGGTACGTGGCGGCGATGCGCAGGTCGTCGGGCTCCTCGAGCTGGTCGGGCAGCAGGGAGCGCTGCAGGGTGACGGCGGCCTCGCGGTGCCGTCGCTCGCTGGCGCGCAGCCGCTCCGCGGCCTCCGCGTGGTCCGTGACGTCCGTGGCGAAGACCAGGATGCCGTGGCCCTCGGGGGTGTCCACGGGGGTGCAGTGGAACGTGTACGAGCGGCCGGCGGGGACCTTGCGGGATTTGACCGTACGGGGCTTGGTGCTGCGAAGTACCTGGTCGAGCAGGGGGAGCAGGCCGAGTTCGCGCAGTTCGGGCAGGGCCTCCTCGGCGGGGGCGCCGGCGGGGCGGGGGCCGAATGCTTCCGTGTAGGCGTCGTTGACGTACGC
The DNA here is from genome assembly GCF_003429565.1 of Streptomyces triticagri. Lineage (GTDB taxonomy): Bacteria > Actinomycetota > Actinomycetes > Streptomycetales > Streptomycetaceae > Streptomyces > Streptomyces triticagri. The sequence continues at coordinate 3,699 of NZ_QUAK01000107.1, forward strand.
GATGCGGTGGTCGGGGCCGGTCAGCAGGACGACCAGGGCCGGGACGCGGTCGAGGATCTCGCGTGCGGGCAGGTCGGCGACGGCGGGGGCGGACTGCTGCGCAGGGCACTCGGCGCGTGCCGCGGGCACGGAGCCCCGGTCGGAGCGTGCTGCGGCGCGGCGCTGCGTGCCGGGGAGCCGGGCGCTCCAGCGCGTGAAGTTCACGGGGAAAAGCCTCAACATGTCGAGGGGCGGGTCCTGCCCTTGGTCGGGGACAGTGTGTCCGACCGGACTGACATCCGTCAGACGCCGGTCCGGCGGGGGGAGTTCCCGAGGGTGGTCAGGACGACTCCTTCGGGCGTCCTCCTCCGGCTGCGAGTTCGAACTCCGCACGCGGGTGCTCGAGAGAGCCCAGGGAGACGATCTCACGCTTGAAGAGACCCGAGAGGGTCCATTCGGCCAGTACGCGCGCCTTGCGGTTGAACGTGGGCACCCGGCTGAGGTGGTACACGCGGTGCATGAACCAGGCGGGATAGCCCTTGAGTTTGCGCCCGTAGACGTGGGCGACGCCCTTGTGGAGTCCGAGTGATGCCACCGAACCGGCGTATCTGTGGGCGTACTCCTTGAGGGGCTGTTTGCGCAGGGAGGCGACGATGTTGTCGCCGAGTACGGTCGCCTGGCGTACGGCGTGCTGGGCGTTGGGGGCGCACTCCTTGCCGGGTTCGTCGGCTGTGACGTCGGGTACTGCGGCGGCGTCACCCGCGGCCCACGCGTGCGTGGTTCCGTCCACGGTGAGGGTGGCGGTGCACTTGAGGCGGCCGCGTTCGTCCTTGGGCAGGTCGGTGGCGGCGAGGATCGGATGCGGTTTGACGCCTGCGGTCCAGACGAGGGTGCGGGTCGGGAAGCGGGAGCCGTCGTCGAGTACGGCGACGCGGTCCTCGCAGGTGTCGAGCCGGGTCTCCAGGCGTACGTCGATGTTGCGGCCGCGCAGTTCGCGGACGGTGTAGCGGCCCATCTCCGCGCCGACCTCGGGGAGGATCCGGTCGGAGGCCTCGACGAGGATCCACTTCATGTCCTCGGGCTTGAGGTTGTGGTAGTAGCGCGAGGCGTAGCGGGCCATGTCCTCGAGCTCGCCGAGCGCTTCCACGCCCGCGTAGCCACCGCCCACGAAGACGAAGGTGAGGGCGGCGTCGCGCAGGGCCGGGTCGCGGGTGGAGGAGGCGATGTCCATCTGCTCGATGACGTGGTTGCGCAGGCCGATGGCTTCCTCGACGGTCTTGAATCCGATGCCGTGGTCGGCGAGTCCGGGCACCGGCAGGGTGCGCGAGATCGAGCCGGGTGCGAGGACGAGTTCGTCGTAGGTGAGCTCCATCGGGTCGCTGCCCTCGTCCTCGGTGGCGAGGGTGGTGACGGATGCGACGCGTTTGGCGTGGTCGATGGACTGCGCCTCGCCGATGACGATCTTGCAGCGGTCGAGTACGCGTCGCAGTGGCACCACGACGTGGCGCGGGGAGATCGAACCGGCGGCCGCCTCGGGCAGGAACGGCTGGTAGGTCATGTACGGCTCGGGGGTGACCACGACGATCTCGGCCCGGCCGCTCCTCAGCTCGGACTTGAGCTTTCTCTGCAGACGCAGAGCGGTGTACAGACCGACGTATCCGCCGCCGACGACGAGAATGCGCGCAGGTTCCTTCACCATCCCATGACGCACCTGGGGCGCGATTTTGTCCACAGGCCTGACAACTTGTGTGACCGGAGAATATGTGGCTCCGCTCGCTTCGGTGCTTTCCGGCAGTTCGGAAGAACTGCAGGTCAGAGCGGCTGGCGTGGGTGGGACGTGCCGGGGCATTCGGGGTGGAACCGGCCCGTACTCCGATCGGGCGGCTCGCCGCGCGGAACGGGCCCCTTCTGAATTGACTCCGGCTCAACTATGTTCGTGTGTCGTCGGTGTATGGGGGCTCAGGTGTCCGACTCGCTCCCGAGCGCCGGCAGTCAAGGCGGGGAAGGTCTCCGGGGGGAGACGTCATTACCGGGGGAACGCTCATGCATATTCAGGATTCTCATTGGGGTTCCGCATCGGTCGTCGCGGCAGCCGACGGCCACGGTCGTGGACCGGCGGACGGAGCGCGTACGACACCGCTGCGGGTGGACGCACAGCGCAATCTCGAGCACGTACTGCGGGCTGCCCGCGAGGTGTTCGGGGAACTGGGATACGGCGCGCCGATGGAGGACGTGGCGCGGCGGGCCCGGGTCGGGGTCGGCACGGTGTACCGGCGCTTCCCGAGCAAGGACGTGCTGGTACGGCGCATCGCCGAGGAGGAGACCGCCCGGCTGACCGACCAGGCGAGGTCCGCGCTCGGTCAGGAGGACGAGCCGTGGTCGGCGCTGTCGCGCTTCCTGCGGACGTCCGTGGCCTCGGGCGCGGGCCGGCTGCTTCCGCCGCAGGTGCTGCGGGTGGGAGTGGCGGACGAGCCGGACGGCGCGGAGTCGGACGGTGAGGCGACCCGGGTGCCGCAGCAGCGGCAGGCCGGCGAGAAGGCCGATCTGCGGCTCGTGGAGCAGCGCCAGGCGCCGGAGGAGGAGTCGGTGGCCGCGGGCGGTGACGTGGACGACCCGGGAGCGGCGGAGCTGCTCGAGGTGGTGGGTCGGCTGGTCGAGCGGGCCCGTGCCGCGGGTGAGCTGCGGCCGGACGTGGCCGTCGCCGATGTGCTCCTGGTGATAGCCACGGCCGCTCCCTCGCTGCCGGATGCGGCGCAGCAGGCGGCGGCCTCGGCCCGGCTGCTGGACATCCTGCTCGAGGGGCTGCGGTCCCGGCCGTCGTAGCGCGGGGTCGTGTTTCGGGGCGAGCCGGCGGGGTCGCGAGAATTTTGACCTTGCAGCTTGCCCCGAATGGGTGAACGGCACTACCGCTTCGGGCGAAGTCGCCCCGGACGAGTGGTTGCGGGGCTTCGGGGTTTGGCCCTCCTGCAGCGTGTGTCACGCTTTCCCGGTGTTTCGGGACTGGGTAAGCGGGGGCTTCGCGCTATGAGCGGTGAAGGACGGGACGAGTCGGCATCCGGAAACGGCGCCGATGCGGGCGGACTCCCGCCTCGGCACGTCCCGAACCAGGGGGGTCCCTCGGGGGTTTCCGGAAGCCCTGCCGGCGCGTCCGCGGGGCCCGGTGGGTCGGCCGGAGCATCCTCCGGTGCTGCTTCCGGCGGGGGCGACCGGGCCGATGCGGGCGGGCTGCCGGCTGCGAGTGTGCCGCAGCAGCGGGAGGGAGCGGGCGGCTCCCTTGCGGACGAGCTGCTGGCGTCCGGCGAGGCGCCGGCGTCCGACCCGGAGCTCATCGCGCGGATGCGCGCGGGAGACGATTCCGCGTACGAGGAGCTGTACCGGCGCCATGCCGAGGCGGTGCGGCGGTACTCGCGCACCTGCTGCCGGGACGCCCACACCGCCGACGACCTGACGTCCGAGGTGTTCGCCCGGATGCTGCAGGCCGTACGGGGCGGCTCCGGGCCGGAGTACGCGGTGCGTGCGTATCTCCTGACGTCGGTGCGGCGCGTGGCGGCCGGCTGGACCAAGTCGGCGAAGCGTGAGCAACTCGTCGAGGACTTCGCGGTGTTCGCCGCCCAGGCCGCCCGTACGACCGAGGTGCCCGACGAGGACACGCTGGATCTGGGCGCCGATGTGATGGCCATGCACGAGGCCGAGCGGTCCATGGTGATGCAGGCCTTCCGCAGCCTCTCCGAGGAGTGGCAGGCGGTGCTCTGGCACACCGAGGTGGAGGACGATCCGCTGAGCGAGGTCGCGCCGCTCTTCGGGCACAATTCGCCCAATGCCACGGCGCAGTTGGCCAGTCGGGCCCGCGAGGGTCTGAAGCAGGCCTATCTGCAGGCGCATGTGAGTGTCAGCCTGGCCGGCGACGACGAGTGTGCGCGGTATGCGGACCGGCTCGGTGCCTACGCGCGCGGGCGGCTGCGCACGCGCGCCGAGCGCGGCCTGCGCAAGCATCTGGAGGACTGCGCGAAGTGCCGTCTCGCGGCCGGGCAGATCAAGGAACTGGCCAGCGGGATCCCGGGAGTTGTGCCGGTCGCCGTCATCGGTTGGTTCGGAGCGGCCGCCTACTCGGCGAAGGCCGCGGGGATCATCGGTGGCGCCGCCGGAGCGGCTGGAGCGGGAGCCGCGGCGGCCGCCGCGGGCGGTGCAGGTGGTTCCGGGGCAGGTGCCGGCGGCGGTGCGGCCGCCTCGGAGGGTCTGGGCGCCCCGGCGAAGGTCGCGATCGGTGCCGGTGTCGTGGTCGCGGCCGGTGTCGCCGTCGCGATGCTCATGGCGGGGGACGACCCCGAGCCGGAGGCCAAGCCGGCGCCCAAGCCGTCCGCATCCCAGCCCGTCACTCCGCAGAAGCCGCCGTCGAAGCCGAAGCCGGAACCCCCGGCCGCGGCGCCGCCCGCGGCCGCCCCTGCGCCCGCGCCCGAGCCGACGCCCAAGCCCACACCGCCGCCGAAGCCGAAGCCCACACCGGATCCGCCGAAGCCGACGCCCAAGCCTCCGGCGCCGCCGAAGCCGGAACCCGAGCCGACCAAGCCCAAGCCGCCGCCCCCGGCTCCCGTCGAACTTCCGTGGAGCGAGCTGGAGTACGGGCAGTTCGGTGACGGGACGAAGCCCGAGATGCGGCTCTTCGAGTCGAGCTGGGTCTGGCAGCGCAACGGCATGTCGGTGGGCGGGACCCGCTACGCCCACGGGGTCACCGTGCACGCACGGTCCTCCGTGACCATCGACCTCAACCGCACCTGCCGGTCGTACCAGGCACTCGTCGGGATCGACGACCTCACGCACGGGCACGGTGCCGCGCGGTTCTCGGTGTACGCCGACGGTGAGCGGCTGTGGCGGTCGCCGGTGGTTCGGGGCGGTGATCCGGCGGTTCCGGTGCAGGTGGATCTGACCGGGCGCAAGACGGTACGGCTCGTGGTCGAGCCGCATTCGGTCTTCGATGTGGCGGTGCTCGCGGACTGGGCGCAGTCGCGGTTCAGCTGTGTGGAGGAGGACTAGTCCGGCTGAAGTGGGCTGCCGCCGCCTCCAGTTCGGTCGCGACCTGGTCGGGGGTGAGGTCGCGGCCGCGGGCGGTCTCCGTCTCGTAGGCCTCCGGCCCGAGGGTGTCGCGCAGGGTGCCGGCCAGGCGTGCCGCCTTGGAGCGCTCCGGCTCCGGGCGCGGGTGACCGCCGCGCCAGTGGTCGCTGACGGCGAGCAGCCGGGCCGCGCGGGCCGCGTCGCCGAGCTCGGCGAGAGCCGCGGCGCTGGCGTCGGCGATGCTTGCGTGCAGTACGTCCGACACGTGCTGGTCGGCCACGCTGCGCGAGGCGGCGGCGAGTTTGGCCAGACCGGGGACGGGGCCCGATTCGGCGGCGGTGAGGCGACCGTCGAGGCCGGCGAGCACGACCTCGACCTGCGGCGGCGGGGAGCCGGAGACGGACTCCGTACGGGCGGCGGCCAGTTCACGCCGGGCCGCGGGCAGGTCGCCCTGATCGAGGGCAATCGACGTGTACATGATCCTCACGAAGGTGCGGGCGTCCGGGGAGCCGTACCGGTCGGATTCCGCGAGTGCCTCCCCGAGGATCTTCTCGGCGGCGGCGGTGTCCCCCGAGCGGTAGGCGATCTCGCCGAGGCGGGCGATCAGGAACGGTGCCTCGCTGTACGCGCCGACCTCGTAGGCGAGGTGCAGCGCCTCCTCGAACTCGACGCGGGCCTCGGCGAAACTGCTGCGGGACATCGCGGTCTCGCCCGCCGCGCTGCTCACCTGGGCGCGCATCCAGCGGTCGCCCACCTCGCTTGCGATGCCGCGCAGTTCGGCCAGGTCCTCGTCGAGGCCGGGGAGGCCGCGGAAGTCCACGGCCGTGTGCGTACGGAACATCAGCGAGACACCCACCGACCAGGGGTCACCGAGCTGCCGGCAGATCGTGACGGCCAGGTCGAGCGCGGCGCGGGTCTCGGCCGGATCGTCGAACACGAAGGTCACGAACGGCCAGAGCAGACCGGGCAGTTCGGCGGACTGCGGTACGGGCCGGCCGAACGCCCGCCACAGCTGCGCGGCCCATGTGCGGGCCTCCTCGCCCAACGACTCCGCGCCGGCGCTCTCGAAGGACAGCAGGAGCACCATCAGGCGAAGCTTCATCCGGGGCCAGTAGCGCGGGTCGTCCTCCTCGATCGCCTCCGGGCCCATGGCGAGGACCCGGTCGATCCAGTCGGCGCCCTCCCTGAGGTGGTTGCGCAGCCTCCAGAACCAGGACATGGCGAGGGTCAGGGCGAACGCCGCCTCCTCGTCGCCCGTGGTGATGCTCCGGTGGAGGGCCGCCCTGATGTTGTCCAACTCCCGTTCCAGCGTGGCGATCCAGGGCAGTTGGTCGCTGGTGCGCAGCAGCGGGTCGGCCTGCTCGACGAGGGCTCGTACGTACATGGTGTGCCGCTCGCGGGCCGTTTCGAGGAGCTCCGGCGTCTGCGCGGCACGCTCCTGGGCATATTCGTGGATGGTCTCCAGGAGGCGGTAGCGCATGCCGGAGCTGCTGGTGTCGGTGTCCGGGGACGCCACGATCAGGGATTTGTCGACGAGTGCGCCGATGGTCTCGGTCGCCTCGGGGCCGCAGACGGCCTCTGCGGCCGGCAGGTCCCAGCCGCCGGCGAAGACCGACACCTCGCCGAGCACTCTGCGCTCGGCCGTGTCGAGGAGGTCCCAGGACCAGTCGACGACGGCGCGCAGGGTCTGCTGGCGGGGCAGCACCGTGCGGCTGCCGGAGGTGAGCAGCCGGAAGCGGTCGTCGAGCCGGTCCGCGATCTGCCGCGGGGTGAGCATCCGCAGGCGTGCCGCGGCCAGTTCGATGGCCAGTGGCAGTCCGTCGAGGCGGGTGCAGATCTCGGCCAGGGNTGGCAGTCCGTCGAGGCGGGTGCAGATCTCGGCCAGGGCCGCCGGGTCGGCCGAGGGGTCGAAGTCGGGGCGGACCGCCTTGGCCCGCTCGGCGAGCAGGCGGTGCGCGGGCTCGGCGGGGAGGGGGTCCACCGGGCGGACGGTCTCGCCCGGGATGCCGAGGGGCTCACGGCTGGTGGCCAGGATGCGCAGCTGCGGGCAGCGCACGAGCAGGGTCTCCGCCAACTGGGCGGCGGCGCCGATGACATGTTCGCAGTTGTCAAGGATCAGTAGGAGGCTGCGCTGGGCGCAGTACTCCACGAGCAGGGCGACCGGGTCGTCGTCCCGCGGGGCGAGCTCGCTCGTCAACAGCGCCGTGTCCCGTAGGTCCAGGGCGCTGACCACGGCCGAGGGGACGGCCTCGGGACGGTCGAGCGGGGCGAGCTCGGCCAGCCAGGCCGGGGCGGGGTGCCCGGCCCCGGTCTCTTCCGCGAGGCGTGTCTTCCCCGAGCCGCCGGGACCGGTGAGGGTGACGAGGCGTGCTCTCTGCAAATCCGAACGGATGGAGTCGACTTCGAGTTCCCGGCCCACGAACGAGTTGAGGCGGGGCCGGAGGTTGCCATTCCGCTCAGGGCGCTCGAGGCGCTCAGGGCGGCCGGGGCGCTCGGGGCGTGTGGCGCCGCCCGGAGGGTCCGCCGGCCGATCCGGTCCGTTGCCCAGCAATTCGGCGTGCAGTGCACGCAGTTCGGGTCCGGGATCGGTGCCGAGGCCTTCGGCGAGCACGCTCCGGGCGTCCTCGTAGGCGGCCAGGGCGTCCGCGCCACGGCCCGCGTCCCGCAGGGCCCGCAGCAGCTGCGCGTGCAGGGGTTCGTCGTACGGGTGGGCCGCGACCAGCTCGCGAAGTTCCGGTACGAGGCGTTCCGTTCGGCCCGCACGCAGGTCGGCGGCGATGCGGTGGCGCACCGCGTCGAGCCGGCGGGCCTCGGGACCGGTGGCGGACGCACGGTCCGGCAGATCGGCGAGGGCCGGGCCGCGCCAGAGCGCGAGGGCCTCGCGCAGGGTACGGCCGGCCGCCTCGGCGGATCCACTGTCCAGTTCGGCGGCGCCCACGCGCGCGAGGCGCTCGAAGCGGTGCAGGTCCACGTCGTCCTGGTCGACGGCCAGTCGGTAGCCGCCGGGTACCGATTCCACGGCCTCCCGGCCGAGCACGCGGCGCAGTCTGCCCACCAGGGCCTGCAGGGCGGCGGGAGCGTCGCGTGGCGGGTCCTGCGCCCACACCTCGTGCACCAGCGCGTCCACGGACACCGGACGGCCGGCGTGCAGGGCGAGTGCGGCGAGCAGTGCCCGCAGGCGCCGGCCGTCCACGGGCAGGGGCGTGCCCCGGTGGTCGTAGGCCTCGGTCGTTCCCAGTACGCGGTACCGCACGGAGTTCATTCTGGCTGTCCTGTGCCGCGGGCGCTTCGGCCCGGCCTGCTCGGGTGCAGCGCACGGCGGCGCTCTGCAGCTGCCATGCCCGGTACGCCCCTCCCCCGTTTTCGCCTCTTCGCCCGCTCCGCGTTTCGCCCTCCACGCGCGCGTGGAGTGGAGGGGTGGCCGTCAGGACCGTCAGCCCCCGCGAGCGCCCAAGGCCCCGCGCTGTGGTCGTATGCCTGCAGGTACGGCGCGGGCGCGCGCAGGTGTCCCCGTCCAGCAGGTGCCGCGGCGGGACAGCAGCCTGCGCAGCCAGAGTTCGGTGGAGACGAGTTCGCCGAGGCCGTCCAGGGGGAGGGCCTCGCCCTCCGCGGCGGCCCGCAGGGCACGCTGCACGACGCGCCCCTCCACGAGGCCCGCCTGAGCGAGCAGTGGCGTGCCGAAGAGGTCCACCAGATCGTCGACGGCGACCCGCAGCCCGGTGCTCGCCGCGGCGGCGGAGGAGGCGTGCGAGGGGGCGCCCCAGCCGTCCGGCAGTTCGTTGACGCCGGTGCCTTCGAGGACGGTGCGCAGGATCTCGGCGCGGGCGCCGGGCTGCACGCGAAGCGCCTCGGGCAGGGCGCGGCAGGCGCGGACGACCTGGTTGTCGAGGAACGGCGCGTGCAGGCGCTGGGAGCGGATCTCGGCGGCCTGTTCCAGTACGCGGAGGTCCGCCGCGTGCCGTGCCAGGGCGGCACGCGCGCGTAGTTCACCGGGTCGCTGTCCGGGCGCGGGTCCGGGGCGGGTGGCCGACTGCTCGAGGCGAACCGATACTTCAGCGAGCGCCTCTCCTGTCAGCCATCGCGCGGCCGGCCCCGGTCTCGCCCAGGTGAGTGCGGCGAGCGAGGCACCCACCGCACCGGCCGGCTCCTCGAATCGGGCGTCCCGCAGCCGCGAGGCGGTGTCCTCGATGCCAGCCCGGTAGGTCGTACGGGCGAGCTTGCGGGCCGCGCCGTAGACCCGCGCCGGCACCAGGACCGAGCCCTCGGCCTTCGCCAACGCGGTGACGGGGCGCACCAGATGGCGCCGTCTGCGGTCGAGCAGCAGGTCGGCGAGTCTGGCCGGATGGGCGTCGAGGACCTGCCGGGCGCCGTGGCCGGTGAAGTGGTCGGCGCTGCCGAAGGCGAGACGCGCGCGGTGCCGTGCCGCGCCGATCAGGGCCGGTCCCGGCTCGTCGGTGAGCGGCCCGTCGAGCTCGGCGTACGGCAGGGCTTCCTCGCCCGCGGTGACGACGACGTGGTGCAGGCGTGGATTGGCCGCCATGGCGCCCGCGCGCTGGATCTCGGCCTCGCGGTCGGTCGTCGTGAGGTCGTTGAAGGTGACGGCCAGGAGGCGTTCGCCGGCGCCGGTGCTGTGGCCGAGGAGGGTGCCGGGATTGCCGGGCAGACCGGCCGCGAGGAGGGCCAGGGTGGCGGACGCGGGGCCGCCGGACAGGTCGGCGCCGATGCCCGGCACGGGTCCGCGCCCTGCCCGACGCTCCGCAGGGCCCATCCCGGGCACCGGTCCGGGGTCCAGGTCCGGCACGTGCCGCGGGGCCGCGAGGCGGGCGCGTACGGACTCGACGAGCGCTTCTCGTACGCCGTCCACCGCGCGGGGGCCGTCCATCTGGGGCGCGGCGACGGCGAGGGAGGCGACGGGCTCGTAGCCGGCGATCTCGCGGGAGCCGTCGCGCAGGATCAGCGCATGGCCGGGCGGGATGCGCCGCACGCCCGCGTACGGCGTGGAATCCTGCAGGGCCTCGGGCACGTCGGGGCAGGCGAGCAGGGCGGCGAGGTGGCCGATGTCGAGCTGGGCCTCGACGAGGTCGGCGAGCGGGAGGGCCGCGGTGGCGTAGGCCGTACCGCCGGCCCATGGGGTGTGGAACACCGGCCGGGCGCCCGCGAGATCGCCGAGTACGGTCACCCGGCGGCCGACGCGTACGACGGCGGTGTAGCTGCCGGGCCAGGCGGTGAGGTGGCGCAGGGCGCCGCCGCGGGCCGCGAACAGGCCAACGCGCAGTTGCTCGTCGGTGGCTCCGCAGATGCCGAGGACGGCGACGGCCGTCTCGGCGTCGGCCCTGACCACGCGGATCTCGTCGGGCCGCCAGTCACCGACCGCCCACAGGGGATCCGGGTCGCCCCACAGGAGTTGGGAGCCCACAGGGTGCACGGTTTCGACGCCCTCGACGCCGATGTCCTGACCGTCCGGGTGGACCGCGCTGATGGTCGGTGAAGCCTTAGCGGTGGCACTGCTCCACCCCACCAACCACCGCATCGTCGCCTCCACAGGCTGTGGACAACAAGTGCACCCGAACAGCTCGGGTCCATGCTGCCACGAAGGAGGCGTGAAGCACTGCCCATGGGAGGGCCGGAGCGCATGCCAATGCGTCCCCGAACTCGGACAGTTGGGGCAGTACCGCACCGACCGTATTCGGCCATTTCGGCCGAGCCGGGCACACCGCGCAGCCCGGGAGGCGCCGCTCGCCTCCCGGACCGGTCCACCGCCCGCGGGGATGAAGGCGGCGGTATCCCCCAGCCCGCTGACGACGGTGCGCAGCGGGCCGACCCACGCATCACCATGGAAGCGCTCCCGCGATGGCCGGTGAAGAGCGCACGCAGAGGCGCACGGCCACACGCCGGGAGCACAACACCCCCCTGCCGCACGTCTGTACAGACAACAATCTCGCCATCCGGAACTTCGCCTCTTAACGCTTGGGATGCGGCGAACTACGCTGGGTTTACGAATGCCGCGTGCCTATGCCCGAGCGGCAGCCGTCTGTGTCGAGGGGTGGCGCATGTCCAGGGAGCAACGCGGGCCGAACGAAAAGCTCGGCACCGTTCTCGCCCTCGCGGGAATCAGCAATGCGGGACTGGCCCGCAGGGTCAACGACCTAGGCGCACAAAGAGGCCTGACCCTGCGCTACGACAAGACCTCGGTGGCCCGTTGGGTCTCCAAGGGCATGGTTCCGCAGGGCGCGGCGCCGCATCTGATCGCCTCCGCGATCGGGACCAAGCTGGGACGCCCGGTACCGCTCCACGAGATCGGTCTCGCGGACGCGGACCCGGCCCCCGAGGTCGGCCTCGCCTTCCCGCGCGACGTGGGCGCCGCGGTCAGATCGGCCACCGAGCTCTACCGCCTGGACCTCGCCGGACGGCGGGCCGGCGGTGGCGGGATCTGGCAGTCGCTCGCGGGCTCTTTCGCCGTGACCGCATATGCGACACCGGCTTCACGTTGGCTGATAACACCCGCTGACAGCTCGGTGGAGCGCACCGCCGACCATGCGGCCGTCGCGGCGGCAGCGGACGGTTCGGCCACCGTCGGCGAGCCCCCGCAGAAGGTCGGCCACAGCGATGTTCAGAAGCTGCGGGAGGCCGCGCAGGACGCCCGCCGCTGGGACTCCAAGTACGGGGGCGGTGACTGGCGTTCGTCGATGGTCCCGGAGTGTCTGCGGGTGGAGGCGGCGCCACTGCTGCTCGGCTCGTACTCGGACGAGGTCGGCAGGGCACTGTTCGGCGCGGCGTCCGAACTGACCCGCCTGGCGGGCTGGATGGCCTTCGACACCGGCCAGCAGGAGGCCGCCCAGCGGTACTACATCCAGGCACTGCGTCTCGCGCGCGCGGCCGCCGACGTCCCGCTCGGCGGGTACGTCCTGGCGTCGATGTCGCTGCAGGCCACCTACCGGGGCTTCGGTGACGAGGGCGTGGACCTGGCGCAGGCGGCGCTCGAGCGCAACCGCGGACTGGCGACGGCGCGCACGATGAGCTTCTTCCGGCTCGTCGAAGCACGGGCCCACGCGCGCGCGGCCGACGCGCACGCGGCGGGGGCGGCCCTCAAGGCGGCCGAGGGCTGGCTCGAGCGGGCCAGGGAAGGGGACAACGACCCGTCGTGGCTCGGCTTCTACTCGTACGACCGCTTCGCGGCGGACGCGGCCGAGTGCTATCGGGACCTCAAGGCGCCGCGTCAGGTGCGGCGCTTCACCGAGCAGGCGCTGTCCCGGCCCACCGAGGAATTCGTACGGTCCCACGGGTTACGGCTCGTGGTCAGTGCGGTCGCGGAGCTGGAGTCGGGGAATCTGGACGCCGCGTGTGCGCAGGGTCTGCGCGCGGTGGAGGTCGCCGGCCGCATCTCGTCGGCGCGGACCACGGAGTACGTACGGGATCTGCTGCACCGGCTGGAGCCGCACGGGGACGAGCCTCGGGTGGCCGAGCTGCGGGAGCGGGCGAGGCCGCTGCTCGTGGCCCCGGCGTAGCGGGCTTCGCCGCTCTTCGCGGGATGTCCGCACCGGGATCTTCGCGGGTGTCCGCACCGGCTGCCGGGGCATTGTCAGTGGGGCGGTGCACTATCGGAGTCGGGAGGTGAGGCGTGTGGCGGTGGACTGTGACGTGCTGGTGATCGGCGGCGGGATCGTCGGTCTCTCGACGGCGTATGCGCTGACGCGGGCGCGCCCCGGCACGCGTGTGGTGGTCCTGGAGAAGGAGCAGGGCCCGGCCCGCCACCAGACGGGGCGGAACAGCGGCGTGATCCACAGCGGCATCTACTACCGACCCGGCTCGCTCAAGGCGCGGTATGCGGTGCGGGGCGCCGCGGAGATGGTCAAGTTCTGCGCGGAGTACGGGATTCCGCATGCCGTGACGGGGAAGCTGATCGTCGCCACGGACCGGGCGGAGCTGCCCCGGCTGCACGCCCTCGTCCAGCGCGGCCGGGAGAACGGCATTCCGGTCCGCGAGCTCGGCCCCGCCCAGATCTCCGCGTACGAGCCGCATGTGCAGGGCGTCGCCGGCATCCACGTGGGCACGACCGGGGTGTGCGACTTCGGCGCGGTGGCGACGCAGCTCGCGGAGGCCTCGGGGGCCGAGGTGCGGTACGGCGCGGAGGTGGTGCGGATCTCCCGGCGCGCGGACCGCGGGGTCGCGGTGCGTACGGGGGACGGGTCCGTGGTGCGCGGCCGGGTCCTGGTGAACTGCGCGGGCCTGCACTGCGACCGGGTGGCGCGGCTCGCGGGCGACGAGCCGGGGATGCGGATCGTCCCCTTCCGGGGTGAGTACTACGACCTGGTGCGGCCGGAGTTGGTGCAGGGGCTGGTCTATCCGGTGCCCGATCCCGCGTTCCCGTTCCTGGGGGTGCATCTGACGCGGGGCGTCGAGGGCTCCGTGCATGTGGGGCCGAATGCGGTGCCGGCGCTCGCCCGCGAGGGGTACGACTGGTCGGTGGTCCGGCCCCGGGACGTGGCCGGGACGCTCGCCTGGCCCGGGGCGTGGCGGATGGCGCGGCGGCACTGGCGGTACGGGGCGGGGGAGCTGCGGCGGTCGCTGTCCAAGGCGGCCTTCACGGCGGCGGTGCGGAGGCTTCTGCCGGAGGTGGGTGAGGGGGACCTGGTGCCCGCGGGGGCCGGTGTGCGGGCGCAGGCGGTGCTGCGGGATGGCGGGCTTGTGGATGACTTTCTGCTTCGGGGAGGGGTGCGGGCGGTGCATGTGTTGAATGCGCCGTCGCCTGCGGGGACTGCGTCATTGCCTATTGGGAGGGAGGTGGCTCGGCGGGTGCTTCAGTGGGTGTGACTGCCGTCGGGGGTGTGTCGTTCAGGCCCTGGCGGCCTGGTGACCTCGTCCTCAAACGCCGGACGGGCTGTTTTGTCGCCCTCCGGGCTCGTCCTCAAACGCCGGACAGGCTGAAAGATGTCCTCAAACGCCGGACGGGCTGGATGTGGTGCGGGACGGGACGGGCTGGATGTGGTGCGGGACGGGCCCGATCAGGGCGAGGAGGTCGGGTGACGTGGCGCCGTAGAATCGGGTCGCGTGGTGGAGAGACGTGATGGGCAGAGGGGTGTGGGTGTGAGCGGGGACGATCGGACTGCCGAGGCGGACGCCCCGCGGCGAGTGAGCCGGATGTTTCCGGACGGGGAAGGGCCTGCCGCCGATCCCGCTGGGTCGCACTTCGAGCGGCGGATCCGGAGCTTTCAGCCGCGTCGCAGCAGGGTGACGGCGAGCCAGGGCGACGCCCTGCGCCGGCTGTGGTCCCGCTGGGGACTGGACATCGACGGATCGAGGGTGCTCGACCTGGATGAGCTGCTCGGCGGGCGGCCGGTCGTCCTCGAGATCGGCTTCGGCATGGGCGAGGCCACCGCGCAGATGGCCGCGGCGGACCTGGACACCGGCATCCTGGCCGTCGATGTGCACACCCCTGGCCAGGGCAACCTCCTCGGCCTGGCCGAGCGCGCCGGTCTGGACAACGTCCGGGTGGCCAACGGCGACGCGATCATCCTGCTCCGCGAGATGCTCGCCCCCGAGAGCCTCGACGGCCTGCGCGTGTACTTCCCGGACCCCTGGCCGAAGAAGCGCCACCACAAGCGCCGCCTGATCCAGCCGGAATTCCTGACCCTCGCCGCGAGCCGCCTCAAGCCCGGCGCCGTACTGCACTGCGCCACCGACTGGGAGCCGTACGCCGAGCAGATGCTCGAGGTGCTGACCGAGCACCCGGACTTCACCAACACGGTCGCGGACGGCGGATACGCCCCGCGCCCCGGATTCCGTCCGCTCACCCGCTTCGAGGGGCAGGGCCTGGACAAGGGCCATGTCGTACACGACCTGCTCTTCGCCCGTACCGGAAAGCCGTCCGGTTCCACCGGCTGATTCCTGCACCGTCGCGGGCGCCTCGACACACCCCATAAGGTCGGGGCCGTGACCGTCTGGACGTCGTACTCGTATCCGCAGTCGGCCGGGGCGCCGGCCGGACTGCGGCACGAGCGATGGTGGCGCCGTCGCCAGGTGCGCGCGGGCGCGCTCGCGGCGCTGCTCGCGATCTCCGGTCTGGTGATCCTGGCCCTGGTGCGCGAGCAGACCGGCACCGAGGGCTTCATGGTCGGACTGGGCCTGGCGATCCTGCCGGTCCCGCTGCTGCTCGCGGCCTTCTGCTGGCTCGGCCGGGTCGCCCCCGCCCCCCGGCGGAATCTGATCTTCGCCTTCGCCTGGGGCGCCTGCGCCGCGGCGCTGATCGCGATCCTCGCCAACTCGTTCGCGACGCAGTGGATCGCCACGGCCACCGCGGATCCGCAGAGCGCGGACACGATAGGCGCGATGGTGATAGCGCCCGTGGTCGAGGAATCCGCCAAGGCCGCCGCGGTGCTCCTCGTCTTCCTCTTCCGCAGACGGACCTTCACCTCGGTCGTCGACGGTGTGGTGACGGCGGGCGTCACCGCGACCGGCTTCGCCTTCACCGAGAACATCCTGTATCTGGGCAACGCCTACGGCACGGACACCGCGGGCGGCGCGGCCCTGCGCGACATGTCCCTGGACTCGGTCACGGCGGCGACGTTCTTCGTACGGATCGTGATGTCGCCGTTCGCCCATCCCCTGTTCACCGTGCTCACCGGGATCGGCTTCGGCCTCGCGGCGCTCGCCGCGGACCGGCAGCGGATCCGCCGCTTCCTGTTCCCTCTGGCGGGTCTGCTGCCGGCGATGGGACTGCACTCGCTGTGGAACGGCTCATCGGCGTTCGGCGAGTGGGGCTTCTTCACGGTGTACGCGGTGGTGATGGTGCCCGCCTTCGGACTGCTGACCTGGCTGAGCGTCCACGCCCGCCGCCACGAACTGCGCACCGTGCGCGCCGAGCTGCCCGTCTACACGGACGCGGGCTGGATCGCCCCGCCCGAGCCGTACGCGCTCTCCTCGATGCGTGCTCGCCGCATCGCCCGCGAGTACGCCGCCCGCACCGGCGGCCAGGCCGCGGCCCGCGCGGTGCGGGAGTACGAGGAGCATGCGACGGCCCTCGCGCTGCTCAGGCGCAGGGGCCGCCGCGGCCGGGCCGGTGGCGACTTCGTCGGACGGGAGCGGGAGTTGCTCGACGCGCTGTGGCAGCGGCGCGCGGTGGCCCGCCCGGCCCTCGCCCACGCGGCCCGCACGACGGCCCGGATCCCGTACGGCCCGCCCATGATCCACGGGCGGCCGGGGACGTACGCGCCGTACGCTCCGTACGCACCACACGTCCTGTACGCACCACACATCCCGTACGCACCACACGCCCCGTACACAGCCCCTGGTAGGCCCGTCCCCTAAGGGACGTCTCCCCTAGGCCGACGCAGTCGTGAGCAGTGCCAACTCCTCTTCCGTAAGCCGGAGTTCACCCACCGCGAGCAGCGCGGGAAGCTGCTCGACCGTCCGCGCGGAGGCGATCGGCGCACCCACAGTCGGCTGCGCGGCGAGCCAGGCGAGGGCCACGGTCGCGACCTCGGCGCCGTGCGCCGCGGCGACCTTGTCGAGCGCCTCGAGGACCCGCAGTCCGCGCTCGGTGTCGAGGTGCCGGCCCGCGCCCTGCGCGCGCGGGCTGTCGACCTGGGCCCCCGGCCGGTACTTGCCGGTGAGGAAGCCGGCGGCGAGGGCGTAGTACGGCACGGCCGCGAGCCCGGAGCGGGAGGCGACCTCCTGCAGGGGGCCCTCGTAGGTGTCGCGGGAGACCAGGTTGTAGTGCGGCTGCAGCGCCACGTATCGGGCGAGGCCTTCGCGGTCCGCCACGTCGAGGGACTCCTGGAGGCGCTCCGGGGAGATGTTGGACGCGGCGACATGGCGCACCTTGCCCGCGCGCACCAGTCCGTCGAGCGCACCGACGATGTCCTCGACCGGCACCGACGGGTCGTCGAAGTGTGTGTAGAACAGGTCGATGTGGTCGGTGCGCAGACGGCGCAGGGAGTCGTCCGCGGCCGCCACGAGGGTAGCCGGGGCGAGTCCCCTGTGGTCGGGGTGGGCGCCGGCCTTCGTCGCGATCACGACGTCGTCGCGGCGTCCGCGGGAGGCGAGCCAGTTGCCTATGACGGTCTCGGACTCGCCGCCGCTGTTCCCCTCGACCCAGGCGGAGTACGAGTCCGCGGTGTCGATGAAGTTGCCGCCCGCGGCGGTGTAGGCGTCGAGCACGGCGAAGGAGGCGGTCTCGTCCGCCGTCCAGCCGAACACGTTCGCGCCGAGTGCGAGGGGATGGACCTCGAGTTCCGAGGCGCCGAGAGTGCGCAGAGAAGTCATACCGCGGTCAACACCCCTTGCGTGCATGGGTATTCCGGTACGTGGCAGTTCCACGTACACCCAGAGATTTCCCGCTGACCTGCGGAGACGGTCCGGCACCTCGGCCCGGCAGCCCTGACGTCGGGGGGTAGCCGCCAGGACTGCCGGAATCCAGGGTGTGGATCCGGCTGTCCACGGTTCGTCACAACCGGGAGTCGCCCGGTGGGACCGGGAGCAGCCCGGTCGTCAGGGGTTGAGGCCCTTGCTCTGCAGCCAGCCCATCGGGTCGATGTTGGTGCCGTCGGGCGTGTGGACCTCGAGGTGCAGGTGCGGCCCGGTGGAGTTGCCGGTGGAGCCGCGCAGTCCGATGACGTCGCCGGTGGTGACCTTCTGGCCGACGCTGACCTGGATCGAGGACTGGTGGCTGTACGACACCTCGGTGCCGTCCTCCAGCTCGAGCACGGTGTGGTAGCCGTAACTCCCGGACCAGCCGGCCTCCTTGATGGTGCCGGAGTGCACGGCCTTGAGCGGCGTGCCCGCGGGACCGGCGAAGTCCAGGCCGGTGTGCTGGCCGGAGGCCCACATCGAGCCGGCCTGCCCGAAGGTGGAGGTGATCGTGTACGAGGAGGTCGGCAGGGTGTAGCTGGCGGCGAGCTTGCGCAGCCGCTCCTCCTCCGCCTTCCGCTTGCGCTCCTCCTCGGCCTTCCGCTTGGCCTCGGCGATCTTCTTCTCGGCCGCGGACTGCTGCTTGGCGGCGTCCTCGGAGGCCTTCTTGGCCGCGGCGTCGGCGGCGACGGCGGCCTCCGCGGAGGCTGCCTGGTCCTGCTTGGCCTCGGCCTGCTGCATGATGCGGGCGCGCAGCGCCTCGCCGGCGTCCGCACCGCCCTGCTCGTCGGCGGCGCTCGCGGCACCCGTCGGCGCGAAGCCGGCGGCGGTGGCCTGGGTGACGCCCGACTGACCGGCGTCGCCCGCGTCGTCGCTGTCGGAGACCATCGAGCCGACGTCCGGCAGCTTGTCCGTGACGGCCGAGAGGTCGGGGAGCGAGATCGGTACCGGCGGCTTGTCCTTGGCGGTGGCTATGCCTCCCGCGCCGACCGCGGCGATGACGCCGACACCGAGAACCGTGGAGCTGCGGGCGAGCCCGCCGCGCTGCTTGGCGACACGGTGCCTGCCGCGCACGGGCCGGACGGAGTCCTCGGTGGGATTCCATTCCTCCCAGGGCTCATCGCCCCTGCCGAACCCGGAGTCGTCCGAGTAACCCTCGTAATACGCGGTATCAGGGGCAGGCCTGTTCGACGCCACGGGGGCGTACTCCTTTCCTTCCTTCGCCTACCGGGTTAGCTGACGGGTTCGGAACAGGAAGGTTTCCTACGGGCTTCCAGGGCCTGCCACGATCGCGGCAGGCGAAGGATGCCCGATTCACCCCAAGTAGGTGGTTCCCCGGCTCCCTTGCGGGATTGAGCGGTTGCGCACGGAGCCATCTCTTGTGACGGCTGGGACGACCGCGCTGCGTTATCGAACGTTAATAGACACCGGCCCCGGATTCCAAGCCGTTCCGACTGATCGTTGGTGGCTCTGGCCTGGACTTAGGCCCCACGAAGGGGCGAATTCGGGCGAGTTGCAGCATGATCTCCACACACTGAGGGGCGCGGAATTCCTGACGATGCGTCAGTTGTTGTGCGGAGGGGCGCGCTACGGTCACCTACGGTGATGCCGACGGTCGGCCGACCGAGAGCAGCGCCATGTCGTCGGTCGCCCGGCCCCCGGTGTGCGCCGTCACCTCGTCGACCACGAGGGCGAGCAGTTCGTCCGGTCCCGGGAAGACCCGGCCGCGCAGCCGTACCGCCGGATCGTAGAACTCACCGGCCGCGTCCCGTGCCTCGGAGAGACCGTCGGTGTAGAGCAGCAGCAGCGAGCCGCAGGGGAACTCCGCCTCCTCCGCCCGGTCCGGCCAGACGCCCAAGTCCCCCATCCCGAGCGGCAGTGCGTGCTCGCGCGGATCGAGGACCCGGAGCCGGCCGTTGGCGCCGAGCAGCAGCGGCGGCGGATGCCCGCGGTTGACGAGCCGTACGACACTGCGGTCGCGCGGGATCTCGCCGAGCACCGCCGTGGTGAAGCCCTCGAAGGCGTCCAGGCCGTCGCGCCGCGTGCCCTCGCGCGCGAGGGCACGCTCGAGGCGCTGGGCCACCGCCTCGAGGGTCGTCTCCTGCTCGGCGGCCTCGCGGAACGCCCCGATCACCACGGCGACCGCCTCCACCGCGCCGAGCCCCTTGCCCCGTACGTCACCGACCAGGAGCCGCACGCCGTACGGGGTGTCCTGCACCGCGTACATGTCGCCGCCGATGAACGCACCGGCCTGCGCGGCCTCGTAGCGGGCGGCGACGTCCAGGCCGCCGATGCGCTCGGCCGGTTCGGGCAGGACGGCGCGCTGGGCGGCCTCGGAGACGCTGCGGGCCGACTCCAGCTGTTTGCCGCTGCGTCTGACGACCCGGTTGATGAGGACCGCGAGCACGGCCACCGTCAGCACGGTGGCGACCTCGGTGAGGGACTCGGCCTCCTCGAGGACGTGGTTCCAGACCCGCAGGCCGGTCATGCCGAGGAGCGCCGCGACACCGGTGGCCACGGTGCCGCGCAGCGAGTACAGCGGCGCCGCGGTCAGCGGGGCGCCGGCGAAGAACGGGGAGCCGGTGAACTGCGACGGCGTCAGCCAGTCGAAGACGATGCCGAAGACGATGAGGAGTACGGGCAGGGCGCGCACGAGGTGCCGGGTCCGGGTGCTGTCGGCCGCCCCGTCCTCTCCCCGCTCGCTCTGCTCTTCCCGCTGCCCCACCGGTCGTCTCCCGCCGCCGTCCGCGCCGCTGCGGACCGCCTGCCGCACCCCACCCAGGGTTCCCGCCCGTGGGGCACGGGGCGAATCCGTGTACGCCGTACGAGGAAGGAGGCCGTACGAGGAAGGAGGCCGCACGAGGAAGAGGAAGGGGCCGGGGGCCCGAGCGCCCTGCCGGGACCCGGACATGCGTCAGGCCCGGCACGAGATCGTGCCGGGCCTGACGGTCAGTAGCGGGGACAGGATTTGAACCTGCGACCTCTGGGTTATGAGCCCAGCGAGCTACCGAGCTGCTCCACCCCGCGTCGGTGAAATCAAGTGTACGCCATCCGGGGGACGGCTCGCGCCAGGGTTTCCGGGGGCAGCGGCGGGGTGGTGCGGTGCGAAGTGCGCGACGGTCAGATCCCGCGGTCACCCTCCGCGTCCCGCCGCTCGGTCAGCCTGCCCTTGCGCAGGGTGAGGACGCGGTCGGCCTTGGCGGCGAGCCGTTGCGAATGAGTGACGACGATCACGCACTTCCCCTGTGCGTGGGCGAGTTCACGGAACGTGTCGACGATGCCGTCGGCGGTGTCCTCGTCGAGGTTCCCGGTGGGTTCGTCGGCGAAGAGGATGTCGACGTCGCAGGCGAGCGCGCGGGCGATGGCCACGCGCTGCTGCTGGCCGCCCGAGAGCCGCAGCACGTTCCGGGTGGCCGTCGCCCTGTCGAGGCCCATGTCCTCGAGGATCTGCAGGGCCCGGGATCTGCGACTGCCGGTCGCGGGCTTCGCGCCGGTGATCTCCATGGCCGTGGTGACGTTCTGCAGGGCGGTCATGTAGGTGAGGAGGTTGTACTGCTGGAAGATCGTGGCGGCATGCCGGTTGCGGTAGCGGCCGAGGCCCAGCTCAGCGAGGTCCCGGCCGTCGAAGCTGATGGTGCCCCTGGTGGGGGTGTCGAGGCCGCTGGCGAGGCTGAGCAGGGTGGTCTTTCCGCTGCCGGACGGGCCGAGTACGGCGGTGAGGGTGCCGCGCTCGAAGGTGCAGTCGATGTTCTTGAGGACGGTGGTCCTGCGCCGCCCGCCGCTGTAGGTGTGGCTGACCTCGTGCAGGCGCAGGACGGCGGCCCGGTGCGGGGCGGTGCCGGTCGGAGTGGCGCTGGTCATGGTGGCGGTCACTTGCCCTTCGTGAGGATGGTGCGGGGGCTGAGGCGCAGGACGGAGGCGGCGGGGACCGCGGTGGCGAGCAGGCCGATGCCGAGGCCGACGGCTGAGACGGTGGCGAGGTCGCCGGGGTCGAGCCGTACGGTGATCTCGTCGATCGGGTCGGCGTTCTCGACGGGGCGGTCGTTCTGGTCGATGCCCTGGTCGAGGCCGGTGCTGCCGGGCGGCGGTGCCTGCCAGGAGTCGAGCTTGCGCCGGGTCTCGGCGGCCTCGGCACCGAGCAGGGACCGGCCGGCGCTCTGCGTCAGGCTCTCGGTGAACAGCGAGCCGATGCCGAGGGCGAGGGCCGCGACCACCACGATCTCCAGGGCCTGCTGGGCGATCAGCCTGCTCTTCTTCTCCCCCATGGCCAGGAGCACGCCGTACTCGACGCGGCGCTGCTTGACCGCGAGGCTGACGAGCAGGGCGAGGACGGCAGCACCCGCGACGGCGGTCAGCCACATCGCCACGGTGGCGGTTGTGCTGATGCTCTTCAGGGGGCCGGTCATCTGCCGTACGGCCTTGTCGTTGGCGTCGAGAGCGAAGCCGTCGAGCTGCCCGCCCGCGAGCCGCTCGGCCTCCTCCTCGAAGGCGTCCAGGCGGTCGGCGTCCTGCAGCAGGAAGGTGGCCCGGCCGACCTGCAGCGGACCGCCGCCCGATCCGGAGCTGAACCGGGCGAAGCCGCCCACCGACGCGTACAGCATGTTGGCCGGGCTGACCGCGTACTCGGGGTCGGGTTCGTCGTCCGGGCGCGGGTCGCGGTAGACGCCGGCGACGGTGAAGTCCGCCGTGGACGTGCCCTCGTTGTTCCCCAGGGTGATCGTGTCGCCGGCTTTCAGGCCGTTCTTCCTGGCCAGGCGCTCCTCGATGAGCAGCTGGCGCTTGTCCTTGCCGGCCGCGGTGAGGTGGTGCCCGGAAAGGAGCTTGTGGCTGCCGCTGCGGAAGCCGGGCAGCAGGGACGAGTCGAGGACGCCGACGGTCGCGGTGCCGCCCTTCCCCATGCCGCCGGCCGCGCCGCCGGGGACGAGTTCGGCGCCGCCCTTGAGGATGCCGCGGTCCCACATCGAGTACGTGTACTTCTGGACCTGGGGCAGCTCGCCCAGCTTGTCCGCGGTCGCGGCGTCCATCGCCGGTGCCTGGAGGCCTCCGCCGTTCGCGCCGCCGAGGTTCTCCAGGTCAGGCTCCAGGTTGACCTCGGCGCCCACGGAGCGTTTGGCCTGCTGTTCGGCCCTCGCCGTGGCGTCGTTGATGAGCACGCCTGCCAGGACCATCACGGAGATGACCAGGAAGGTGCACAGGGTGATCAGGGTCCGTGCCCTGCGGGACCACAGGCTGAGACCCGCGCGCTTGACGAAGTTCATGGAGCTCGGCTCTTCCGGTACGGGGGGCGGGTGGGGTGGCGGTTACGGGCGCCGGGGCATGGCGGGCCGGCGGGGTCGCCGTACCGCTCAGGAGGTGTCCGTGAGGAGGGAGCGGGGATGCAGGCGAAGGATCCCGACCCCGGGCACGACCGTGGCGACGAGCGAGATCCCGAGGCCGAGGGCGGCGACCTTGCCCAGCTCGCCCGGCCCGATCCGTACCTCGGGCGGCGGCAGCGACGTCCGCGGCGGCCCGGCCCGCACCGTGGGCCGCTCCCGCCCGCGGTCGAGCACCGCGTCCCCCGCCTGCTGCGCGCCGGCCTGGCCGGC
>NZ_QUAK01000104.1 GCF_003429565.1 Streptomyces triticagri
ACGCCTGCGCGGCGGAGCCGGCGGGCCCTGTACGCGGGCGCCGCCGCGGCCCTGGTGCTCGCCCTGGCCGGCGGCGGCTACGCCCTTCTGGCGGACTCGGGCGCCCCGAAGGCCGAGGCCGGGGGAGAGAGCGTGCAGGACGGTCGCGACAAGGGCGAGCCCTCGCAGCCGGCCGGCGGGAAGACCGGCACCTCCAAGCCCGAGGAGCACGGCGACAAGAAGAGCCCGTCCGCCGACGGCGACCGCGCGGACAAGGACTCCGAGGGCGACGGCAAGGACTCCGGTGCAGCCGGCGCCGGCGACGAGGACGACCCCGGCAAGGGCTCGGACAAGGGCGCGTCGAAGCCCACCGAGGCCCCGGACAAGGGTGGTTCGGGCTCGGGCGGTGGCGGCGGCGACGGCGGTACGGGTACCGAGCCCGATCCCGCGCCGGTCTGCCACCCCACCGGCGGCGGAAAGTACAACTGCGAGGTCTGGCGCACCGCGAAGTCGTACACCGCGGGCGGCACGGAAGCGGGCGTCCTGAACTCCGGCACCAACTACTTCTACTGCCAGGCGAATCTCGGCCGGCGCGAGTCGCACGGCGAGTGGACGAACGTCTGGTGGGCCAAGACCGACGACGACAGCGGAAACCGCGACGTCCATGTGAATGTCGTCAACATCAAGGGCGGCGACAACGACGCCCCGGTGCCGGGGTTGCCTCGCTGCTGACCGGGGGCCGGCCTTCCTCTCTGCCTCTCACGGGCGTCGAGTGGTCGACGTCCGGCGCTCTGACGTGGCTGGCTGCATGCATCGATGTCTCAGTGCGTCATTCAGTGCTAGGCTGAATGATGGCACAGTGAGACATCAGAGGTGCGCGGACAGACAGGATGCGGACCTCGTTCTCGAGGAGGAACGCCCATGCCGCAGGACAGTCTTGATCCCCGCACCGGTGAGGTGTGGATCCTGGGGGCGACAGGGCGCATCGGCGCCGCTGTCGCCGCCCGTCTGGCCGCACAGAAGGTGCCGCTCGTGCTGGTCGGGCGCGATTCCGGCCGATTGGACAAGGCCCGGGCGGACCTGGGAGGCGGAGGCGAGGTGAGGACCGTCGTCGCCGACTCCGCTGAAGCGATGGCGCGGCAGATCAACGAGCAGCGGCCGGCCGTCGTGCTCAACACCCTCGGTGAGTACGCCGAGACGGCGCTGCCGATCATCCGCGCCTGCATGCCCGGCGGCCACTATCTGGACCTCGCCGCCGACCCGGCGGCCGTCTCCCGACTCCTCGAGCTCCACGACGAAGCGGCGTCGGCGGGCAGCACCCTGGTGACCGGCTCCGGATTCGGGGTGCTGGCCTGCGAGTCCGTGGTCGTCAAGCTGTGCGAGGGTCGCTCCACCCCGAGCCATGTGCGGGTCGACGCGCTGGCCTCGGTGGCGAGCGAGGAGGGCCTGGTGGGCGCCGCCTTCGCCGCCACCTCCATGGATGTGCTGAGCACCGGCGGGCTCCGCTACGAGGACGGCCGCCTGGTCAAGGCCCGGATCGGCGCGGATGTGCAACACCTTGACCTGCCCGACGGGGAACGCGTGAAGTCGGCGGGGGCTCCCTCCGGCGAGCTCATCGCCGCACAGCGTGCCAGCGGGTCTCCGAACGTGACGGTGACCACCGCCCTCGCCCCCACCGGCACCGCGGTGCGGGCGGTCCTGCCGCTCGCCGGGAGGCTCGTCTCCGTCCCGGCGGTCCGCCGCTTCGCCGTCCGGCGCATGTCCGGCGTGCGGATGAAGGCCGCGCCCCGCCCCCGCCGGCACTCCTGGGGGCACGCCGTCGTCACCTGGCCCGACGGGACCCGTCGTGAAGGATGGCTGCGGGCGGACGACGGCATGGACTACACCGCGGCCGTCGCCGCCGAGGTCGCCCAGCGCCTCGCCCGCGGCGAGGGCAAGCCGGGTGCGTACACGCCCGCGGCCGCCCTGGGCGCCGATCTCGCCGTCGCCGCCGGGGGGTCCTTCGTCCTCGACCGAGTGCCGCACAGCTGAGCGCCTCGCTGTCGCGCGCCTCACCGCGCCGACGACTCATTGAGTCGCCGGATAGGGTTGCGGAATGCCCCGCTGGATGCCCCGCGCCAAAGAGCGCCTGCGAGACGCCGCGGTCGAGTTGTTCCTCGAGCGCGGCTACGAGAACGTGACGGTCACCGACATCACCGAGCGTGCCGGGCTGACCAGGCGCACCTTCTCGCGCTACTTCACGGACAAGCGGGACGTACTCTTCGCCGGCTCGGAGCAACTCGCGGAGGCCGTCGGCGCCGCCGTGCGCTCCGTCGACGAGAAGCTGCCGCCGTGGGACGCCACAGTGACCGCCCTGCGTGAGGTGGGCGACCAGTTGGCCGAACTCGTACCGCCGCCCGCCCGGCGCCGTACGGTGATCCGGGCCAGCACGGATCTGCAGGAGCGCGAGCGCACCAAGTACGCGCTGATCGCCGCCGAGATCGCGGACGCGCTGCACGAACGTGGCACCTCCGCGCAGCTGTCGGCCGTCCTTGCCGAGGTCGCCGTCACCGCCTTCCGCGCGGCCTTCGACCGCTGGATGGACGCCCCGGAGGGGACGTCGCTCTCGAACCTCTTCGACGTCGTCGCGCAGGAACTCACGTCGTCCTTGGCCGAGCCGACCGCGTAGCGCGCCCGCACTGACGTGCCCGCCCCCGGTTACCGTCTTCGCCGCTCCGCCTTCGCGACGGCCGAGCCCGGCACGGGGCCCGGCCTGTCCCGCATCCGAATCCCCGCCCCGCCCCAGACGCCGCCAAACCTCAGCCCTCCGGCCGCAGTTCCCCCGACCCCCGGGCGATCAGGCGGGTCGGGAGCACGCTGCGTTCCGTGCCGCTGCGTCCTCCGTCGAGGCGGCGGAAGAGGCGCTCCGCGGCGGTGCGGCCCAACTGGGCCGAGTCCTGGGCGATCACGGTCACGCCCGGGTCCAGCAGGTCGGCCAGTTCGAAGTCGTCGAAGCCGACCAGGGCGACTCGGCGGCGCCGTTCGGCCAGGACGCGTACCAGGGTCACCGTGACGCGGTTGTTGCCCGCGAAGAACGCGGTCACCGGGGACGGCCCGTCGAGTATCGCCGCGGCGGCGTCGCGCACTCGGACCGGATCGGTGGATCCGAGGGACACCCAGGAGCTGTCGACCGGAAGCCCGGCGTCCTCCATGGCGGCCCGGTACCCGCGCAGCCGCTCGGCCGCGGTGTGGATCCGAGGCTGGTCCCCGATGAAACCGATCCGCCGGTGTCCGTGTGCGATGAGGTGGGCGACCCCGGAACGCGCGCCGCCGTAGCTGTCCGACATCACCGCGTCCGCGTCGATCCGCCCGGCGGGGCGGTCCACGAAGACGGTCGCCACGCCGGCCTTGATCTCCGGTTCGAGATAGCGGTGGTCGTCGCCGGCCGGGATCACCACCAGGCCGTCGACCCGCCGGGCGCACAGGGCGAGCACCAACTCCTGCTCACGGGCCGGGTCTTCCGCGCTGGAGCCGTTGATGAGCAGTGCGCCGTGGGCACGGGCGACTTCTTCCACGGCCCGGCTGAGCGGTCCGTAGAACGGGTCGGCCAGATCCTCGAGGACCAGACCGATGCTCGCGGTGCGGCCCTTGCGCAGGACCCGGGCACTGTCGTTGCGCCGGAAACCGAGGGCGTCGATGGCCTCCTGGACGCGGCGCTCGGTGTCGGGGGTGACGCCCGGCTCGCCGTTCACCACGCGGGAGACCGTCTTGAGGCCCACGCCGGCGCGCGCGGCCACGTCCTTCATCGTGGGCCGGGTGCCGTAGCGCGGTTCGACGGCTCCGGGCGGCCACTGCCGTCCGTCCGATGCATGCGGAAAGCCGGGCGGGCGGCGGTCGTTCTCGGCCACTTGTGCGGTCCTGTCCTGGGGCTCGACGGTGTGGCATCGAGCATAGAGCCTAGACAACGTTGTCAGTGGCAGGGGAGACTGGACTTCGAATCTTTCGCGGCCCGTCTCACCAGGAGATCCGGCCCCGTTGACTACCAGGAGACCCGACTCTGATGCAGAACGACATCGTCGCCGCGCTCGACATCGGCGGCACCAAGATCGCCGGAGCCCTGGTGGACGGACGCGGTCGCATCCTGGTCCGTGCCCAACGGGCGACTCCCTCGCAGGAGGACGGCGACACGGTGATGGGCGCTGTGCAGAGCGTACTCGGTGAGCTCTCGGCCGACTCCCTGTGGGGTGACGTCCGTGCGCTCGGCATCGGCAGCGCGGGTCCGGTCGACGCCTCGAAGGGCACGGTCTCCCCGGTCAACGTCCCCGGCTGGCGCGGCTTTCCGCTCGTCGAGCGGGTCCGGGCGCTGACCGGCGGGCTGCCCGTCACCCTGATCGGCGACGGCGCCGCGATCACCGCCGCGGAGCACTGGCAGGGTGCGGCCCGCGGACACGACAACGCGCTGTGCATGGTGGTCTCCACCGGCGTCGGCGGCGGTCTGGTGCTCGGCGGCGGGCTGCACGCGGGGCCGACGGGGAATGCGGGGCACATCGGCCACATCAGTGTCGACCTGGACGGTGACCTCTGCCCCTGTGGCGGTCGCGGCTGTGTCGAGCGGATCGCCAGCGGGCCGAACATCGCCCGGCGGGCCCTGGACGACGGCTGGCTGCCCGGCCCCGACGGAGACGCCTCCGCCGCGGCGGTGGCCGTCGCGGCCCGGGCGGGGGACCCCGTCGCCCGGGCGTCCTTCGAGCGGGCCGCGCAGGCCCTCGCCGCGGGCATCGCGGCCACCGCGACCCTGGTCGAGATCGACATCGCGGTGGTCGGCGGGGGAGTGGCCAAGGCCGGCGAGGTCCTCTTCACACCGCTGCGCAAGGCACTTGACGACTACGCGACCCTGTCCTTCGTCCAGGATCTTCGGGTGGCTCCGGCGGTGACCGGCACGGATGCGGGACTGATCGGTGCCGCGGCAGCCGTCATCGCGGGGGCGGCGGCTTCGGAGGCTGCCGTTTCGGGCTGAAGCCGGCATTTCGGGTGCGGTCGGGCGGCGTGCGGCGGCGGAACGCCGATGTTGGCCGAAAGATATTGGCTGCTGGGCCGGTCCGGCGTCGCTCGTCGCGCCGTCCGGGCGCCCCGGCGGCCGCCGAGGGCCGGGCGGTCTGCGCGAGCCGCCCGGTCGCCGGCCCATGGTCGTGGTCGTCAGATGTCGCAGCCCACACCGTCCCCGTCGCGGTCCAGATGGCGACCGTAGCCGGGCTCGCCGCGGTGCACCGGGGCTGCCCCGGCCGCCCGGGCCTCGCTGCAGTTGCCATACGACACCTCGGCGCCTCCGCCGCCCGAACTCCCTTCTTCTGAACGGTCGTTGCCCGCGCCGGCCTCGGCCGGAGGCGCGGTGACGGTGGCGGTGGCGGTGGCCCGGACCGTCTTGGTGACGCGCACGGTCACCGTCGGCGCCGGTTCCGGATCCGGTGCGGGGTGCCCCGACTCGGTGACCGTCACGGTGGGTGCGGGTCGCGCCTCCTGCTCGTACGTCCCGGGCTCGCCGGACTCGCTGCCGCCGGCGGCAGCCGCTCCGACGGTGAACGCGAGAGCGAGAGCGGGCAGGACGAATCGCTTGCGAGCCCAGCGCGGAGCCCTGCGGGATGCCGGTCCGTCGGGCGGAACATGCGGAACATGCGGAGTATGTGGATTGCTCAAGATGTCCCCCCGAGGGTGATTTCCGGTGAGAGGAAGGTAGTGCTGACATTCCTCTTGTGGAGGAGGCATGGAGCTCACGTGTTCAACTCGTGACCTGTGGGCCGTGGTTCGGTGCTCGAACCGCGGTGCCGCGGCGGCTCGGGCCGCGGCTGAATGCCTGCTTCCCTACGCGGCGGGCCGGTTCTACGATCGGTTGGCGGAGCGTGAACCGCGCGGCCCTGCACCGCGATTCACGGTGTCAGCCCACCCGCCCGCCCGTGCCGAGTGTCGGGCCGGGACCTCGGACCACACCGGCCGGCCGGGGCCGCATCGCCGACAACGCGGCCCCGGCCCGCCCCTCCGGCCTGCTCCAACCCGGGGTGACCTCCCGCGCATCCCGAGGCGCCGGAAGGGGCCGCATGCACAGGATCGGTGCCGGGGGAGCCACCGTCCTGGCGTGCCCGGCCGCCGTCGGCCCCGCCCGGTGCGGGTGCCGGCGGTGGCCACATCCCCGCTTCCTGAGCGGAGTTGGTTTCCGCGGCAGGGTGTTGCGGGCAAGCCACAGGGGGCCAACAGAAGAGGGGGAACCGTGATCGTCTGGATCAACGGTGCGTTCGGTGCGGGGAAGTCCACCGCCGCACGGGAACTGATCGACCTGATCCCGAACAGCACGCTCTTCGACCCCGAGATCGTCGGCAGCGGCTTGCCGCTGCTGCTCCCGCAGAAGCACCTCGCCGAGGTCAGCGACTACCAGGACCTGCGGATCTGGCGACGACTCGTCGTCGACACCGCGTCCGCGCTGCTCGCCGAGGTCGGCGGAGTCCTCGTGGTCCCCATGACCTTGCTGCGCCAGGAGTACCGGGACGAGATCTTCGGTGGTCTCGCCGCCCGCAGAATCGCGGTACGACACGTGGCTCTCACCCCGGCGGAAACGATCCTGCGCTGCCGGATCGCCGACCGGGACGTCGGTCCCGGCGACGACGCCGAACTCCGGGTGCGCCAGTGGTCGTACGACCACATCGAGCCCTACCGTGCGGCGCTGGCATCCTGGCTCAGCGCCGACGCGCACCTCGTCGACAACGGCTCGCTCACCCCGTACGAGACCGCCGAGCGCATCGCCGAAGCGGTGCGCAGCAGGGACAGCGGGCGCTGCGACATCGTGCAGACGCCCGAACCGACCGCCGAGACGCTGGCCGCCGGTGTGCTGCTCTTCGACGAGGAGGACCGCGTGCTGCTCGTCGATCCGACCTACAAGGCCGGCTGGGAGTTCCCCGGCGGCGTCGTCGAACCGGGTGAGGCGCCCGCGCAGGCGGGAGTGCGGGAGGTCGCCGAAGAGACCGGCATAGGGCTGGAGCGCATCCCGCGGCTCCTGGTGGCGGACTGGGAGCCTCCGGCGCCACCCGGATTCGGCGGGATGCGGCTGATATTCGACGGCGGCAGACTCGACGGCGCGGTACGGGATCGGGTGCTGCTGCCCGGTCCCGAACTGCGTGGCTGTCGCTTCGTCACCGAGCAGGAGGCGGCGAGTCTGCTGCCCCCGGTGCGGTACGAACGGCTCCGCTGGGCTCTGCGCGCCAGGGAGCGCGGAGCCGTTCTCTATCTGGAGGACGGGGTGCCGGTCGGCTGACGAACGCCGCGAGGGCGGGCCGGTCGGTGCCGGCCCGCCGGGTTCACTTGGATGCGGCGTAGTTCCGCAGGAACAGCGCCTCGGTCACTGCGAGACGGCTCAGTTCGGAGGGCGAGACACTCTCGTTCACCGCATGGATCTGCGCTTCGGGCTCGCTCAGGCCGATCAGCAGGATCTCGGCGTCGGGGTACAGCGCGTCCAGGGTGTTGCACAGCGGGATCGAGCCGCCCTGGCCCGCGTACTGCATCTCCTCGCCGGGGTAGGCGACCGCCATCGCCTCGGCCATCGCCGCGTACGCCGGGCTGGTGGTGTCCGCGCGGAACGGCTGCCCCTGGCCGACCTGTTCGGTACGGATCCGGGCACCCCACGGAATGTGCGCCTCCAAGTGCGCCCGGAGCAGCCGGGTGGCCTCGGCGGCGTCCGTCCCCGGTGCGACCCGCAGGCTGACCAGCGCACGCGCGCTCGACTGCACCGAAGGCGTGGCACCCACGACGGGCGGGCAGTCGATGCCGAGCACGGTCACCGCGGGCCGGGCCCAGATACGGTCCGCGACTGTGCCCGAACCGATGAGCCGCACGCCCTCGGCGACCTTGGCGTCCCGCCGGAAGTCCGCCTCCTCGTACTGCAGGCCCTGCCAGGACTGGCCGGCTTCGAGGCCGTCCACCGTGGTCGAACCGTCCTCGCCGCGCAGCGAGTCAAGGACCCGGATCAGCGCGGCGAGCGCGTCCGGCGCCGCGCCGCCGAACTGGCCCGAGTGCAGATTCCCGGCCAGGGTGTCGACCTCCACGCGGACCAGGGTCATGCCGCGCAGCGTCGAGGTGACCGTGGGCAGCCCGACCCGGAAGTTGCCGCTGTCGCCGATCACGATCGAGTCGGCGCGCAGCAGTTCGGGGTGGGTCTCCGCGTAACGCTCCAGACCTCCGGTTCCCTGCTCCTCGGATCCTTCGGCGATGAACTTGACGGTCACGGGAAGGTCGCCGTCGGCCTTCAGGGCGCGCAGCGCGAGCAGGTGCATGATGACGCCGCCCTTGCAGTCGGCCGAACCCCGGCCGTACCAGCGGCCGTCCCGCTCGGTCAGCTCGAAGGGCGGAGTGGTCCAGGCGTCCTCGTCGAGCGGCGGCTGTACGTCGTAGTGGGCGTAGAGGAGCACGGTGGGTGCGCCCTCGGGGCCCGGCAGTACGCCGTAGACGGACTGGGTGCCGTCCGGGGTGTCCAGGAGGGCGACGTCCTCGAAGCCCTCGGTGCGCAGCGCGTCGGCGACCCAGCGGGCGGCGCCCTCGCTCTCGCTCCTGGGGAACTGGCCGAAGTCCGCGACCGACTTGAACGCCACCAGATCGGCGAGCTCCTGCCAGGCACGTGGCATCAGGGAGTCGACGGTCTCGGCGATCCGGTTCGAGGACATGGGCACGCTCCTTGTGGGTGCGACGTTGTATCTGTGGGTCGCCGTCACGCGCGCGTGTGCGCGGCCGGCGCCGGGCCGATCTTCCCACAGGAGAGTGCGGGGACGGCCGCCCGTAGGATGCCGTGGACAGTGGCGTGTATCAGCTGGATCGGAGCAGCAGCCCATCGTGAGCAGCGAGAACTCGAGCGAGAAGCCGGCCGACGAGAGCAGTGAGGTGTGGGACGTCGTCGTGGTCGGCGCCGGCCCCGCGGGCGCCTCGGCCGCCTATGCAGCGGCCGTGGCCGGCCGACGCGTCCTGCTCCTGGAGAAGGCCGAACTGCCGCGCTACAAGACGTGCGGAGGCGGCATCATCGGACTCTCGCGCGACGCACTGCCCCCCGGATTCGACCTGCCGCTGCGGGACCGCGTGCATGCGGTCACCTTCTCCCTCGACGGCCGCTTCGCTCGTACGCGCCGCTCACGCCGGATGCTCTTCGGCCTGATCAACCGCCCCGAGTTCGACCAGGGCCTCGTCGAGTCCGCCCTCAAGGCGGGCGCGGAACTGCGCACCGGGGTCACGGTCTCCGGGGTCGAGCAGCACGGCCGTGCCGTGCCCGACCGGCGGACGGTGGCCGTCCAGCTGTCCGGCGGCGAGACCGTGCTCGCGCACGCGGTGATCGGTGCGGACGGCAGCGCCAGCCGGATAGGGGGTCATGTCGGCGTCAAGCTCGACCAGGTGGACCTCGGGCTCGAGGCGGAGATCCCGGTGCCCGACTCGGTCGCGGAGGACTGGGCAGGACGGGTGCAGATCGACTGGGGCCCGATGCCCGGCAGTTACGGCTGGGTCTTCCCCAAGGGCGACACCCTCACCGTCGGTGTGATCTCGGCCCGGGGCGAAGGAGCGGCCACCAAGCGCTACTTGGACGACTTCGTCGCCCGGCTCGGCCTCGCGGGCTTCGAGCCGCGCATCTCCTCCGGTCATCTCACGCGCTGCCGCAGCGACGATTCGCCGCTGTCGCGCGGGCGGGTGCTGGTGTGCGGGGACGCCGCAGGCCTGCTCGAGCCGTGGACCCGGGAGGGCATCTCCTTCGCGCTGCGCTCGGGGCGGCTCGCGGGGGAGTGGGCGGTACGGATCGCCGAGTCGCAGGACGCGGTGGACGCGCGGCGCCAGGCGCTGAACTACGCCTTCGCCGTGAAGGCGGGGCTCGGCGTGGAGATGAGCATCGGGCGGCGCATGCTGACGGTGTTCGAGCGGCGGCCCGGACTGCTGCATGCGGCGATCACCGGGTTCCGTCCGGCGTGGAACGCCTTTGCGCGGATCACCCGCGGCTCCTCCTCGCTGACCGAGATCGTCCGTACCCACCCGATGGCCCGGCGGGCGCTCAGCGCCCTGGACCGCAGGACGGAGGGCGGTGCCTCGGCGCGCGGGGGCGGCGAGCGAGACGAAGCGGGCGCCGTCACGTCGTGAGGAGTCCGACGGCGAGGGCTACTCCGGCGGGAGTACGCGTGATCACTGCGCCCGGCTGACGCCCGAGGGCCCGGGCCGCCGCTAGCGTGGCCGGTATGGATGAGCAGCAGGGACGTCGTGGCGGCCTGCCCCACGGCAGGGGCGGCCCGCCGTGGCACACCCCCGAGACGCCGGGACTGCGGCGCTGGGAGGAGATCAGGGCGGATCCGCGCCGGCTGCCGTGGCTGACGACGGTGCTGCTGACGCTGTTCGTGCAGGCGGGCACCACCTTCGCGGCGCAGGACCAGACCGGCCGCGCGGATCTGGACCTGTGGGCACGGGCCCTGCTCCTGATCGGCAGTGTGCTGCTCCTGTTCCGCCATCGCATCCCGGTGGTCGTCGCGTACGGCACGGCGGGGTCCGCGCTGGTGTACCTGGCCGCGGGCTACCCGTACGGACCGGTGTTCCTGACCGTGGCGCTCGGCTGCTTCTCGGCGATCGTCGCCGGGCGGCGGCGCGCGGCGTGGGGAGCGATCGGACTCCTGTGGGTGGGCCACATCCTGGTGAGCCACTGGCTGTACCGGTGGCTGCCGCCGGCCGGGGACGGGCCGTGGGGCTGGGGCCAGGAACTCGGCGTGGTGATCTGGGTGGTGGCGATCATCGCGGTCTCCGAACTCGCCCACAGCCGCCGGGAACAGTGGGCCAAGGACCGCATCGAGCGGGAGCGGGCGGCCGCGCGCCGGGCCGACGAGGAGCGCCTGCGCATCGCCCGCGAGCTGCACGACGTACTGGCCCACTCGATCTCGGTGATCAATGTGCAGGCCGGTGTCGGCCTCGCGCTCCTGGACAGCGACCCCGAGCAGGCCCGCACCGCGCTCACCACCATCAAGTCCGCCAGCAAGGAGGCACTCGGCGAGGTCCGACAGGTGCTCGACACCCTGCGTACGCCAGGTGACGCCCCGCGCGCCCCGGCTCCGGGGCTCGACCGGCTGCCCGAACTCGTCGAGCAGGCGGCCGGCGCCGGCCTCACCGTCGAGGTGACCACCGAGGGCGAGCGCTTCCCGCTGCCGCCGGGCGCCGACCTCGCGGCCTTCCGTATCGTCCAGGAGGCGCTGACGAACGTCGTACGGCACTCGGGTTCGCGCAGCGCGCGCGTGCGGGTGCGCTACGCGGAGGCGGGCCTGGAGCTGGGGATCGACGACGACGGACCGGCGACCCGGGCCGAGGCGGGCGGTTCCGGCAACGGGCTCGCCGGAATGCGGGAGCGGGCCGCGGCACTCGGTGGCACGATCGAAGCCGGTTCGCGGTCCGACGGCGGCTTCCGGGTCCGGGCCGTACTGCCGAGGACACCGAGTACCTCGCCGTGAGGACCGACAAGTGTGGCACCGATGCGTGAGGCACCGACGAAGGAGAGCCGAGAAGTGATCCGCGTACTGCTCGCCGACGATCAATCGCTGGTACGAGCCGGATTCAGGGCGCTCCTCGACGCTCAGCAGGACATCGAGGTGGCCGCCGAGGCGTCCGACGGGGCCGAGGCCGTCCGCAGGGTGCGCGAACTGCGCCCGGACGTCGTCCTGATGGACATCCGCATGCCGCAGCTCGACGGGCTGGCGGCGACCCGTGAGATCACCGGCGACTCCGCTCTGGAGGCGGTGAAGGTGGTGATGCTGACGACGTTCGAGCTCGACGAGTACGTCTTCGAGGCGATCCGCTCGGGCGCCTCCGGGTTCCTGGTCAAGGACACCGAACCGGACGAACTCCTGCGTGCCGTACGGGCCGTGGTCGAGGGCGACGCCCTGCTGTCCCCCGGAGTGACCCGGCGCCTGATCGGCGAGTTCGCGGCTCGTTCCAAGGAACCGTCCGCTGCCGCGGCCCTCGCCGAACTGACCGAGCGGGAACGGGAGGTGATGGCGCTCGTCGGCATCGGCCTGTCCAACGAGGAGATCGCCCGCCGCCTGGTGGTCAGCCCGCTCACCGCGAAGACCCACGTCAGCCGCACCATGATCAAGTTGGGCGCCCGGGACCGCGCCCAACTCGTCGTACTCGCCTACGAGTCGGGGCTGGTGCGGCCCGGCTGGCTGGGCTGAGTACCGGCCGGGCGAGGCCGTCAGTTCCAGTTCACCGCCGAGTTCTCCCGCCAGAGGCGCGCCAGCGAGGCGTCCCCGGTGACCTCGGGAACCGGCCGGCGGTTCCACAGCGCCGCGTACAACTCGGCTGCCGTGCCGCTCAGTTCGCAGTCCGCGGCCGCATCGTCCGCACCGTGCGTGGTGGCGGGCGGCTCGGTCCCCAGGCGTACGGTCCACACCTCGCCGGTGTCCGTGGTACGCACCCGAAGCACCCGGGGCTGCTCGGTCCTGACCCGGCTCTTCGAGCGCGAGTGGAAGCAGCGGAGCAGCTCGTCGATCCCGTCCGCGGCGACCCGCGCATCGACGGGGACGTCCTGGGCGCCGGGCACGGCCGAGTCCGCGTCCAGGCGGTGCACGGTCGTCTCGTGCGCCTGCCGCCGCGCCCAGAACGCCAGCGGCGACGGCGCCGCCAGGAACGACCAGCACTCCAGGTCGTCGGGCGCCTCGCGCAGCGCCCGCACCAGGGCGCGGTGGCCCTCGGCGAAGTGGTCGACGAGTGCGTCGCCGTCCAGGTGCGGCGGCGGTTCCTCGCCCGGCGCCGGGGAGGTCAGTGCATCGGCGACGAACCGGGTCGCCCACCGGTGCACCATCGTGGTGTGCCGCAGCAGGTCGCGGACCTGCCAGCCGGGGCAGGTCGGCACCGCGGCATCGGGCCCGGCGGCCGCGGCGCGCTCGGCGAGCAGACAGCCCGCGGAGTCGAGGGCCCGGATGTGTTCGGTGATCTCCATGGCGCGATTGTGCCCGCTGCCCGGAGCGGGGCCCACCGGATTCCTGGCGGGCGCCCGTCACGCGCGCGTGGAGACCCCTCGTACGGCGAACCCGATGGCGGCCGACACCGCGGCGAGGGCCGCCACGCTGGTCAGTGCCACGGGCAGCGAGTACCAGTCGGCCATGAACCCGATCATCGGCGGGCCGAGCAGCAGGCCGCCGTACCCGAGGGTCGAGGCGGTCGCGACGCCGCTCGGTCCTGCCAGGGCGCCGGCTCGTTCGATGGCGACCGGGAAGATGTTGGCGAGGCCGAGGCCGGTGACGGCGAAGCCGAGCAGGGCGGCCCACACCGTCGGGGCGAGCGCGCCGGCCAGCATGCCGACGGCGGCCGTGGCGCCGCCGGCGACCAGGGTGCGGGTCTGTCCGAGGCGTTCGAGCAGCAGCGTGCCGGAGAGCCGGCCGACCGTCATGGTCAGGGCGAAGAGGGAGTAGCCGGCGGCCGCGATTCCGGGGCCGGCGTGCAGGTCGTCCTGCAGGTGCAGGGCGCCCCAGTCCGCGAGCGCCCCTTCGCCGTACGCCGTGCACAGGGCGATCAGGCCGAAGACGACGACGATCCAGCGGGTGTGCCGAGGGGAGCCGTCGGACCGAGCGGCCGAGGTGGACTCCGGGAGGGGCGCGGGTGCCGGGCGACGCAGCAGGGTCGGTGCCGCGGCGGCGGTCACCGCGAGGCCGATGAAGGTCAGGGCCAGCAGATGCACGCCGGGCGAGAGGCCGCCCGCGACCAGTCCGCCGAGTCCGGCGCCGATCATGCCGCCGAGGCTGAACGCGGCGTGGAAGCTGGGCATCACGGGCCGCCGGAGGGCCCGTACCAGGTCGACGGCGGCGCTGTTCATGGCCACGTTCAGGCCGCCGTACGCGGCACCGAAGATCAGCAGGACGGCGCCGAGGGTGAGTGGTGTGCGGGTCAGCGGAGGCAGGGCGATGCTGAGCGCCAGCAGGACGGCGCAGACGACGGTGACCGGATGGCTCCCGAAGCGCCGGCAGAGCCGTCCGGTCAGGGTCATCGTGACGACGGCCCCCGCGGACACCCCGAGCAGCGCCAGGCCCAGGGCGCTGGCCGATGCACCCGTCTGCTCCTTGATCGCGGGAATGCGGACGACCCACCCGGCGAAGACGAATCCGTCCAGTCCGAAGAACACGGTGAGTGCGATGCGGAGCCTGCTGAGGTCCGGGTCCTTGGGTTGGTGGGACCCGGCCGCCCTGAGTTTGTTCAATGTCGGCACAAACTGAGGTTAGAGGTCCCGCGGGCGGCTGAGCAAGTCGCCGGCAGCACTGAAGTTCCCTGCCGGACCGGCGGATCAGCGAGTGGTGCGCGCGGGTGCCCGGCGCGGGCGGCGACCGGGTCCGCGCGGGCACCACACACCGCGGATCATGGGAGACTCCCCCTCATGAACGGCAAGGAGGCACCCCGCGCCGCGGGGCAGGTGTCCACCCGAACTCGGCTCGAACGAGGGCGCGGTGCGCTCGGCCCGGCACTGGAACTCGTGCACACCGGACGGGCCCCGACCCGCGCCGTCCTCACCTCCGAACTCGGCGTCACCCGCGCCACCGCGGGAGCCGTCGCCGCCGAACTCGAGGCGCTCGGCCTCATCCACGTCGAACCGGGTTCCGCCGCCGGAGCCCAGGGCCGCCCCTCGCACCGCCTCGTGGTGGCCGACGACGGACCGGTGGTGCTCGCCGCCCAGGTGCACTCCGACGGATACCGCGCAGCCCTCGTCGGCCTCGGCGGACGGATCGTCGCCACCACCCCCGGCTGCGAGATCGTCGACGCGGACCCGGCACAGGTGATCGGCTCCGTGGTGGAGGCCGGCGCGGCGCTGCTGCGCGACAGTGGACGCCGCTGCGCGGGCGCCGGACTCGCCGTACCCTCCGCGGTCGCCGAGCCCGAGGGCAATGCGCTCAACCCGCTGCACCTGGCCTGGCCGATCGGCGCCCCGGTCCGCGAGATCTTCGAGCAGCGGGTGAGCGGTGCGGGCCTCGACGTCCCGGCCTTCACCGGCAACGACGTCAACCTCGCGGCCCTCGCCGAGCACCGGCACGGCGCGGGCCGCGGCTCCCGCGACCTGCTCTGCGTGGCCACCGGACACCGCGGCGTCGGCGGCGCCCTGGTCCTCGACGGCCGTCTGCACACCGGCAGTTCGGGCCTGGCCCTCGAAGTCGGACACCTCACCGTGAACCCGGAGGGCGGCCGCGCCTGCCACTGCGGCAGCCGCGGCTGCCTCGACGTGGAGACCGACCCGCTGGCCCTGCTCACCGCGGCCGGCCGGACGCCGGGCCCCGAGGAGTCGCTGCTCGCCCAGGCGCGCGGCCTGCTCTCAACGGAGTACGCCGACCGGCTGGTGCGCGGCGCCGCCGAGGAACTCATCGACCGCCTCGGCCTCGGACTCGCCGGCCTCGTCAACATCCTCAACCCCGACCGCATCATCCTCGGCGGCCTGCACCGCGAACTGCTCACCGCCGACCCGGAACGCCTGCGCGCCGTCGTCGCCGACCGCAGCCTGTGGGGCCGCAGCGGTTCGGTCCCCATCCTCGCCTGCACCCTGGACCACAACAGCCTGGTCGGTGCCGCGGAAGTGGCCTGGCAGCCGGTCCTTGACGACCCGTTGGGCGCCCTCAGTACCTGATCCAGGTGCCGGCGAACGGCCGGTGTCACCGTGCAGCCGCGTCCCGCCCCTCGGCCGTGAGGCTCCACAGCGCACCCACCAGCGGCCTGCGCAGATCCGCCCGCCGCACACAGAGACCGAGCCGCAGCGGACGCAACCCCGGCCCTCCGCCCGGCGCCCGCAGCACGGTCAGCCGGTCCCGCACCGCGCTCTGCTCGAGCACGAGGCGCGGCACGATCCCGGTGCCGACCCCCAGCGCGACCAGCGTCAACAACGCCTCGTGCCCGTCGGGTTCGGAACACACGTCCGGGCTCGCGCCGTGCTCCTTGAACCACCGGTGGGCCTCCTCGCGCACCAGGCCACGATGGGGGAGTACGTACGGTCCGTGCGCCTCGTCCGCCTCCGTGTCGCCTCCCGTCCCACCGGCCCCGGGTGTCGCAGTGCGGGCCCGTACGAACACCAGGCCGGTGCCCGCCACGGTGCGGCTCACCAGCGAGGACGGCAGCCTGGCCGGCAGTGCCGCCACCGCCGCGTCCACCTCCCCTTCGTCGAGCCGGGCCAGCGCGCTCGCCGCGTCACCGGTGCGCAGGTCGAGTCGTACCTGCGGATGGGCCGTGCGAAAGGGAGCGAGCAGGTCGGGCAGCAGGCCCTGACAGGCCGTCACCGTCGCGAACAGCGAGAGCCTGCCGGTCAGTTCGGCGGTGCCGGGGCTCTCCCGCCGGTACGCCTGCCACAGCGCGAGCGCGTCCTCGGCGTACCGGCGAAAGCGCCTGCCCTCGGTGGTCAGCGACACCCCGGTCGGTCCGCGGTCGAGCAGCCGGTGGCCGACGGACGCCTCGAGGCGTTTCACCACCCGGGTGAGGGTCGCCGGGCTCACATGGCAGTCGTGACTGGTGCGGCCGAAGTTCAGGGTCTGCGTCAGATGGAGGAACAGCGTCAGCTCGCGGCGCTCGTCCACGGGGAACCACCTGGGCCTTTCATTCGGTGCAACGCCGCGATGCGGTTGTTGCGCTTGCCGCAATGTCGAGGCGGAGCCTACAACTCCGTCATGGCGAACCCTTCTTCGGCGGAACAGCCCGCCAACTCCTTCACCTCCGACATCTTCGACGTCGAATCCCTCGCCGTCCCCGACGGCACCGAGACCGTGCTGCGCGGCGGGCGCCACCTCTTCCCACTGCTGCCGCGCGCCTTCGCCGGCATCCGAAGGATCGGGGTGATCGGCTGGGGGTCGCAGGGCCGCGCCCAGGCCTGCAACCTGCGCGACTCGCTCGCCGGCACCGGCATCGAGGTCGCCGTCGGCCTGCGCCCCGGCTCCGCCTCCTGCGCCGACGCTCGGGCGCACGGATTCCGCACCGAGGACGGCACATCGGGCGACTGGCTCGACGTCGTCGCCTCCAGCGACCTGGTGATCCTGCTCATCGCCGACGCGGCCCTGGCCGCCCACCACCAGGAGGTGTTCGCGGCGCTGCGTCCCGGCGCGACCATCGGCCTCTCGCACGGCTTCCTGCTCGGCCATCTCGACGCGAACGGCGGCTCCTTCCCCGCCGGACACCCGGTGATCGCGGTGTGCCCCAAGGGCATGGGCGACTCGGTCCGCAGGCTCTACGTGCAGGGCGCCGAGGTCAACGGTGCAGGGATCAACAGCAGCTTCGCCGTGCACGCCGACCCGGACGGGCACGCCGTCGACCGGGCGCTCGCCTGGTCCGTGGCGCTCGGCTCGCCGTACACCTTCCGCACCACACTGCGCAGCGAGTACCTCTCCGACATCGTGGGGGAGCGCGCCGTCCTGCTCGGCGCGGTGCACGGCATGGTCGAGAGCCTGCACCGCCGGTTCCTGCTCGAGGGCGACGACGCGGTCACGGCGTACCGGCGGTCCTGCGAGACCGTCACGGGACCGATCGCCCGCACCATCTCCCGCGAGGGCCTGCTCGCGGTCCGCGAGAACCTCGACACCGCAGGCCGCGACACCTTCGACCGTGCGTACAGCGCCACCTACGGGCCCGCGCGCGACCTGATCGCGGAGATCTACGACGAGGTCGCCGACGGCACCGAACTGCGCAGTGTGATCCTCGCCGAACAGCGGCTCGCCACCCGGGACATGACCCCGATCGGCGGCTCCGGAATGTGGCGGGCCGGTGAGCAGGTGCGGGCGGAGCGGGCGTCGTACGCCCAGGCCGCGGACCCGTTCACGGCGGGCGTGTTCGTGGCGACGATGACGGCCCAGACGGACGAGTTCGCGACCCGCGGCCACCCCTGGTCGGAGATCGTCAACGAGTCCGTGATCGAGGCCGTGGACTCCCTGCTGCCCTATATGCACGCGCGCGACGTGGCGTACATGGTCGACAACTGCTCGCGCACGGCACGCCTCGGCGCGCGCCGCTGGGGCCCGCGCTTCCAGGCGGCGTACGAGCAGATCTGCTTCCCCGCGGCGCAGGCGGCGCCCGATCCGGCGCTGGTGGAGGCGTTCCGTACGCACCGGGTGCACCCGGCACTCGCATCCGCGTCGAGACTGCGGCCCACCGTCGACATCTCCGTGGCCTGAGCACCCGCCGCCCGGAGCAGGCACCGGGCCACCGCGTACTCCCGGGGAGGTAGCACAACGGCCGCTGGCGGTACGACGACCAGGGACCCCTTCCGGGGCGACTCTCGAAGCATCGAGCACATCGAGCAGATCGAGGACTCGCTTCCGAGGAGATGGTTCAGATGCAGACCCTGGCACAGTGGGACGGTGGCCCCGGCCCGTGGATCCTGTTCTTCCCGCTGATCTGGGCGGCGGTCGTCATCGGCGTCGTCACCGTGCTGCGGCGCACCGTGTGGCGCGGCCGTGGCCGCGGCCGGCCGGGCGGCACCGTGCACGACGGGCAGTCGCCCATCGCCGTGCTCGGCCGGCGCTTCGCCTCCGGCGAGATCGACGAGGACGAGTACTGGCGTCGACTGTCCGTCCTGGACGAGCAGTTCGGCCCGGCATCCAAGGGCGGCTCGTGATGACCGCCACCGACACCACGCTCCGCACCGCCGGTGCGGCCCGGGTCGTCGACGCCGTGAAGGTCTACGGCCGAGGCGACACCGAGGTGAGGGCCCTGGACGGGGTGAGCGTCGACTTTCCGGCCGGCCGCTTCACCGCGATCATGGGGCCCTCGGGCTCCGGCAAGTCCACGCTGATGCACTGTGCAGCCGGGCTCGACACCCTCACCGAGGGCGCGGCCTTCATCGGGGACACCGAGCTCGGCACACTCGACGACCGCAGGCTGACCGTCCTGCGCCGCGACCGCATCGGCTTCGTCTTCCAGGCCTTCAACCTGCTGCCGACCCTGAACGTCGCGGAGAACATCACCCTGCCCCTCGACCTCGCCGGTACCCGGGGCGACCCCGAGTGGATCGAAGCGCTCATCGACGTCGTCGGCCTGCGCGACCGCCTGCACCACCGGCCATCGGAGCTCTCCGGCGGCCAGCAGCAGCGCGTCGCCGTGGCCCGGGCCTTCGCGGGCCGCCCCGACGTCGTCTTCGCCGACGAACCCACCGGCAATCTCGACTCCCGCTCCGGCGAGGAAGTACTCGGCCTGCTCGGCCGCGCGGTCCGCGACATGGACCGCACCGTCGTCATGGTCACCCACGACCCGGTCGCCGCGGCCCACGCCGACGAGGTCGTCTTCCTCGCCGACGGCCGGCTCGTCGACCGGATGTCCGCGCCCACCGCGGACAAGGTCCTCGACCGGATGAAGGCCTTCGACCTGGCCGCGTCCGACGGGCCCGCACCCCAGGAGGTGCCCCGATGAGTGCCGCATCCGCGACGGCGAGGATCAGTCTGTCCTCGCTGCGCGCTCACAAGCGCCGGTTCGCCGGCACGTTCACCGCCGTGTTCCTCGGGGTGGCGTTCCTGGCCGGCACGCTGGTCATGGGGGACACCCTGCGGGCCAGCTTCGACAGCATGTTCGGCAACGCCTCGAGCGGTACGGACTCGGTCGTCCGCAGCGCCGACACGATCACCACGCCCGGCGACAGCCAGGGCGTACGGCAGCCCGTCGCCACCGACCTCGCCGAGCGGATCTCCCGGGTGCCGGGCGTCGCCGCGGCCGAGCCCGACATCCAGGGCAGCGGCCAGCTCATCGGTTCCGACGGCAAACCCGTCGGCGGCCAGGGCCCGCCCACCCTCGCGGGCAACTGGATCGACGACCCCGAGCTCAACCCGTACCGGCTCTCGGACGGCCGGCTCCCGGCCAAGTCCGGAGAGGTCGTCGTCAACCGCGGCGCGGCCAAGGCGGCCGGCCTCGGCATCGGCGACAGCACCGTCCTGCGTACGCCCGAACCCGTACGGATCACCGTGGTCGGTCTCGCCACCTTCGGCGGCGAGGACGGCATGGCCCAGGTGACCTTCACCGGGATGACCAGGGCGGACGCCGAGAAGTATCTGACCCCGGAGCCCGGGCAGGCCGCTTCGATCCAGGTACGCGCCGAGTCCGGGACCAGTCAGCGCGAGCTCGTCGACGCGCTCGGTCCCGTCCTGCCCAAGGGCACCGAGGCGATCACCGGACAGGAGTCCGCCGAGGAGAACACCGAGATGATCTCCGGGCAGTTCCTCGGCATCTTCACCACCTTCCTGCTGGTCTTCAGCGGGATCGCGCTGCTCGTCGCCACCTTCTCGATCCACAACACCTTCGCGATCGTGGTGGCCCAGCGGACCCGGGAGAACGCCCTGCTCAGGGCGCTCGGAGCGGCACGCGGGCAGGTCGTCGCCGCCACCCTGGCGGAGGCCACCGTCGTCGCGGTGGCCGCATCGGCCGCCGGTCTCGCGGGCGGCATCGGCATCGCGGCCGGACTGCAGGCGCTCTTCCCGGCGATCGGCTTCCCGTTCCCGGAGGGCGACCTCGTCATCAGCGGTCTTTCGATGGCGCTTCCGCTGGTCGTCGGCATCCTGGTCTGCCTCGGCTCTGCACTGCTCCCGGCCCTGCGGGCGGGACGCACCGCGCCGCTCGCGGCACTGCGCGAGTCCGCGGTGGACCAGTCCGGCGCCTCCCGCGGACGGGCCGTCGCCGGCGCGGTGCTCGCGGCCGTCGCCCTTGGCGTGACCCTGACCGGTGTGGTGGCCGTGCCCTCGGTGTGGCTCGCGGGCGCCGGCGCCGTCCTCGCCCTGATCGCCTTCGTGATCCTCGGCCCGGTCGCATCGAGCCGCGCGGTACGGGTCCTCGGCGCGCCGCTGGCCCGGCTGCGCGGTACGACCGGGCGCCTCGCCGGACGCAACGCGCTGCGCAGCCCGAAGCGCACCGCCGCCACGGCCGGCGCCCTGATGATCGGCGTCGCGGTGGTCTCCCTGTTCACCGTCTTCGGCGCCTCGCTCAAGGCGACGATGGACCAGACGGTCGCCCGGTCGTTCGCCGGGGACGTGGCCGTCAGCGTGCCCGCCTTCGGCGCGGGCGGCAGCGGACTCAGCCCGGAGC
Organism: Streptomyces triticagri; assembly: GCF_003429565.1. Classification (GTDB taxonomy): domain Bacteria; phylum Actinomycetota; class Actinomycetes; order Streptomycetales; family Streptomycetaceae; genus Streptomyces; species Streptomyces triticagri. Next base: position 21,019 of record NZ_QUAK01000104.1, read on the forward strand.
TCGCCGGCGTCATCACCGAGCGGCCCGAGGTGGCGGGCGCGGTCGGACTCGGCCGCGGAGTCGCGGAGGTCGACGGCGCCGGACGGGAGCTGACCGTCACCGATCCGCAGGCCCTCGCCGAAGGCCTCGACCTCGGCGCGGTGGACGGATCGCTCGGCGGACTCGGCACGGACGGCATCGCCGTCTCCTCCGCGGAGGCCGACAAGCGCGGACTCGAGCCCGGCAGCCGGACCCGACTCGCCTTCACCGACGGCGAGCGCGAGAGCTTCACCGTGCGCGCGGTCTACGAGCAGTCCGAGCTGGCCGGCGACTACCTGGTCACGCGGGAGGCCTGGGCTCCGCACCGTGCCCAGGACGCCGACAACCTGATCGCCGTCACCTTCGCCGACGGCGTCGACCCGGCGGACGGCAAGGCCGCGGTGGAGAAGGCGGCCGCCCCGTACGGCAATCCGGACGTGCAGACCCGGGACGAGTACGCCCAGTCGTCGGCCGGCGGCATCGACATGATGCTCACCCTGGTCTACGCCCTGCTGGCCCTCGCCGTACTGATCGCCCTGCTCGGCATCGCCAACACGCTGACCCTCGCGGTGCACGAACGGACCCGCGAACTCGGCCTGCTCAGGGCCGTCGGCCAGACCCGTGGCCAGCTGCGCGGCATGGTCCGCTGGGAGTCGGTGCTCGTCGCGGCCTTCGGCACGGTGGGCGGACTGGCCCTCGGCGCCTTCCTCGGCTGGGTGCTGGTCGCGGCAGCGGACGGGGCCGGCGACAGCGCGTTCGCCTTCGCCCTTCCACCCGCCCGGCTGGCGATCGTCGCACTGGTGGGCCTGGCGGCCGGAGCCCTGGCGGGCTGGCGCCCGGCGCGGCGGGCGGGACGGCTCGACGTGCTGCGCGCGATCGCCACGGAGTGATCTCCGCACCTGCCCCGCCGCGGACACCCGGCCAGGGCGCATCACCGCCCGGTCAGCCGACGACGGCCGACCGGGCGGGAGTCTTCTCCGGCAGCCGTACGGTGCGGCCGGCCCCGTGGGGACGGCCGGTGGCGTACCGCGGCGCGGTGTCCCGGAGCGACGTGGCGCCCGGGACCGGCGTGGGGAGGGTGAACCAGACGACCTTGCCGGCCGGCCCCTCGGCCCGCATGCCCCAGCTCGCGCTGACGGCCTCGACCAGTGCGAGCCCGCGGCCACAGGTGTCCAGCGAATCCGCCCGGTGCAGCTGCGGCAGACGGGGGTCGTGGTCGTGCACCGAGACGGTCAGCAGTTCGGGGAGCAGCACGATCTCCACGGTGCACTGCTTGTCCGGGCCTGCATGCCGGTGGACATTGCTGAGCAGCTCGGTGACGCCGAGGGTGGCCTGGTCTATCAAGGGCTCGAGCTGCCAGTGGCGCAACTGCGCCGAGATGATCCGGCGGACTTGTCCGATGCGGGACGGCAGGGCCTTGAGCTCCACCGTGCAGTGCCTGCTCTGCTGGCTGATCACGGCTGCGACTCCCCGAATTGAGGTCCGGAAGACGAAGATCCATTCCGCGGGAGGCGCCGGTCCCGAGCTGGACGTGACCGTCCTACGGTCCCGGGCGGAGCACCACGGATTCCACAGTGGCTGCCTGCTGGGCGATGCAGCTGACTCGCAGCGTGACCGCCGATAAACCCTGAGTGACGTGAGACCAGAGTGACTCAGGGGGTGTCGTACTGCAACTCGCGAACGCCTTCCGGCAGGTGAGGGGCGGTCGCCGGCAGGCCGCGGGACGCCCGCGGCGGCTGCTCGGGGTGCGGTCTCTGCGTCAGGCCCGGGAGAGCCGGCCGCCTGCGCGCCGCACCGCTTCCAGGAAGCGCCGCGCCGTGGACGGGTCGCGCTCCACCGCGGCCTGTGCCGGCGGCGCGGCCGGATCCGGGTCGTGGGTCTCCGCGCGCAGGGTCAGCGAATAGCGCCGGCCGTTGACGGTCGCGCGGGCCCGGTCGTGGGTGGCGAACCAAGGCCGCCCGGCCCGTACGGCGTTCAGCGGGGCGCTGTCGATCTCGCTCCCGTAGCTGGTGAGGAGCTCCAGGCGGCCGTCGCTGATGCGCACCTGGCCCGCCCGGGTGAGCGAGCGCCGCAGCCGCCGGTCGATCCGTACGCCCGTGGCCGTGAAGTCCGGCTCCGTCACGCTGCTCGTCCCCTGCTCCGTCATGCCGCTCGCCCCCTGTCCGCTGTCCCCGTCGCCATCACGTCCACGGCTGCATCGCGCCGTCCGTCTACGCAGTGTGCCCGTACGCCCGGCCCGCACACCAGTGTCCCAGGCAGTCGGCCGGAAGCCGCCGGGCGGGTCTCCGCGCCGGGTGCGCCGGCCGGTGCAACGCCTGCGTCCAGCAGTTCCTTTGGGGCTCCCAAAGGCGTGTTTATGCAGGTGAGGAGCGTGGTGAAGGTGTCTATGATCGGAGTTGCCGGCGGGGCGGACCACGTCCCGCGACGAGCTGAAGGAGCCGCCCGATGAGCACCTCTCAGAAGCGGGCGACCGCATCGGCCACGCCCACCCTGGACGTCGACCGCAGCGACCAGGCGTACCGGAGCTGGCTGAAGGAGGCCGTGCGCAAGGTGCAGGCCGACGCCAACCGCTCGGCCGACACCCACCTGCTGCGCTTCCTGCTCCCCGAGCAATGGGGCATCGACCTGTACCTCAAGGACGAGTCGACGCACCCCACGGGCAGCCTCAAACACCGGCTCGCCCGCTCGCTGTTCCTCTACGGCCTCTGCAACGGCTGGATCCGGCCCGACCGCCCCGTGATCGAGGCGTCCAGCGGCTCGACGGCCGTCTCCGAGGCGTACTTCGCCAAGCTGATCGGCGTCCCCTTCATCGCGGTGATGCCCCGTACGACCAGCGCCGAGAAGTGCCGGCTCATCGAATTCCACGGCGGGCAGTGCCACTTCGTGGACGACTCCCGCACGATGTACGCGGAGTCCGCGGCTCTCGCCGCGCGCACCGGCGGCCACTACATGGACCAGTTCACCTACGCCGAGCGTGCCACGGACTGGCGGGGGAACAACAACATCGCCCAATCCATCTACCAGCAGCTGGAGTTGGAGCGGTACCCGGAGCCGGCCTGGATCGTCACCACCGCCGGCACGGGCGGCACCTCGGCGACCATCGCGCGCTATGTGCACTACATGCAGTACGACACCCGCATCTGTGTGCCCGACCCGGAGAACTCCTGCTTCTTCGACGGCTGGGTCGACGACGACCCGGACTGCACCAGCGACTGCGGATCGCGTATCGAGGGCATCGGCAGGCCCCGCATGGAGCCGAGCTTCGTACCGGGTGCCATCGACCGCATGATGAAGGTCCCGGACGCGGCGAGTGTCGCCGCGGTGCGGGCCCTGGAAGGTGCGATCGGCCGCAAGGCCGGCGGCTCCACCGGGACCGGTCTGTGGAGCGCCCTGAAGATCGTCGCCGAGATGGTGGCGCAGGGACAGCGGGGGAGCGTCGTCACCCTGCTGTGCGACCCGGGCGACCGCTACCTGGACAAGTACTACTCGGACACCTGGCTGGAGGAGCAGGGCCTGGACATCACCCCGTACGCGACCGCCATCGAGTCGCTGCTGGACACCGGGCTGTGGCCCGCCGGCGAGTGAACCGCGGGCGGGTGCGTGCCGGGTCTCAGGTGTGCGTGCCGGAGAGCCGCTTGTCGAGCCGGGTCACCGCATCACGGAACGACCGGCCGAGCCCGGGCCTCGCCAGCTTGAGCCCGATCCGGAAAGGGGCCGAACCGTCCGCCGCGAAGGTCCAGCGGACCCGGGTGCCGTCACCGGCGGGAGTCAGCAGCCACTCCTCGACGAGATGCCGTACCCCCGGCACATTCGTCTCGTCGACCCGGTAGGCATAGCGTTCCTCCGGGTCCCTGGCGAGAATCGTCTCGTCGAAGCGCACTCCACCGGTGAGCTTGACGAGGCGGCCCTCGCCCCCGTTCGTCGGGCGGGCCAGGGACACCGCCTTGAACCAGGACGGCCAGCCCTCGACATCCTCGGCCAGCGCCCGGTACACGGACGCGGGGTCGGACGCGATCTCCCGCGCGAACACGAGTCGCACCGCTGCGGTGTCGACGAACTCGAGCCCCACCGGGCTCAGTCGGCGTGCCATGGTCCTGAAACCCCCTGCGGATGCGGGTAGTCGGGTGACTCGGCGCCCGAACACCATAATTGACGCGCCGTCAGTTGTCTGCCCCGGGGTCTTCGCCCGGCTCGTACTCGCCCACCACGAGCAGCCGCTGCACCCGCTCGGTGATCTCGGAGCGCACCTCCGTGGGCAGCCCCCCGTCCGTCACCCAGGTGTCCACCTGCTCCAGTGTGGCGAACGAACTCAGGCCCACCGTCCCCCACTTGGTGTGGTCCGCGACCACCACCACACGGCGGGCGGACTGCACCAGACGGCGGTTGGTCTCGGCCTCCGCCAGGTTGGGCGTCGACAGACCCGCGTCGGGGGACAGGCCGTGCACCCCGAGGAACAGCACATCGAAGTGGAGCGAGCCGATCGCCTGGTCGGCCACCGGTCCCACCAGGGAGTCCGACGGAGTGCGCACACCCCCGGTCAGCACCACCGTGGCCGCGCCCGCGCGCCGCTCCCCGCCACTCTGCGCCGCGTGGAACACGTCCGCCACCCGCACCGAGTTGGTCACCACGGTCAGATCCGGTACGTCGAGCAGATGCCGGGCGAGCGCATACGTCGTCGTACCGCCGGAGAGCGCCAGGGCACTGCCCGGTGCGACCAGCGACGCGGCGGTGCGCGCGATGTCCTCCTTGGCACTCAGCTCGAGCCCCGACTTCGCCTCGAACCCCGGCTCGTGCGTACTGGCCTCCACCACCGGCACCGCACCGCCGTGCACCTTCTCGAGCACACCCTGCCGGGCCAGCGCGTCCAGATCGCGGCGCACCGTCATGTCCGACACGCCGAGCCTGCGCGTGAGTTCATTGACCCGGACGCCGCCGCGCCGCCGGACCTCGTCGACGATGAGCGCACGTCGCTGCTCCGCGAGGAGGTTCTGCTGCTCGCTCACGACCGGTCCGGTTCCTTCCCTCGTGGTGCCCGCCTGCAGGTCCCTCATCCTGCCACGGCCGCTCCGGGGCGCGGACACCGGCCGTGACCCGGCCGCCACCCGTCGTTCCGGGTGGCGCGAAGTCACCCGCCACGGGGGAGATTCCGTGACGACCGCAGCGCCCGCACCCGCCGGCGCGGGATTCTTGCCGCACGTACGGGGCAGCACAACAGCACGTACGGGGCAGCACGACAGGATGAGACACGGGGAGCCGCACCAAGTGCCGCAGCAGACGCCACAGCAAGCGATGCCCGCACAGGCGGAGGAGACCGCGCTCGAGCTACTGGTCCACGGAGTCGGCGGGGCGACACCGGAGGAGATGCTCGGCGACCCGCGCACCGTCCGCGTCAGCGGCGACGGCATCGCGGCCGTGCACCGGCGCAGCGACGACACCGACGCCGAGCAACGGCCGGACGACTACCGCGACAAGCCCGTCCCCGAGGCCTACTGCTGGGCGAACCTCACCTCCGGCAACGGCGCCCGTGCCCTGTGGCTGCTCCTGCTGCCGTTCATGGTCGTCAACCTCGCCCACTGGATGCGGCCGAGCGCGCACGGCCGGCCCGGTGCCGTCCGCCTCTACGGAGTCCTCGTCCGCCTCGTAGGTCTCACTCTCACCGTCCTCCTGGTGGCCGCCGCCTGCGAGGTGGCGCTCGACCTCGTCGCCTGGCAGTGCGCCGGCACCCACGCCTGCGCCGACGACCGGTCCTGGCTGGGCTTCCTCGCGCCCGACGCCGACGGGGGCGGCGGCTGGTGGACCCAGCCGGGACGCCGCCTCGCGCTCGCCGCCCTGGTTCCCGGCGCGCTGACCGCACTGCTCTGGTTCCTCTCCCGCCGCACCTGGATCGCCTACGAGGCCCAGCGCCCGCTGCCGCAGCGCGAGCCCGCCGAGGACGACACCCGGCAACTCGGCCGCCCAGGGTTCTGGTACGGCCGCCGTCCCGTCGCCCGGCTCCGGGCGGCCCACACGGCCGCCGGGCTGCTGACGGTGGCCGCCGCCGTCGCCACCTCCGCGGCCCGCTTCGACCGTGCTCCCGGCGGCTCCGCGGCGCTCGACCTGCTCGGCCGGTTGCTCGAAGGCGCGCTCGTCGTCGGCATCGCGGTCATCGTCGTCGTGGTCTGCCGCCGCGGCCGCAGCGAGCGGAACTTCGACCGGGCCCTCGACCGCGCGGTCACCGCGTTCCTGCCGCTCGTCGCCCTTGCGATGCTCGCGCTCGCCGTCACGTACGCCGCCTGGAACAGGCCCGGCTGGCGCTCCGAGGGCCGGCTCCCCGGCGATGCGACCTTCGGCGGCATCGCCCTCGTGCAGGGCTTGCTCGTGGTGGCCCTCGCCGTGGTCGCCCTGATCCTCTACCGCACCACCCGGGTGCCGAGCACGGCGCTCGGCGGACTCGGCGGCCCCGCCGTCGCGATGCTCGCCTGCGCGCTCGGCGGTGTGATGTCCGGCGGCGTCGCCCAGCGGGTCGCCGACTGGCTGGACGGCGGCGGCACCCCCGGGCAGGACGGCGACTCCCTGGTCGGCCCGCCCGTGGTGCTCTCCTGGCAGGCCGCCGTGATCCCCGTACTGCTCGTCGTCGTCCTGCTGATGGCGGGACATCTGACGATCCGCACCCTGCAGCGCCGACGCCGGGAGATCACCGAGGTGTGCGACCTCTACGAGGTGGAGGACGACGACGCCGTACGGACCAGGAAGATCGCCGGCACCCGGGCCCGCGCGGCGCTCACCGACCGCGCCCCGGCGATCGTCGGCGTCGTCTCCGCCGTCACCCTGCTCCTCGGTGCCGCCGCGCTCGCCGGAGCCTGGGCGACGACCGAGGTACCGGGGCGGGCGGCCGCAGACGGCCCGGGATTCGTGAGCGGTGCCGCGCAGACCGCACAGGCACTCGGCTCCTGGATGATCGGTCTCGGCTTCATACTCTTCGTCACCTGGGGCCGCCGCGCCTATCGCGACCCCTCGGCCCGACGCACCATCGGCATCCTCTGGGACGTCGGCACCTTCTGGCCGCGCGCCGCGCACCCGTTCGCGCCGCCCTGCTACGCGGAGCGCGCCGTACCGGACCTGACCTGGCGCATGGTGTCCTGGACCCGGCGCACCGGCGGCCGCCTCGTCCTCTCCGGCCACTCGCAGGGCAGCGTTCTCGCCGCCGCCGCGGCCTGGCAACTGCCCGCAGCGGTACGCCGGCGCGTCGCCCTGCTCACCTACGGATCGCCCCTCGAGCGCCTCTACGGCCGCTGGTTCCCCGCCCACTTCGGGCCGGCCGCCCTCGACGAACTGCACCTGGAGGTCGCCTGCTGGAGCAATCTGCACCGGCCCACGGACCCGATCGGCGGACCGGTCCGGCTCACCGGCAAGGGCGGCGCAGAGGTCGACCACGCGCCGCTGCTCGACCCGCTCGCCTATCCGCGCACCGACGAACACCCGCTGCCCGCACCGATCCTCGGCCACTCCGACTACCAGGCGGACCCGGCCTTCGCCCGCGAACGGGCCGCCCTGCTCGCCCGGTTGCACCCCGCCGAGGTCCCGCGCCAGGGCGGTCCGGCGGCGGAGGACCCGCCGCCGTGACGGCGGTGGACGCACGTCAGGGCAGCTCCGGCAGATCCTCCGGGTAGAGCAGCGTCAGATCGTCCGTGGTCGCGTCGTCGAAGTGGGCGACGCGGCCGGCGTGCCGCTCCACCATCGCCTCGAAGACCTGCCTCGCGGTACGTCCGTTGCCGAACGCGGCGCCCTTCGGCAGCTCCGTGAAGTACTTCGTCAGCGCCTCCGCGGTGCCCTCCGCAAGCCGGTACTCGTGCTCGTCCGCCTGCTGCCCGACGATGCTCAGGAGTTCACCGGCGTCGTAGTCCCCGAAGGTGATGGTCCGGGAAAAACGGGACGCCACACCGGGGTTGACGGAAAGGAACCGCGTCATCTCCGAGGTGTAGCCGGCGACGATCACCACCACCGCGTCCCGGTGGTCCTCCATCAGCTTCACCAGGGTGTCGATCGCCTCACGGCCGAAGTCGCGCCCGGAGTCCTCGGGGGACAGCGCGTACGCCTCGTCGATGAACAGGACGCCGCCACGGGCGCGTTCGAAGGCCTCCTGGGTACGGATCGCGGTCGAGCCGATGTGCTCGCCCACCAGGTCCACCCGGGACACCTCCACCAGATGGCCCTGCTCCAGGACACCGAGCGAGGCGAGGATCTCGCCGTACAGCCGCGCCACCGTCGTCTTGCCGGTGCCGGGCGACCCGGTGAAGACCAGATGGCGGCGTACGGAGGCGGCCTTGAGGCCCGCCTGCACCCGGCGCCGTCCCACCTCGATCATGTCGGTGAGGGCGCGCACCTCGCGCTTGACGCTCTCCAGGCCCACCAGGGCGTCCAGTTCACCGAGCACCGCCTGCGAGGAACGGCGCTCCACGGGCTCGGGAGCGGCCGCGGGCTGCGGCTCCGGCTCGGCACTGCGCTGACCGGGGATGGAGCCGAGCAGACCGCCGGGCTGTACGGCGGTCTGCACCACCCGCTCGGGCGCCGCGGGCCGCGCGCTCGCACTCTCGTCGCTGCTGCAGTCCTCGACCAGCGGACCGTCCTCGGCGAACTCGAAGCCGCCGCGGGCACAGCGCTCCGTGCGGCATTTGCGCAGCGTGGTGCGGCAGCCGTCCATCACATGGAAGCCGTAGCCGCTGCTGCCCGTCACCCGGCAGCCGTGGAACGTGCCGCGGCCCTCGGCCGACACATAGAAGCCGGCCTCGGCCGGCTTGGTCACGGTGCACCGCTCCACGGTGGGATCGGCACCCTTGGTGACGATCACCCCGGTCTGGGAGCCTTCCACGGTGCAGTTGCTCAGCGTGCCGCCACTGCCGTGGTCGCGGAACCAGGCACCCGTGGCGGCCTCCCGGATCCGGCAGTCGTCGAGCTGCGCGGTCGCCCCGTCGCTGACCGACACCGCCGTGTTGCGGACCTGGGAGACATCGCTGTCCACCATGTCGACCCGCGAACCGCGGTCCAGCACGAAGAGGGCGTCCGGCACGTCGTGCACCCGGCAGGAGTCGAGCACGGCGGTCGCCCCGTCGCTCACCCACACCGCCGGATAGTCGCCCGTACTGTCGTGGATCTCGCACTGGTTGGCGTCCACCCTGGTGCCCGGGTCCCACACCGAGAGGCCGTTGCGCCCGAAGCGGCTCACCGTGGAGCGGGTGAGCGTGAGCACCGAACGGGACCGCAGATCGAAGGCGTTCTCCGGCACGTCGTGCACGCGGCAGTCGGCCAGCGTGAGCACGGCGTCCGTGTCCATGGTGATCCCGTCCGCGGACGTGCGGTGCACCGTGCAGTGCGTGAGATGAGCCGCGGCCCTGGCGGTCACCTGCACACCCGAACCCTTGATCTCGTACACCTCACAACCCAGTGCCTCCAGCGCCGAGTTGTCGCCCGTGACCGACAGGCCGGAACCACCGGAGTGATGCACCCGGCAGCGCTCCAGACGAGGGTGCGCCCCGTCGCGGACCGCGACCCCCGACTGGCCCGCCGCAAGCACCTCGCACTCCTCGTACACCCCGCCGCCACCGTCGAGCACCGCGATGCCCACGCCCGCGGGATTGTCCACCGTGCACCTGCGGACCGTGGGGCGTGCGCCCGCGCGCACCTCGATGCCCGCTGCCGAACGCGTCACGATGCGCAGCCCGGTGAGCTCCGGCGCACTGTCCTCGACGAGCACCGCGGGCGAGGTGGTGTCCTGCCCCTCCACCTGGAGGTCCTGAACCAGAGCGGAGGAACGCACGGTCAGCGGCACACCGTCCGCGGGGGCGAGGCGGACCGATCCGGGGGTGCCCTCGCCGCGCAGGGTCACGGCGCGCTGCACCACCAGGTTCTCCCGGTAGGTGCCGGGCGCGACGGTCAGCACATCGCCGTCGCCCGCGGCCTCCAGGGCGGCGGACAGCGACCCGTACTCACCTGTGCGGCGCCGCCAGCGGGAGGTTCCGCTGTGAGTCACCTGGACCGTGCCCTGTGCCATGGCGCTGCCGTGCCCCCACCTCGTGCGTTCGCGTCGGACCTGCCGGACCACCGTAGCGTGCGCGGGGGTGGGGAGTTGACCGGTCCGGGGCAGCCCCCGTCGGTTCGATGCGGCGTTCGGTCAGCTGCCCGTGCCCGTACGCCCCCAGTCGGGACCGGCCTTGGCCCATTCGCTGTCCCATGCCGCATACCGCGCCCGCACGAGGCGCCATACGACGAGACGGCGTGCGCCTTCCGCGAGACCTGCCGACATCGCGCCCGCCGCGAACCCGGCGAGGGCCGCATGGGAGCTGGCGGTCGCGGAGTCCAGCGGGCGGTTCGCCGGACGTCCCCGGTCGTCGGTCCAGAGGCGGAACCGGTCGCCGGGCTCGGGCCTGCGGATGTCCGCCGTCACGGGGCCGGAGCGCCGGGTGCCGTCCGGAGCGGTCCAGCGGGCGGTGACGGGGCTGCCCGAGTCACGTGCGGTGGACGTCTCCGGGTCGGGGTCCACGGGCGGCGCGGCCACCTTGGTCAGTACGGTCGCCGTGACCCGGTGCCGCGTCTCACGCTGGGCCTGCACGCTCTGCTGCAGGGCGTCGTCGGTCAGCGAGCCGACCGTCCACCCGACGGCCGGGGCACCGAACACCATCAGGGCCACGGCCACCAGAGCCGTCCAGGCCTCCACCAGATCCGTCCTGCGGCGCAGATCGTTCCCCCGCCAGCGCCAGAGTCCCACCACAGCCCGCACGATGCTGCACCCCCTTCCGCGTCCGTCCTAACCCGCTGCGGCGCGGTCCAAGCACGGGCGGGACGAAGAGAGAGCGAAATCACCCGTCCGGAGAGCCAACGGCCGGGTATGACCGCTGTGTTCCCCTCGCGGGTGTCAGCTTCTGTGCCTTCTGTTGCTTCTGTGCGGTGCCGGCATCACCGGTCGTGTGTGCCCGGGCGTGGACCTGCCGAGGATCGCCCGACTGCAGGATACTCCCGCACTCGGACAGAGTTTCGGCCGGACGCAATGACGACCGGAAGGCATGACGACCGAAGGCATGACGAAGGGCCCTGGCCTTCCCCCTCCAGGGCCCCGGAATCCGCCTCGGCCCGGATGGTCGGTCCCGGTGTCCGAGGCTGATCGCGTCAGTAGCCACGCCCTCCCTGGTAGGGACGGCGGTGCGGGTCCTCGTACTGCATCGGCGCGGGCGCCGCCGGACGCATCGCCTCGTAGCCGCCGGGCTGCGGCGGGCGCTGCTGCTGTGCGGCGCCCGGATAGCCCCGAGGCCCGGCCGCCTGCTGCGGGATGTACGGCGCCGGTGCCTGCTGGAGAGCCGTGGGCTGTGCGGCGCCCGGGTATCCGTAGTGCGGCTGCTGGGGTGAGGGTGCGGCCGGCAGCGCTGGCAACGACGAGTGCAGCGCGGGCAGTTGCCCGCCCGTCTCGTACGCGGACGGCACGCGGATCGGGGCGATCTGCGGTGTGCCCCGCTCGGCCACGAGCGAGTCGTAGATCGGGGTGTCGGGGAATGAAGGCGCGGGGTAGTAGCCGCTGCCGTAGGTGGCGCGGGGGGAGGTCATGGCACATAAGTTAAGCCCACGATGTGCTGGTTGGATAGCCCTGACATAGGTGTGGCGTGTGTGGAAATCATGAGCTCGCCGTCCACGCTCCCTTCGTTACGAAGAAACCGAAGGGGCGCACCTTTGCCCGCCGTGGGTACCTGCGGGTAACCGACCAGCACATTCGGGGTTTTCGGGGCACGCCCGCGAGCATCCGATCTTCGCTCGGGACGGGCTCCGCGAATTCAGCCGGATTGATGAGCGCGGTGGCGTGAAGTTTCCCCTCGCGTCGCACCGTTGCCGTGTCGTCACTCTCAGGGGCGTTCCGCCGGCTCCCCGGCGGTACGGTGTGGGCGGACCCGGCCGACTCCCGGCCCGGGGCGCCACCCGGTCTCTGCAGTGGGTCCGTCGGCCGTGCAAGTGGGCGCGGCGTCCCGCGAGTTCGAGGAATTCGGCAGCCGCCCGGAATTCCCGGGAAAACGTCGGGCGGAGTGGGCGCAGCGGGGAATCGGCGCGTGAATGGCCACGGCTTCCCGGCGCGATTACCGCGGGCCGGTGCCGGTCAGTCGTTGGCGTCGTAGGCCCGCTGCAGCAGCCCCGCGAACCCGTCGTCCACCTCGTCGGCCGTCGAAAAGGCGATCCGCACGTCCATCCCGTCGCCCAGACCCTTCGCGTCGAGCAGCCGGCCGCCCGGCACCGCATCCGGGAGCCGCAGCCCGACGTCGACGCGGGTCCGGGTGGTGGGCCGCACGCGCGCGAAGGTGCGCCGCGGTCCGACGAGCGCCACGAACGTCTTACGGGCCTGCACCGTGACCTGCGGCAGCGCGGCGGCCCTCAGCAGCACCGCATCGAGCACGGGGCGCAGCCCGGGCCGGTCCGCGTACTGGGCGTCGATCAATGCGTCCGCGCTCTGCAGAAGGAAAGCCGGGTAGCCGAAGGTCTCGTGCACGAGCAGCTGCTGCGCATAGCCCCGCACTCCCTCGTTCTCCAGCCAGGCCCGCAGCTGCTGCTCGTCCGCCGGCGCCTGCGCACGGACGGCTTCGGTCCAACTCGCCAGAGTCCGGCCGGTGTTCCGCTCGAGCAGACCGATCTGCCAGTCGCGCATGTCCTGCCAGGACCTGACCTCGGGTTTGGTGGCCATCCCGTCAGCGTAGTGAGGAGGAGACGGCCGCGCCGCCGCGGGCAAGGCCCGGATCGTGATCTGGGGATCTTGTGCACGGGGCAGGCAACCACCGGAATATGTTTGGCCGTGTACGAATCGGCAGCACTTCTGGACGCGACGACGCGCGATGGGGACAGACATGTCAATGCCTAAAGGATCGAACGTGCCGGTGCCGGCACCCGCGGTACGGGTCGAGATCGGCTGGCGCTCGGGCGCCGGCGTGCCCGACGCCGATGCCTCGGCTCTGCTGCTCGCCGCCGGGAAGGTCCGCTCCGACGCGGATTTCGTCTTCTACAACCAGCCCGCGCACTCCTCGGGCGCCGTACGCCACGAGGGCAAGCGGACCGCGGGAGGCATGGTGACGGACACCATCGCCGTCGATCTCGCGCGCGTGGAGCCCGCCATCGAGACCGTGGTGCTCGCCGCCTCGGCCGACGGCGGCACCTTCGGACAGGTCCCTGGCCTGTGCATTCGTATCCTCGATGCCGCCGCCGGCACCGAACTGGCCCGCTACGACAGCGGGGACGCCTCAGTGGAGACGGCCTTCGTGCTCGGCGAGCTCTACCGGCGGCAGGGCGCCTGGAAGTTCCGTGCCGTCGGCCAGGGCTACGGGAGCGGACTGGAGGGCCTCGCCACCGACTACGGCATCAGCGTGGACGAACCGCAGCAGGCGGCGCCCGCCCCCGCGCCGCAGCCCGCGGCCCCCGTCCCGCCACCGGCCGCCCCCACCCCCACGCTCGTGACGCCTCCGCAGCAGCCCGCGCCCGTGGCGCC
>NZ_QUAK01000103.1 GCF_003429565.1 Streptomyces triticagri
GGGAGGGTGGGGGGAGGGGGAGGGGAGGCCCCCAGGGGTAGGTGCTCGACTTGCCGGATTGGGCCCCACCCCCCTTGCCCTACGCTGGTCGGGTGACAACCCCGGAACCGGAAACTGAGGCCGCGCGGCCGGAGGCCCGCCTCGAGCGGGCGGTGCGCGCCGCCGAGCAGGCATTGATCGAGTTCGAGATCGCGGTGGAGACGTTCCGGGTCGAGGTGGAGAATTTCTCCCGGCTCCATCACCAGAGACTCGGCCCTATGTATGCGCGGCTCGAGGAGCTCGATGCGTTGATCGCCGAGGCCAAGGCCTCGCGCAGTGGTGACGCGGAGGACGAGCGGCTGGCTCAGGAGCTGCGCGCTCGGGTCATGCCGATGCCGGACGTCTCGGAGTTGTTCCACGACTGGATCGATTCGGACGGGCTTTCTCCGGAGGCTGCGGCGATGCTCACCGATATGCCGGTGCAGGCGCCGCAGCGCGTGCGGCCCAGTGACGAGGCGCGGGCGCTGTTTCGTGAGTTGGTCCGTAAGGCGCATCCCGATCTGGCTCAGGACGAGCGTGAGCGGGAGCGGCGTGATGGGTTCATGACCCGTGTGAATGCCGCGTATGCCAGGGGTGACGAGGCCTTGTTGCGGGAGTTGTCGGAGGAGTGGTCGGCGGGCCCGGTTCCGCGGGAGCAGCAGCCGACGAGGAGCGAGGAGTTGTATGCGCGGCTCGAGTGGCTGGCGCAGCGTAAGGAGATGCTGACGTCGGTGGCGCGGGAGCTGGAGGAGAGCGCGATCGGGTCGATGCTGAAGATGGCTCCGGATGATCCGGATCGGCTGTTGGAGGAGATCGGCGAGCAGTTGCTTGCCCAGGTGGCGGAGCGGGAGTCGGACCTGGCGAAGATCGTCGACTGAGATCCGAAGATCGTCGGTTGAGATCGGCGCCTTCTGCTCGGATCGGCGTCTTCTTCGTGGGTGGTGCTCGGGCTCGTCGGGTGGGTGGGGTCGGGTAGCGTCGGGGGCATGGTTTTCGGTTCGGGTGTGCCCACGATCGGTGTCGGCGATATTGCTGACGGTGATGTTCTTCTCGATGTGCGGGAGGCCGACGAGTGGGAGGCGGGTCATGCGGCGGCCGCGCTGCATATCCCGATGAGTGAATTCGTCGCTCGGTACGGTGAGTTGACGGAGGCCGTGTCCGAGGGTGGGCGTGTGAGTGTGATCTGTCGTTCGGGTGGCCGGTCGGCTCAGGTGGCGATGTATCTGCTGCAGCAGGGCCTGGATGCGGTGAACGTCGATGGGGGCATGGCGGCGTGGGCCGCGGAGGGCCGGCCTGTGGTGGATGACGAGGGTCGGCCCGGCGCGGTGGTCTGAGTCGCGTTTGCGCGTGTGGCGGGGCCGCTTGTCCTTGTCGGTCAGCTGAGGGTGTGGGTGGCGAGGAGTTCGCCGAGGGTTTCTTCGTGCTGGGCTGCGGGGCCGAGGGACAGTTCGAGGTGTTTGGCCCAGGCGTGGTAGCGGTGCAGCGGGTAGTCGATGTCTGCTCCGAAGCCGCCGTGCAGGTGTTGTGCGGTCTGGACGACGCGGCGTACTCCGTCGGCGGCCCAGATCTTGGCGACGGCGATGTCGCCTGCTGCGGGTAGTGGGGCTTCGGCGTGGGTGGCGATGCGCCAGGCTGCTTGCCAGAGGGTGGCTTCCATGGCGCGTAGGTCGATGTAGCGGTCGGCGGCTTGTACGGCGACGGCTTGGAAGGTGGCCACGGGGTGGCCGAACTGCTCGCGTTTGCTGGTGTATTCGCTGGTCATCTTGAGGACGGCGGTGCCGAGGCCGAGGGCCAGGGCGCAGGTGCCGGTGGTGAGCAGTGCGTGGAGTTCTTCCCAGGCGCCGGCTGCTTGTATGAGGTGTTCGTGGGGTACGGGGACGGCGTCGAGGTGTAGTTCGGCGAGGCGTTCGCCGGTGGTGGAGGTTTGGTCGGCGAGGTGGAGGCCGTGGGCGTCGTGGGGGATGACGGCGAGCACGGTCTGGTTCTCGGGGGTATGGGCGGGGACGATGATGTGGTCGGCGTTGTGTGCCCAGGGGACTGCGGTGTGGATTCCGTCGAGGGTCCAGGTGTGGCCGGTGGGGTTGTTTCGGGCGGTGACGGCGAGGGTGGCGCTGTCGTGTCCGGTGCGGCCGTGGGCGGCGACGGTGAGGACGGTGCGGCCGTCGGCGATGTGGGGCAGTACGTGTTGTTTGAGTTGGGTGCTGCCGTGGGTCTGGATGGTGAGGGCGGCGGCGGTGTTTTCGAGGAGGGGTACGCGGGCCAGGGAGGCGGCTGCTTCGCGCAGGATGAGGCAGAGGGCGATGGCGTCGAGGTCTGCGCCGTCGTGGTCGCTGTTGAGGAGCAGGCTGAGGAGGTCGGCGTCGGCGAGGCGTTGCCACAGGTCGCGGTCGAAGTCGTCGGCGACGGGTCCGGGGGTGAGGGCGGGGCTGGGCACGGAGTCGGGTGTGACGTCGGCGAAGATGGCCTTGGCGGTTTCGGCTGCGGCTTGTTGTTCTTCGGTGAAGGTGAAGTCCACTGTTTGTCCTCCCTTTTGGCCCTTCGGGCTGACGGGCCGTCAAGATAGAACAGGTTCTATACGAAGGGAAGGCGTGGACGGGGTGGTGGATGGGCGGTGAGTGCGGGGGTGTGGGTCAGCGGTCGAAGTTGAGCTCCACTTGTTCGGTGGTGGGGTGGGACTGGCAGGCGAGGACGTAGCCGGCTTCGGTTTCTTCTGGTTCGAGCGCGTAGTTGCGGTCCATGCGGACTTCGCCGGTGACGAGGTGGGCGCGGCAGGTCCCGCAGACGCCGCCTTTGCAGGCGTAGGGGGCGTCGGAGCGGTTGCGCAGTACGGCGTCGAGGAGGCTTTCGCCTTCTTTGACGGGCCAGGTGCCGGAGCGGCCGTCGAGGGTTGCGGTGAGGGTGCTGTGTGCGGGGGCGTCGGTGCGTGCTGGTCGGGTGGTGGTGCCGTCGTCGATGTGGAAGATCTCTTCGTGGATGCGGGTGCGGGGGACGCCGAGGGTGCGGAGGGCTTTTTCGGCTCCTTGGACGAGGCCGAAGGGGCCGCAGAGGTACCAGCCGGTGGTGGCGTCGACGGGTAGGAGTGCGGGCAGGAGCCGGGTCAGTCGCTGTTCGTCGAGGCGTCCGGATGGCAGGCCGGTCTGGAGTTCTTCTCGGGAGAGCACGGTGACCAGTTGGAAGCGCTGTGGGTAGCGGTCTTTGAGGTCGGCCACTTCGTCGAGGAACATCGTGGAGGCTGCGGTGCGGTCGCTTCGTACGAGGCAGAACGTGGCGTCGGGTTCGCGGGCCAGGAGGGTGGCGGCGATGGACAGGACGGGGGTGATGCCGCTGCCGCCGACCACGGCCGCGTACTGTCCGGGGGCGGGCTGGAGGGTGAAGCGGCCTGCGGGGGTCATCACTTCGAGGGTGTCGCCGACGGTGATTTCTTTGTGTGCGTATGTGGAGAAGGCGCCGCCGTCGACGAGTCGTACGCCGACGCGCAGGGTTTCGGGTCCTGTGTCGTCGAGTACGGGGGAGCAGACCGAGTAGGTCCGGCGGATTTCCTTGCCGTCGACGGTGCGGCGGATGGCGAGGTGCTGGCCGGGGAGGTGGCGGTACTCGGTGCGCAGGTCGGCGGGGACGGCGAGGGTGAGGGCGATCGCGTCGTCGGTGAGTCGGTCGATGCGGGTGACTTGGAGTGGGTGGAAGCGGGTGGTGCTGCCGGCTGCCATCACAGTTCCTTGAAGTGGTCGAAGGGTTCGCGGCAGTTGAGGCAGCGGTGCAGGGCTTTGCAGGCGGTGGATGAGAAGCGGCTGAGCAGTTCGGTGTCGGTGGAGCCGCAGTGGGGGCAGGCGGGGGGCGGGGTGTCGGTGCGGGTGGGGCCGAGGCTGATGGTGATGGGGCCGGTGGTGTGTTGGGGTCTTGGGGGTGCGATGCCGAAGTCGGCGAGTTTGCGCAGTCCGTCGGGGGTGATGTCGTCCGTGGTCCAGGGAGGTGTGAGGACGGTGCGGACGGTGACGTGTGTGATGCCTGCGGTGTGGAGTGTGTGCTCGACGTCCGTGGCCATGTTCTGCAGGGCGGGGCATCCGGTGTAGGTGGGGGTGAGGTCGACTTGGGCGTGGTCGGGGGAGGTGAGCCGGACGTCGCGCAGTACGCCGAGTTCGGCGAGGGTGATGACGGGCAGTTCGGGGTCGGGGACTTGGCCGGCGAGGGTGCGCAGGTGTTCTTCGAGCGGGCTGGGTGCCTGCCGGTGTGGGGTGGTGGGGCGGGGCGGGGCTTCGGTGCCCGGGGTTTTCACCATGATGCCCCCGGGTGGCTGCGGTGCAGGTGCTGCATTTCGGCGAGCATGCGGCCGAATGTCTCGGTGTGGAGTCCTTGGCGTCCGGCGCCTGCGGTCCAGGCGCTGGTGCGGGGGCTTTCGGGGACGGTCAGGGTGGCTTGGGTGAGGGTGTCGGTGATGGCGGTGTGCCAGTTCGACTCGAGGGTGTGCAGGTCGAGTTGGAGGCCGTCGAGGTCTTGGAAGAGCTCGCCCGTGTAGCGCCACAGGGTGTCGATGGCGCGCTGCATTCGGTGGTGGCTTTCCGGGGTGCCGTCGCCGAGGCGGAGGGTCCACAGTTCTGCGTGTTCGCGGTGGTAGGCCGTTTCTTTTGCTGCTTTGGCGGCGAGTGCTCGGATGTCCGGGGCTGTGGTGTCTTCGGTGGCGGCGTCCGGGGCGGGGGTGGTGGCGAGTTGGGTGTGGAGTAGGTGGTGGTAGGTGGAGAAGTACAGCTGGCGGGCGATGGTGTGGGCGAAGTCGCCGTTGGGTTGTTCGACCAGCTGGGCGTTGCGGAAGGCTCGTTCTTCGCGGAGGTAGGCGAGTTCGTCTTCGTCGCCGAGGAGTGTGTAGAGGACTCTGGCCTGGCCGAGGAGGTCGAGGGCGATGTTGGCGAGGGCCACGTCTTCTTCGAGTACGGGGGCGTGGCCGGCCCACTCCCCCAGGCGCTGGGCGAGGACGAGGGCATCGTCGGCGAGGGCGAGGGCGGCGGGGGCCGCTTGGGGTTTGGTGGCGGGTGCGGTCACAGGTGCTGCACCCCCTCGGGGATCTCGTAGAACGTGGGGTGGCGGTAGGGCTTGTCGCCGGCGGGTTCGAAGAACGGGTCCTTCTCGTCGGGTGAGGAGGCGGTGATGGCTGCGGAGGGCACGACCCAGAGGGAGATGCCTTCGCCGCGGCGGGTGTAGAGGTCGCGGGCGTTGCGCAGGGCCAGTTCGGCGTCCGGGGCGTGCAGGCTGCCGGCGTGGGTGTGGGTGAGGCCGCGGCGGGCGCGTACGAAGACTTCCCACAGGGGCCATTCGGTGTTGCCGGTCATGCCGATTCCTCTCCCTGGCTAGTGCTGCCGCTGCCGCTGCCGCTGCTGTCGCTGCCGTTGCTTGTGCTGCTGCGGTGTTTCGCGGCGTGTGCGGCGGCTGCTTCGCGGACCCAGGCTCCTTCGTCGTGTGCGGTGCGGCGCTGGGTGATCCGCTGTTCGTTGCAGGGGCCGTTCCCCTTCAGGACCTGTTGGAATTCGGTCCAGTCGATGGGGCCGAAGTCGTGGTGTCCGCGGCTTTCGTTCCAGACGAGGTCCGGGTCGGGGAGGGTGAGGCCGAGGCTTTCGGCCTGGGGGACGCAGATGTCGACGAAGCGCTGGCGCAGGTCGTCGTTCGAGTGGCGTTTGATCTTCCAGGCCATGGACTGGGCGGAGTGTGCCGATGCGTCGTCCGGGGGGCCGAACATCATGAGGGACGGCCACCACCAGCGGTCGACCGCGTCCTGGGCCATGGCGTGCTGGGCCGGGGTGCCGCGGCTGAGGGCGAGGAGTGATTCGTATCCCTGGCGCTGGTGGAAGGACTCCTCCTTGCAGATCCGGACCATGGCGCGGGCGTACGGGCCGTAGGAGCAGCGGCAGAGGGGGACTTGGTTGGTGATGGCGGCGCCGTCGACCAGCCAGCCGATGGCGCCGACGTCGGCCCAGGTCAGCGTCGGGTAGTTGAAGATCGACGAGTATTTCTGGCGGCCGGTGTGGAGTTTGTCGAGGAGCTCGTCGCGGCTTGTGCCGAGGGTTTCTGCCGCGCTGTAGAGGTAGAGGCCGTGGCCTGCTTCGTCCTGGACCTTGGCGATGAGGATGGCTTTTCGGCGCAGTGAGGGGGCGCGGGTGATCCAGTTGGCCTCGGGCTGCATGCCGATGATCTCGGAGTGGGCGTGCTGGGCGATCTGCCGTACGAGGGTGGCTCGGTAGGCGTCGGGCATCCAGTCGCGTGGCTCGATGCGCTCGTCGGCGGCGACGGCTGCGTCGAATGCGGTGGCGTGGTCCACGGTGGCCGTTGCCATGCCTGGTCCCCTGTCTGCTCGGCCCTGCTCTGACCCGTCCGGCTTGTCTGTCTCTGTGCGTTTGTCTGCGCGGGTTTGTCTGTGCGCGTCTGTCTCGGTCTGCCCTACCCGCCGACCGACCGATCGTTCGGTTAGTAGATTTCAATGGTGGGACCCACGGCCGTAACGTGTCAACCCTGTGGATAACCTCGGGGACCCTGTGCGAAGAGGCAGCGCCTGAGTAGCGTTTCGGGGCGGAAGTGGCGGCAGCGCGCATGCGCGGCACGGGAGCGGGGCGGAATGGACGCGGAGGCCTTGGACGAGGGCGGGAGCGAGGGCACACCTGCCCCGCCCGCACCCGACGGCCCGCTCCCGCCTGCCCCGTCGCCCGACGCCGAGGGGCCGAGCGCTCCGGACGCCGGCATGGGCGGGCTCTCGCTCCCGTACCAGATAGCCGCCGTCGTCGCCCTGGCCGCCGTCCTGGTCGTCGCCTGTGTGCACGTCACCATGGTCTTTCTGCACGTGGCACCGGCCAACGCCGTGACGAAGCAGCACGGCGAGGCGGTCGGCGACTGGATATACCCCGAGTTCGAACAGAACTGGAAGCTCTTCGCCCCCAATCCACTGCAGCAGAACGTCGCCGTCCAGGCCCGCGCCGAGATACGGACGTCCGACGGCGGGACCCGAGAGACCGGCTGGTACAACCTCTCCGCGCGTGACGGCGCCGCCATCGACGGCAATCTCGTACCCAGCCACACCCAGCAGAACGAACTGCGCCGGGCCTGGGACTTCTACACCTCGTCGCACGACCGCGGCGACAAGCCGAACGGTCTGCGCGGCGACCTGTCCGAGCGCTATCTGCGCCGGGTGGTCGTGCTGCGCCTGGCGGACGAACTCGCGGGCGAACCCGCCGGCGGACCCGCGGGCGGCACCATCGAGCGGCTGCGCATCCGCTCGGCCACCACGAACGTCCAGCCGCCGCCGTGGAGCGACGAGAAGGTCTCCAAGAAGCCCGTGTACCGCGAACTTCCCTGGTGGAACGTGCCCACCGACGACCTGGAGGTGCAGGCGCGGTGAGGCGACTCGACCGGCCGCTCGCGCGCCTCGCGCACGGCGTGGAACGCGTGACGGCGACGGCGCTCGGCCCGTACCAGAGTGCCGTCGTACGGATCGGCTTCGCGGCCACCTGGCTGCTCTTCCTGCTGCGCGAGTTCCCGCACCGGCACCGGCTCTACGGTCCCGACGGGCCCTGGAGCTGGCGCCTGGCACAGGAGCTGATCGCGGACAACGGGTCGTTCACGGCCCTGATGTGGTCCGACAGCCGCGGCTGGTTCGAGATCGTCTACGCCCTGGCGATGCTCAGCAGCGTGCTGCTGCTGCTGGGGTGGCGCACCCGGACCATGTCGGTGCTGTTCATGATCGGTGTGCTGTCGCTGCAGAACCGGAGCGTCTTCGTCGGGGACGGCGGCGACAACGTCATCCACCTGATGGCGATGTATCTGGTGCTCACGCGGTGCGGACAGGTCTGGTCCCTGGACGCGCGTCGTGCGGCACGCGCGCGTGAGCACGGTGCGGCACGCGCGCGTGAGCACGGTGCGGCACGCGCGCGTGAGCACGGTGTCGAGGGCCGCCCCACGGACCGTGTCGGCCCCGTGCTGTGGTGGTTCTGCGGACTCGGCCTCTCCGTGGTGACCTTCATGGGCGTGCTCGGCTGGGGATGGAGCCTCATCTTCTGGGGCTTCTGGCTGGTGCACGGTGTGTGGTGGGCGCTCGGCCAGTACGCGCCGTACGGGGAGCCGCGGGCCCTGTTCCGCGTCGTCGGCAATCTGATCCACAATGCCGCGCTGCTCGTGATCATGGCGGAGGCCTGTCTGATCTATGCGACGGCCGGGTGGTACAAGGTCCAGGGCAGCCGTTGGCAGGACGGCACGGCCGTGCACTACCCGCTGAAGCTGGACTACTTCTCGCCCTGGCCGGCGCTCGGCGATCTGCTCGTCTCCAGTGCCGTGCTGCTCACTCTGGTGACGTACGGGACCGTCATCGTCCAGGTCGCCTTCCCGTTCACGCTCTTCAACCGCCGGGTGAAGAACGTGCTGCTCGCATTCATGATCACGGAGCATGCGGTGATCGCCGTGCTGCTCGGGCTGCCGTTCTTCTCGCTCGCGATGATCGCCGCGGACGCCGTGTTCCTGCCGACGTCGTTCCTGCAGCGGGTCGGGCGGGCGGTGGTGCGCTGTCGTGCCGCGCTGCTGTCCGTGGTCCGGTCGAGGGGCCGCCGGTACGAGGGTGCGCGGGCCGGAGAAGCGGGCGGGGACGAACAGGGTGAACAGGGTGAACAGGAGGCAGTGGCGGCCGACGGGGAGACGTCGGGCGGGAGCGGTGGTGGTCCGGACGGCGGCGAGGCCGAGGATCACGCGCGCGTAGGCTTCACTCCGTGAACGCGGCGCGAGGCGATCGGACGAACGGACCCGACCGGGCGGCCTCCTCGCCGTCGGGACCCGTGCCGGCCCTCGACAGGGCCGAGACCGCCGATGTCCCCGCCTCAGGGCCGCCGACCACGACTCCGACCACGGACGCGGCCCTGGCCCGCTGGACCGCGCTCCGCGACGGTGCGGTGCTGCTCGACGGGTTCCACGCGCTCAAGCACGCCCTGCGCTTCGACGCGCACGTCGCCACGGCCCTGACCAGCGATCTTCAAGCGGTACGTGCGCTGGCCGACGAGCTGGCCCCGGATGTCGCCGACGCCGTCGCCGAAGCGGCCACCGAGGTCCCCGCCGCCGTACTGCGTGAACTGCTCCCCCGCCTGCACCCGACCGGGATCGCCGCGCTCGCCGCCCGCCCGGCGCGCGCCGACAACCTCGCGGCCCTGACCCGTACGCCCCGCACCGCACCCGTCGTCGTGCTCGACAACCCGCGCAATCTGGGGAACGCCGGTGCCGTCATCCGCCTCGCGGCCGGCTTCGGCGCGACGGGTGTGGTCACCACCGGCACCCTCGACCCCTGGCACCCGAACGTCGTGCGCGGTGCGGCCGGGCTGCATTACGCCACCGCCGTCGAGCATCTGCCCGTGGACGCGCTGCCCGCCGGGCCCCTCTACGCACTCGACCCGGAGGGCGAGGACATCCGCACCCTCGAGCTGCCCGACGACGCCCTGCTG
Source organism: Streptomyces triticagri (assembly GCF_003429565.1). GTDB lineage: Bacteria > Actinomycetota > Actinomycetes > Streptomycetales > Streptomycetaceae > Streptomyces > Streptomyces triticagri. The sequence continues at coordinate 9,474 of NZ_QUAK01000103.1, forward strand.
GCCTTCGGGTCGGAGCGCAGCGGCATCACCGACGAGCTGCGCGCGCGTGCCGACGCCCTGGTGTCGCTGCCGATGCGCCCCCAGGTGTCCAGTTACAACCTGGCGACCAGTGTGGGCATGGCCCTCTTCCACTGGTCGGCGGCCGGCTGGTCGGCGGCCGGCGGCCGCTGACGGGTCCGCCGGCCACGCGCGCGTACGTCACGCCTCGCGGCGGACCTCGACCACCCGGAAGCGGTTGGCGACGAATGCGGCGTCGCACAGTGCCGCGTTCGCCGCCGGGTTGCCGCCCGAGCCGTGGAAGTCGGAGAACGCCGCGGTCTGGTTGACGTACACCCCGCCCGTCAGGTTCAACGAGAGCTGGGCGCACTCCTCGAAGCAGACCTCCTCGAGGGCGCGCTCCGTGTCGGCGGACGTGGTGTACGCGCCGACGGTCATGGCGCCCTTGTCGCGGATGGTGCGGCGCAGCAGCTCCACCGCGTCGGCCGTCGAGTCCACGGCGACGGCGAAGGACACCGGGCCGAAGCATTCGTCCAGGTAGACCGATTCGGTGTCCGGTTTGCTGCCGTCGAGCTTGACGATGACGGGGGAGCGGACGACGGCGTCCGGGAACTCCGGGTGGGTGATGTCGCGGGAGGCCAGGGCGACTTCGCCGAGGCCGCCGGCCGCCTCGAGTCGGGCCTTGACGTCCGGGTTGACCAGGGCGCCGAGGAGGGCGGAGGCCCGGGCGTCGTCACCGAGGAGGCCGCCGACGGCGTCCGACAGGTCACCGAGCACCTCGTCGTACGTCTTCGGGCCGGCGTCCGTGGTGATGCCGTCGCGGGGGATCAGCAGATTCTGCGGGGTGGTGCACATCTGGCCGCTGTAGAGCGAGAGGGAGAACGCCAGATTGGCCAGCATGCCGCGGTAGTTGTCGGTGGAGTCGATGACCACCGTGTTGACCCCGGCCTTTTCCGTGTACACCTGGGCCTGGCGGGCGTTGGCCTCGAGCCAGTCGCCGAAGGCGGTGGAGCCCGTGTAGTCGATGATCTTCACTTCGGGGCGCAGGGCGAGGGTCTTGGCGATGCCTTCGCCGGGCCTCTCGGCGGCGAGCGCCACGAGATCGGGGTCGAAGCCGGCTTCGGCGAGCACCTCGCGGGCCACTCGCACGGTGAGCGCGAGCGGCAGTACGGCCCGCGGGTGTGGCTTGACCAGGACCGGGTTCCCGGTGGCGAGGGAGGCGAAGAGGCCCGGGTAGCCGTTCCAGGTGGGGAAGGTGTTGCAGCCGATGAGCAGGGCGATGCCGCGGGGGACCGGGGTGAACTGCTTGCGCAGATTGAGCGGGTCGCGCTTGCCCTGGGGCTTGCTCCAGTCCGCCGCCTCGGGGGTGCGGACCTGGTCCACGTACGCGTAGGTGACCGCTTCGAGGCCGCGGTCCTGGGCGTGCGGGCCGCCGGCCTGCAGGGCCATCATGAAGGCCTGGCCGCTGGTGTGCATGACGGCGTGCGCGAATTCGTGGGTGCGCGCGCTGATCCGCGCGAGGATCTCCAGGCAGACCGCGGCCCGCACCTCGGCGCCGGCGTCCCGCCAGGCCGGGATGGCCGCGCGCATCGCGGGCAGCAGCACGTCGATGTCCGGGTGCGGGTACTCGATGCCCAACTCGGGGCCGTACGGGGAGACTTCGCCGCCCGTCCAGGCGTCGGTGCCGGGCTGGTCGAGGTCGAAGCGGCGGCCGAGGAGCGCGTCGAAGGCGGCCTTGCCGTCCGCGGCGCTCAGTGTGCCGTTCTCCCCGTAGGCCTTGGGGTGTTCCGGGTGGGGGGACCAGTACGCCCGGGTGCGGATCGTTTCGAGCGCCTGGTCGAGTGTGGGGCGGTGCTTCTCGATCAGGTCGTGAGCGGTGAGCTCGGCGGCCATGACGGACCAACTCCTCAACGGACCGGCTCCTCGTCGAGCCGGCGGGCCGGGCAGATGCGGGCGGGTACTGGCGGGTGTGCGCGATTGCGGCGGGTGTGGGAACGGCTGGGCTCCGGTCGGACCGGACGGCTAGAGTTAGCGTAACCGAACGATCGGTCGGGACAAGGGGGTCGGCCGAACCTGTGGAAAACCCCCTGCGGGAGGATCGCGGGCATGACAGGACTCGACTCCAGGACCCCGGTGGCCGTCGTCGGCACGGGGACCATGGGCCAGGGCATCGCCCAGGTCGCCCTTCTCGCGGGACACTCCGTCCGGCTCCACGACGCGATACCCGGGCGGCCCGATCAGGCCGCGGAACAGCTCGCCGCCCGGCTGGCCAGGCTCGTGGAGAAGGGCCGGCTCACCGACGACGCCAGGACGGCGGCCCTCGCCCGGCTGACCCCCGTCGCGAGCCTCGACGAGCTCGCCGGCTGCGGTCTCGTGGTGGAGGCGGTTCTCGAGCAACTCGACGTCAAGCAAGGCCTGATGCGGGCCCTCGAGGCGGTCGTCGACACGGACTGTCTGCTGGCGACGAACACCTCGTCGCTGTCCGTCACCGCCATCGCCGGAGCCCTCGAACACCCGGGCCGCTGCGTCGGACTGCACTTCTTCAACCCCGCTCCCCTGATGCCCCTGGTCGAGGTCGTCAGCGGCTTCGCCACGGACGAATCGTGCGCCACGCGCGCGTACGACACGGCGAAGGACTGGGGCAAGACCCCGGTGAGCTCGGCGGACACACCGGGCTTCATCGTCAATCGCGTGGCACGCCCCTTCTACGCCGAGGCCCTGCGCGTGTACGAGGAGCAGGCCGCGGATCCGGCGACCATCGATGCGGTGCTGCGTGAGTGCGGCGGATTCCGGATGGGCCCCTTCGAACTGACCGACCTGATCGGCCAGGACGTCAACGAGGCGGTGACACGCTCGGTGTGGGAAGCCTTCTACCAGGACCCGAAGTTCACACCGTCGCTCGCCCAGCGCAGGCTCGTCGAATCGGGCCGGCTCGGCCGGAAGTCCGGCCGGGGCTGGTTCGACCACAGCGGGCAGGAGCGGCCCGTACCGCGCACCGAACCGGCCGCGCCGGCCGTGGAATCGGTCGTGGTGAGCGGGCACCTCGGCCCGGCCGAGCCGCTCGTCGGGCTCCTGGAGGAGGCCGGCGTGGGCGTCTCCCGGGTGGGTGCGCAGGACGACGCTCCGGCCGTCCTGCTGCCCGGCGGCGGCCGATTGGTGCTCGCCGGCGCCCAGGACCCCGGCGGCGACGTCGTGCGCTTCGACCTGTCCTTCGACTACCGCGCGGCCACCCGGATCGCCGTGGCGGCCGGCGACTCCGCCTCGCCGTACACCGTCCAGGAGGCCGTGGGCCTGTTCCAGGCGCTCGGCAAGCAGGTGTCCCTGATCGACGACATGCCCGGCCTGATCGTCGCCCGTACGGTGGCGATGCTCGTGGACTTCGCCGCCGATGCAGTGGCCCGCGCGGTGGCGGGCGAGGAGGACGTGGACACCGCGATGCGGCTCGGCGTCAACTACCCCGTACCGCTGCTCGCCTGGGCGCGCGAGGCCGGACACCGGCATCTCGTCCGTACGCTGCAGACGCTGCACGAGCACCACCCCACCGGGCGATACGCCCCCGGCCGCGGCCTGGTGCGCCGCGCCCGCGCGGAGAAGGCAGAGAAGGACGAGGTCGTGGCATGAGCGCAGTGAAACGGGACACGTACACCCCGCAGAGCCTCCTCGCGGTGGCGGTGCAGGTCTTCAACGAGCGTGGTTACGACGGCACTTCCATGGAGCACCTGTCCAAGGCGGCCGGCATCTCCAAGTCCTCGATCTACCACCATGTGGCGAGCAAGGAGGACCTGCTGCGACGTGCGGTCAGCCGTGCACTCGACGGCCTCTTCGGGATCCTCGACGAGGAGCACGCGCGCGTGGGGCGTGCCGTGGAACGCCTCGAGTACGTGACCCGGCGCATGGTCGAGGTGCTCACCGCCGAACTTCCGTACGTCACGCTGCTGTTGCGGGTGCGGGGGAACACGGACACCGAGCAGTGGGCGATGGAACGGCGCCGCGAGTTCGACCACCAGGTGGCCGAGCTGTTCGAGGCTGCGGTGGCGGACGGCGATCTGCGGGCGGACGTCGAGGGCAGGCTGGCGACCCGGCTGCTCTTCGGGATGATCAACTCGGTGGTGGAGTGGTATCGGCCCGAGGTCCGCGGCGCCGACGGGCCGGCGGTGGCCGACGCGGTGGTGCAATTGGCGTTCCACGGGCTGCGTACCGACACCTGAGTCCGACGTGGGGCGCATGCGCCGGCAGCTACGGGGCCGGATCGAGGTCGGTCTCCTCGAAGACGAGCAGGGTGCGCGTGCTGAGCACCTCCGGGATGGCCTGCAGCCGGGTGAGCACCAGCTCGCGCAGGGCCCGGTTGTCCGGCGAGTGCACCAGGAGCAGCACGTCGAAGTCGCCGCTGACCAGGGCGATGTGGGCGGCGCCCGGCAGGTCGCGCAGCTGCGCGCGCACGGTCCGCCAGGAGTTCTGCACGATCTTCAGGGTGATGTATGCGGAGGCGCCCTGGCCCGCCCGTTCGTGGTTGACGCGGGCGCCGAATCCGCGGATGACGCCGTCCTCGATGAGCCGATTGATCCGGGCGTAGGCATTGGCCCGGGACACATGGACGCGTTCGGCGACGGAGCGTATCGAGGCGCGGCCGTCCGCCTGGAGCATGCGCAGGATGTCGCGGTCGATGGAGTCGAGCGGCCGCGGCGGCGGCATCGCAGGAAGCTGATCCTCCGCCTCGGCCGGCGGCTGCGGGTCCGGCGCTCCGGCCTCGTCGCCGTCGGCCATTCGTTCAGATGCCATGTGCCCCCGCCTCCCTACCATGGACGTACTGCATCCATACCAGGCTGTGGAGAACCGTTTGTCCACAGCCTGGAGGTGCCTGTAGCCAAAATGCGCCGGCGACCGAACAATCGGTAGGTGAGGCGCGTCACACCCAGCGTGCCGTCCTGTCCGCTCCCACGAGGAGGTGCACGCGGTGACCGAGCACATGACGGTCATGGAGCAGCGAGCGGCCCACCGGCCCGCCCCGCCGCCCGCCTGGAAGCTTCGTACGGACCCGGGGCCGCTGCTCCCGGAGGCCGAGCCGCGGCGGGTGCTCGGCACGCCTGCGGCGGCGAAGGCGGACCCGCAGCTGCTGCGCGCCCTGTACGAGCAGCTGGTCCGCGGCCGTCGGTACAACGCGCAGGCGACGGCCCTCACCAAGCAGGGCAGACTCGCGGTCTATCCGTCGAGCACGGGTCAGGAGGCCTGCGAGGTCGCCGCCGCCCTGGTGCTCGAGGAGCAGGACTGGCTGTTCCCGAGCTATCGGGACACGCTCGCCGCGGTCGCCCGCGGCCTCGACCCGGTGCAGGCCCTGTCCCTGCTCCGCGGCGACTGGCACACCGGATACGACCCGCGCGAGCACCGGATCGCCCCGCTCAGCACCCCGCTGGCCACCCAGCTGCCGCATGCGGTGGGCCTGGCCCACGCCGCGCGGCTGCGCGGCGACGACACGGTGGCGCTCGCCCTGGTCGGTGACGGCGGCACCAGCGAGGGCGACTTCCACGAGGCGCTGAACTTCGCGGCGGTCTGGCAGGCCCCGGTGGTCTTCCTGGTGCAGAACAACGGCTTCGCCATCTCCGTCCCGCTGCACAAGCAGACGGCGGCCCCGTCCCTCGCCCACAAGGCGGTCGGGTACGGCATGCCGGGCCGGCTCGTCGACGGCAATGACGCGGTGGCCGTGCACCAGGTGCTCGACGAGGCCGTGCGCCACGCGCGCGAGGGCGGCGGCCCGACCCTGGTGGAGGCGGTCACCTACCGCCTCGAGGCGCATACGAACGCGGACGACGCCACCCGCTACCGGGACGACGAGGAGGTGGCGGCCTGGCGTGCACACGACCCGATCGTCCTCCTGGAGAAGGAGCTCACCGACCGCGACCTCCTGGACGAGTCCGGGATACAGGCGGCCCGGGACGCGGCCGACGCGTTCGCGGCGGGACTGCGCGAGCGGATGAACCAGGACGCGGAGCTCGACCCGATGGACCTGTTCCGTCACATCTACGCGGAGCAGACTCAGCAACTACGCGAGCAGGCCGCTCAGTTGCGCGCCGAGCTCGAGGCGGAGGACGAGCGATGACCACCACCGCGCCCGCCCCGGCCGCCGCCGCGGGCACCAAACCGGCCTCCATGGCGCAGGCCCTGCAGCGCGCCCTGCGGGACGCACTGACCGAGGACCCGACCGTGCATGTGATGGGTGAGGACGTCGGCGCGCTCGGCGGGGTCTTCCGCATCACCGACGGGCTCGCCGCCGACTTCGGCGAGGAGCGCTGCACAGACACCCCGCTGGCCGAGGCGGGCATCCTCGGCACGGCGGTGGGCATGGCGATGTACGGGCTGCGGCCGGTCGTGGAGATGCAGTTCGACGCCTTCGCCTATCCGGCGTTCGAGCAGCTGATCTCGCACGTCTCGCGGATGCGGAACCGCACACGGGGCGCGATGCCCCTGCCGATCACCATCCGGGTGCCGTACGGCGGCGGGATCGGTGGCGTCGAGCACCACAGCGACTCCTCCGAGGCGTACTACCTGGCGACGCCCGGGCTGCATGTGGTGACGCCGGCGACCGTCGCCGACGCATACGGACTGCTGCGGCAGTCGATCGCATCGGATGATCCGGTCGTGTTCCTCGAGCCCAAGCGGCTCTACTGGTCGAAGGACGTGTGGAACCCGGAAGCGCCGTCGTCCGTAGAGGAGTTGGGCCGGGCGGCGGTCAGGCGCGCCGGGCGGAGCGCGACACTGATCACCTACGGCCCGTCGCTGCCGGTGTGCCTGGAGGCGGCGGAGGCGGCCCGCGCGGAGGGGTGGGACCTCGAGGTGGTGGACCTGCGTTCGCTCGTGCCCTTCGACGACGCCACGGTCTGCGCCAGCGTGCGCCGCACCGGACGGGCGGTGATCGTGCACGAGGCGGCCGGATTCGGCGGGCCCGGCGGGGAGATCGCCGCGCGGGTCACGGAGCGGTGCTTCCATCATCTGGAGGCCCCGGTTCTGCGGGTCACCGGATTCGACATTCCCTATCCGCCGCCGATGCTCGAGCGGCATCATCTGCCGGGAGTCGACCGGATCCTGGACGCGGTGGCGCGGCTGCAGTGGGAGGCGGAGAGCTGATGGCGCAGGTGCTCGAGTTCACGCTGCCCGATCTCGGTGAGGGCCTCACCGAGGCGGAGATCGTGCGCTGGCTGGTGGACGTGGGCGAGGTGGTGGCCGTCGACCAGCCGGTCGTCGAGGTCGAGACGGCCAAGGCGATGGTCGAGGTGCCGTGCCCGTACGCGGGTGTGGTGACGGCGCGCTTCGGTGCGGAGGGTGCGGAACTGCCGGTGGGCGCCCCGCTGTTGACCGTCGCGGTGGGGGCGTCCGAGACGGCGGAGCCCGCCGCTGCGTCCGGCGCGTCCGGCGCCTCGTCGGCCGGTGAGCGGCAGTCGGGGGAGAGCGGACCGGAGACGCAGGAGTCCGGCAATGTGCTGGTGGGGTACGGGACCACGGCCCCGCCCGTCCGCCGGCGCCGAGTGCGGGCACAGGGCCCGGCGAGCGCGCGAGAGGCCACGGCCGGCGATGGTCCGGCCGGTTCGGTCTCACCTGCCGTGGCCGCTGAGGCCGGCAGCGACCTCCCCAGCGACCTCCCCACGGACCGAGCCGTGCACGCCGTGCGGCGCCCCGAGGACTCCGCCGGCGCCGCGGACACCGCGGACATCGCCGCGAGTGAGGGCCCCGTACCGGTGATTTCCCCGCTGGTGCGCCGCCTCGCCCGCGAACACGGGCTCGATCTCCGCGAGTTGAACGGCTCCGGCCCCGACGGCCTCATCCTGCGCGCCGACGTCGAGTACGCCCTGAGAGCGGCCGGGTCGCCCGCGCGCAGCACAGCGGCGGACCGGCCCGCCGCCCCGGCGCAGGCGCCTGCCGCCACCGACGCGGACACGGTACGGGTCCCCCTCAAGGGAGTCCGCGGTGCCGTCGCCGACAAGCTGGCCCGCAGCCGCCGGGAGATCCCCGACGCGACCTGCTGGGTGGACGCGGACGCGACGGAACTGCTGCGGACACGCGCGGTGATGAACGCGGCGGGCGGACCGAAGATCTCCGTCCTGGCGCTCTTCGCGCGCATCTGCGTCGCCGCCCTCGACCGGCATCCGGAGCTCAACTCGATGGTGGACACGGAGGCCAGGGAGGTCGTCCGGCTCGACCGGGTCCACCTCGGGTTCGCGGCGCAGACCGACCGCGGCCTGATGGTCCCGGTGGTGCGGGACGCGCACGGGCTCGGCGCGGAGTCGCTCAGCACCGAGTTCGCCCGGCTCACCGAGGCCGCTCGCGAGGGCCGGCTGTCCCCGGCGGAGCTGACCGGCGGCACCTTCACGCTGAACAACTACGGAGTGTTCGGAGTGGACGGCTCCACTCCGATCATCAACCACCCCGAGGCCGCCATGCTGGGCGTCGGCCGCATAGCCCAGAAGCCCTGGGTGCACGACGGCGAGCTGGCGGTCCGCCAGGTGGTGCAGCTCTCGCTGACCTTCGACCACCGCGTCTGCGACGGCGGCACGGCGGGCGGCTTCCTTCGGTACGTGGCGGACTGCGTCGAGCAGCCGTCGGTGCTGCTGCGCACGCTCTGACCGGTCGCGCCGCGACCTGGGGCCCGGGGGTGGCGCGGGTGCGGCTTGTGGCGATACTCGGTGGGTGACCTCGAACGACGGCACGCCCGCCACGCCCGCCCCGTCCGCCACGCCCGCCCCGTCCGCCACGCCCGCCCCGTCCGCCGCTCCCACCCCGAACCACGTCCCCGGCGCCCCGAGCCCTTCGGCCGGCGCCCCGCGTCGGCCGTACGACGCGGTCGTGCTGGCCGGCGGGGCGGCCCGGCGGCTCGGCGGTGTCGACAAGCCGGGCGTGCGGGTGGGCGGCCGGCGCCTCCTCGACCGCGTGCTCACCGCCTGCGCGGACGCGGACCGCACCGTGGTCGTCGCGGAACCCCGGCAGACGGTCAGGCCCGTCGAGTGGGTACGCGAAGAGCCGCCCGGCGGTGGCCCGTTGGCCGCGCTCGAGGCCGGGCTGCGCCGCACCGAGTGCCCCGTGGTCCTGGTGCTCTCCGCGGATCTGCCGTTCCTCGACGCACCTGCCGTACGGACACTGCTCACCGCCCTGACGCCGCCGGGCGGCACACCGGCGACCGCAGAGATCCCGTACGACCGCGGCGAGGACGCACCGTCCCCACACGGCGAGGACGCACCGTCCCCGTACGACGGTGTGCTGTTCGTCGACGTCGACGGGCGTGATCAGCCGCTGGTCGCGGCCTATCGACGGGAGTCACTGGTGCGGGAGCTGGACCTGTTGCGCGCCGAGCACGGTGCGCTCGCCGGGCTGCCACTGCGCCGCCTGCTCGTCGGCCTCCGGCTCGCCAGGGCGTCCGCCCCGGGCGGCTCGGCGGCCGCGGTCGACTGCGACACCTGGGAGGACATCGCCGCCGCCCGCGCACGGATCAGGGAGCATGAGCACGTGCTGGATGAATGGATGACCGCAGTCAAGGACGAACTGGGTATCGAGCTGGACGTCGACACCGGCGTACTGCTCGATCTGGCGCGCGATGCCGCGCACGGTGTGGCCAGGCCGGCCGCGCCCCTGACCACGTTCCTCGTCGGATACGCGGCGGGCCGTGCGGGCGGCGACGCCGAGGCCGTCGCCGAGGCCACCCGCAAGGCCACGGCGCTGGCCGCGCGCTGGGCGGAGGAGGCCGCGCAGAGCGACGGGCCGGACGCGACATGACCGGGCCCGGTCCGACGGACGGGCACGACCCGGACGTCGAGGAAGCCCTCGCCCTGGTCCGGGCCGCCCGCGAGGACAGCGAGCGGCACGGATCCGGCCGCGGCGACGGCCCCCCGCCGGGCACCGCCGCCGGCGGCTCCCGCATCGGCCGCCCGGCGACCCACGGGAGCGACCGCAGAACCGCGCACGCCCCCGACGACGGCGCTCCCCCCGACGACGGCGCTCCCGCCGACGACGGTGCCCCCGCCGACCGCGACGACAACCGCGAACTCCCCGACGACGAGCTCGCCTTCACCTTCACCCCCGTCGCCCCCGCGCCCACGCCGCACCCACCTCCGCACAAGCCCACCCACCCGGCGACCACCACCCACAGCCACACCTCCACCCCTTGGCCCCGGGCCCGCACCATCGCCCTGCGTGCGGCCGAACGCATCGTCGCCCGCGGTGCCCGCACACCGGCGCAGACCCCCGTCGATCAGTCCCTCGGCCTGGTCCTGGCCGCACCCGTGGCCGCACTCACCGACCTGCCGTCCTTCGACACCTCCGCCATGGACGGCTGGGCGGTCGCAGGACCCGGCCCCTGGACCCTCCAGCAGGACGCGGTGCTGGCAGGTCTCGCCCAGCCCGCGCCGCTGGCCGACGGCGAGGCGATCGCCATCGCCACCGGCGCCCGCGTACCGCACGAGGCGACGGCGGTGATCCGCAGCGAGCACGGCCACCAGGACGGACACGGCCGCCTGCACGCCACCCGCGACGTGGCACACGGCCAGGACATCCGCCCGCGCGGCCAGGAGTGCCGCAGCGGTGACCATCTGCTGCCCGCCGGCACCCTGATCACCCCGGCGGCGATCGGCCTCGCGGCGGCCGCCGGATACGACACCCTCGCCACCGTCCCGCGGCCACGCGCCGAAGTGTTCGTACTCGGCGACGAGTTGCTCACCGCCGGACTCCCCCGCGACGGCCTCATCCGCGATGCGCTCGGCCCGATGCTGCCGCCGTGGCTGCGCGCCCTGGGCGCCGAGGTGGTGTCCGTACGGCGGCTCGGCGACGACGCGCAGGCGCTGCGCAAGGCGGTCGCCGGCTCCGACGCGGACCTGATCGTCACCACCGGAGGCACCGCCTCGGGACCCGTCGACCACGTCCACCCCACCCTGCAGCACGTCGGTGCCGAACTCCTGGTGGACGGAGTGGAGGTGCGCCCCGGCCACCCCATGCTGCTGGCCCGCCTGACCGAGAGCCGTCACCTGGTGGGCCTGCCCGGCAATCCGCTCGCCGCGGTCTCGGGGCTGCTGACACTGGCGGAGCCCGTGCTGCGTACGCTGGCGGGGCGGGCCGCACCGGACCCGTACCCGGCGCCGATCCGCGACGCCGTCCCCGGGCATCCGCACGACACCCGCCTCGTCCCCGTCGCACTGCGCGGCGACGAGGCCGTGCCGCTGCACTACAACGGTCCTGCGATGCTCCGCGGCATCGCCGCGTCCGACGGAGTCGCCGTGGTGCCGCCCGGTGGCGCGGAGCCGGGACAGGAACTCGAGATCCTCGACCTGCCGTGGGCATGGTCGCCAGAGGAGTGTTTCACGTGAAACTTCCCGGCCAGGACGCGATGGCCCGGGGGGCCGACGAGCACCTGATCACCACCCCGATCAAGCTGCCGCGCAGGGTGATCGAACGCCCGTTGCTGCAGGTCGGGAAGCGGCTGGCGATGGCGCTCGCGGTCCTGGTCGGCACGGCGTTCATCGTCTATCTCGACCACGACGGTTACGGCGACAACTCCGACGGCAGCGTCGATCTGCTCGACGCGTTCTACTACGCCACGGTCACGCTCTCCACCACGGGCTACGGAGACATCGTCCCGGTGAGCGACACCGCCCGGCTCATCAATATCCTCGCAGTCACGCCGCTGCGCGTGCTCTTCCTGATCATCCTGGTCGGCACCACCCTCGAGGTCCTCACCGAACGGACCCGCGAAGAGTTCCGACTGAACCGCTGGAGGTCCCAGTTGCGGGCACACACCGTCGTCGTGGGCTTCGGCACGAAGGGCCGCTCGGCGATCCAGACGCTGTGCGCGACCGGTCTGTCGAAGGAGCAGATCGTCATCGTCGATCCGAGCAACAAGGTGATCGAGGCGGCCACTTCGGAGGGTTTCGTCGGTGTGATCGGCGATGCGACCCGCAGCGATGTGCTGCTGCGGGCGGAGACGCAGAAGGCCCGGCAGGTCGTCATCGCCACCCAGCGCGACGACACGGCGGTCCTGGTCGCGCTCACCGCACGGCAGATGAACCGCGGCGCCAAGATCGTGGCCGCGGTCCGCGAGGAGGAGAACGCGCCGCTGCTCCGCCAGTCCGGCGCCGACGCGGTGATCACCAGCGCCAGTGCGGCCGGCCGGCTGCTCGGTCTCTCGGTCCTGAGCCCCAGCGCGGGCACGGTGATGGAGGACCTCATCCAGCAGGGCACCGGCCTCGATCTGGTCGAACGCCCGGTGATAAAGGCCGAGGTGGGCAAGGGCGTCCGGGAGACCGAGGACCTCGTGGTCAGTGTCGTACGCGGGCACCGGCTGCTCGGGTACGACGATCCGGCGGCCAGCCCGCTGCAGTTGACGGACCGTCTGATCACGATCGTGCGGGCCACCCCGGACGGGCCCCAACTCCGCGACACCAAGCCGCTGCCCCGGGACTGACCTCCGGCCCCGCACCGGCACACGGGAGCGGGTGACGAGTAGCCTCGCGCTCATGCATGCGATCACCATCCCCGAACCCGGTGGACCCGAGGCGCTCGTCTGGGCGGAGGTCCCCGATCCCGTGCCCGGTGAGGGCGAGGTCCTCGTCGAGGTCGCGGCCACCGCCGTGAACCGCGCCGACCTGCTGCAGCGTCAGGGCTTCTACGATCCGCCGCCCGGCTCGTCCCCGTACCCCGGTCTGGAGTGCTCCGGGCGCATCGCGGCGCTCGGGCCCGGGGTGAGCGGCTGGGCGGTCGGCGACGAGGTCTGTGCGCTGCTCGCGGACGGCGGCTATGCGGAGAAGGTCGCAGTCCCGGCCGGACAGCTGCTGCCGATTCCGGAGGGCGTCGATCTGGTCGCGGCCGCCTCGCTGCCCGAGGTGACGTGCACGGTCTGGTCGAACGTCTTCATGATCGCCCACCTGCGGCCGGGCGAGACGCTCCTGGTACACGGCGGGGCCAGCGGCATCGGCACGATGGCGATCCAGCTGGCCAAGGCGATCGGTGCGAAGGTGGCCGTCACGGCGGGCAGCGCGGAGAAGCTGGCCCGCTGCGCCGAGCTCGGTGCCGACGTCCTCATCAACTACCGCGAGCAGGACTTCGTGGACGAGGTGCGCAAGGCCACCGGCGGCGCCGGCGCCGACGTCATCCTCGACATCATCGGCGCCAAATATCTGAACCAGAACGTGAAGGCGCTCGCGACCAGCGGCCGTCTGGCCATCATCGGTCTGCAGGGCGGCGTGAAGGGCGAGTTGAACCTCAACGCGCTGCTGCGCAAGCGCGCCGCCATCACCGCGACGACGCTGCGCGCCCGTCCCGCCGCGGAGAAGGCGGCGATCGTCGCGGCAGTACGGGAGCATGTGTGGCCGCTGTTCGAGGCGGGCCGGGTACGACCGGTGATCGACCGGATGCTGCCGCTGAGCGAGGCGGCCGAGGGCCATCGGGTGCTCGAGAGCAGTGGGCACATCGGGAAGGTGCTGCTCACGCGCTGATACGCGCTGATACGGCGCTGGCACTTGTCGCCGCCCGGGACCCCCTCCCCCGATCCCCCGTAGCGCCACCGCCCGAGATGCCGGTTCTGTCACTTCATGTGACTCTGGGTACCTCGGCCCTGGCGATACGGCATCGGGAGGGGGTCCCGGCGTGGTTCCAGCGATCCGCTCCCTGCGCACCCTTGGTGTTCTGCTCGTACCGGCCGTGCTCTTCTCCCTCGGACCCGTGGGCTCCGAACCGGCGCATCTCGCACAGGCGGCAGCGGTCACCGCGCCGCAGCGACTGCAGCAACCGGATCCCCCGCCGCGGGCCTCCGATCCGGACTCCGTCCCCGACGCCGACGATTCCCGTGCCGGAAGCCGGCCGGGCGAGGGCCGGGTACGCCCCGGGCGTACGGACCCGCAGCCGGCCGAGGACGGCGGCGAACACCCGCGCCAGGACGGCGCACAGGACCCGCCCGCGCCGAAACCTGAAGACCGCACCGACCCGGGCGAACGCCCTCCGCCCGAGAAGCCGGCCGACCCCGACGCCCCGAAGCCCCGCACGACGGAGCCGACCGCCCCCGGCGACGCAGCCACCCCGCCCGCGGACCGCCCCCGGCCCTCCGAGCACCCGCCGAGCCCGAAGCACCCCAAGTCCCCCTCCGCGAAGCAGACACCCACCGAGAGCCGCTCCGACGACGGCTCCCGTCCGCCGCGCCAACACGAGTCCCCGCACGACTCCCCCCGGCCGCACCACGACCCCCACGGCACGGCCCCCGAGCCCTCGCAGCCGCCCACCGACCCGGACGAGGCCGATCCCTCGGACCGCCTCGAACTCGCCGATCCGGCCGACCCGTCGCCGAGCACCGACGCCGACGACACCCGCATCGGCGCCGCGGCGGACGCCCGCGAGGAGGCCATGGCCCGCACGGGCGAACCGGTCGTCCAGGTCCTGCCGCTTGGCTTCGGCCTCCTCCTGATCGGCATGGGCCTCGCCTTCCTCGCCCTGCGCCTGCGCCGCGGCCGATGATCACCGCCGATGACCCCGCCGCCCGCACCCCGGGGTGGATCACGGCATCCAGGGGGCACCAAGGAGACATGGAGCAGGTGTGGGAGACAATGGCCGCATGGAAATGCCGAGGAACGACAGGTCGCAGGAGAACCCGCAGGTCCTGGTCGTGGGCCAGGACGGAATGGCCCTCGGCGGAGGCGGCGGAGGCGACGACGACGAGTCCCGCGAGGTTCCGGTGACGGACCAGGTCGAGCAGCCGGCCAAGGTCATGCGCATCGGCAGCATGATCAAGCAGCTGCTCGAGGAAGTCCGCGCCGCTCCTCTCGACGACGCCAGCCGGGCCCGGCTCAAGGAGATCCACAAGAGCTCCGTCAAGGAGCTGGAGGACGGGCTCGCCCCGGAGCTCGTGGAGGAGCTGGAGCGCCTCTCCCTCCCCTTCACCGAGGGCGGCACCCCGAGCGATGCGGAACTGCGTATCGCACAGGCCCAGTTGGTCGGCTGGCTCGAGGGCCTCTTCCACGGGATCCAGACGACGCTCTTCGCCCAGCAGATGGCAGCCCGCGCCCAGCTCGAGCAGATGCGCCGCGCCCTCCCGCCCGGCGCCGGCGGCCTCGACGAAGCGGACGACCAGCCCACACACCCGACCGCCCGCACGGGGGGCCCGTACCTCTAGGGCACACCGTACGAAAGAGAGGGCCGGCCACGCAGTGCGCGTGGCGGCCCTCTCTTCGTCTGTGTCGTGCCTACTCGGGATTGCCCGTCGACACCTCGAGCGTGAAGCCGACGTTCTTCTCCGGCATCTCGGTGCCCTTCGGCGGGTACTGCTTGATGACCGCGCCCTTGCCGTAGACGGCCTCGTCGACGTACGTGACCTTGTACTTCCAGTTCGCGGCCTTGAGGCAGTCCTTCACCGAGTCGATGTAGATGTACGAGAAGTCGGGTGCCTGGATGGTGTTCGGGTCGGTGCCCTCCATCGGGTCCGTGCACTTCTCGGAGTCGATGACCTTCGACTTGTCCGCCGGCCTGTGCCCCTCCACCGGCCCCGAGCTCTCCTTGGACTCGTCGCCGCCACCGCCCCCGTCGTCGCCGCTGTTCAAGGCGATCGCCGTGATCAGGCCGCCGATGGCGAGGAGCGCCACCACGATGGAGCCGACGATGACCGGCATGTTCCGCTTGCCGCCACTGCCGTTCCCGCCCGTGCCGCCGGTCGCTGGCTGCGGCGACATGGTGTACGGCGGCGGGGTCCCCGGACCGCCGCTGCCGCTCTGCTGGTACGCGCCGGGTGCGGGCGTCTGATAGCCGCCCTGCTGCGGGTAGCCGTAACTGGGCGCAGGAGCAGGGGTCGGCTGTGCGTACGGGCTCGGCTGGTACGGCGTCTGGACGCTGCCGGGCGCCGCGGCCTGCGGGCCCGACTGGTCGAGCGGCGGGAAGACGGCCGAGCCGACGCCGCCGCCGTTCTGCGTCTGCGCGCCGGGCACGATGCTCGGCGGCGTCGCGTGGAACGACTGGGCGACCCGCAGGCACTCGTCCCGCATCGCATCCGCCGTGGGGAAGCGTTCGTTCGGGTTCTTCTTCAGTGCGCGGGCGACCAGGGCGTCGACGGCCGGCGGCAGCGCGCGGTTGATCGAGGACGGAGCGACCGGCTCCTCCTGGACGTGCGCGTACGCGATGGCCAGCGGCGAATCGGCCTCGAACGGCAGCCGCCCGGTGACCAGTTGGAAGAGCATGATGCCGACCGAGTACAGGTCGGACCGGGCGTCCACGCCGCGGCCGAGCGCCTGTTCGGGGGACAGGTACTGCGGGGTGCCGACGACCATGCCGGTCTGCGTCATCGAGGTGACACCGGACTGCATCGCGCGGGCGATGCCGAAGTCCATCACC
Source organism: Streptomyces triticagri (assembly GCF_003429565.1). Classification (GTDB taxonomy): domain Bacteria; phylum Actinomycetota; class Actinomycetes; order Streptomycetales; family Streptomycetaceae; genus Streptomyces; species Streptomyces triticagri. The sequence goes on from NZ_QUAK01000103.1 coordinate 25,809, forward strand.
TTGACCACGTTGCGCTTCGTCATCATGACGTTGCCCGGCTTGATGTCGCGGTGGACCAGGCCCATCTCGTGGCTGATCTCGAGCGCCGCGAGCACATCGGCGGTGATCTTGAGTGCCTGGTCGGTGGGCATCGCGCCGTGCTGGGCGACGGCGGCGTCGAGCACCGAGCCGAGCGGCTTGCCCTCGACGTACTCCATGACGATGTACGGCATGGTGCCGCCGTCCAGATCGTCCTCGCCGGTGTCGAAGACCGAGACGATATTGGTGTGCGTGAGCTTCGCCACGGACTGCGCCTCGCGGCGGAAGCGCTCACGGAACGACTGCTCGCGTCCCAGCTCCGTGTGCAGCGTCTTGATCGCGACCTGGCGGTCGAGCACGGAGTCGTACGCCAGGTGTACCGACGCCATGCCACCCTCGCCGAGCAGGTCCCGCAGCTGGTACCGGCCACCGGCGAGGGAGCGCCCCGCATACCGGCCGTGCGCGCCGTCCTGGCTCATGTCTGTGCGTCCCCCATCAGCGCTTTGGCGCGGATGCCTCCCGGCTCGGGTGCGTCCTGCATGCGCGAAGATCTCTGCTTATTGCGGCCAAGTCTGCCCGAGGCCCCTGCCACGTCAAGCCGGGTGCCCGTTCCGTGACCGTACGCACAAGAAGCGTCTCGGAAGCGTTACCGACTTGCCACACGATTTGCCGGGCCGGGCCCGCCCACGGTTTGATGGCCGGTCCGTCTCGGGACGGCCTGCTCATTCGAGGCTGTAGCGTGGGCCGGCAGGGACTGTACCTTCACATGCCGTGCGCAGGTGTGGCACGGACCGACGCGGCCAGACGCGCCCCGGACTTGGTCCAGGGGACTTCCAGGACACGACAGGAAACGACGGCGAGGACCGATGGACCAGCAGCGCGCCCAGGGCCCGTCCGACCCGGATGCGGCTGGCGACGGCATGTCAGACGCGCCTGAGCTGTGGGGCAATGGCGGCCTGGTCGGGGACGGCCGCTACCGGCTGACCCGCCGGCTCGGCCGGGGCGGCATGGCCGAGGTCTTCGCCGCCGAGGACGTACGGCTCGGCCGCACCGTCGCCGTCAAGCTGCTGCGTACCGATCTGGCCGAGGACCCGGTGTCCAAGGCGCGCTTCACGCGCGAGGCGCAGTCGGTCGCGGGCCTCAACCACCATGCGGTGGTGGCGGTTTACGACTCCGGTGAAGACGTCATCGCGGGCAACACCATCCCGTACATCGTGATGGAGATCGTCGAAGGCCGTACGATCCGCGACCTGTTGCTCAATGCGGAGGCGCCGGGCCCCGAGCAGGCGCTGATCATCGTCTCCGGTGTGCTCGAGGCGCTCGCCTACTCGCATCAGCACGGCATCGTGCACCGTGACATCAAGCCGGCGAACGTGATCATCACCAACACCGGTGCGGTGAAGGTGATGGACTTCGGCATCGCCCGCGCCCTGCACGGTGCGTCGAACACCATGACGCAGACCGGCATGGTGATGGGCACCCCGCAGTACCTGTCCCCGGAGCAGGCGCTCGGCAAGGCCGTCGACCACCGCTCGGACCTCTATGCCACCGGCTGCCTGCTGTACGAACTGCTCGCGCTGCGGCCCCCGTTCATGGGCGAGACACCGCTGTCCGTGGTGTACCAGCACGTCCAGGACATCCCCGTACCGCCGTCGGAGATGTCGGACGGAGTGCCGCCGGAGCTGAACGGCCTGGTGATGCGCTCGCTCGCCAAGGAGCCCGACGACCGGTTCCAGAGCGCCGAGGAGATGCGCGGACTGGTCCAGTACGGGCTGCAGATGCTGCAGGAGCAGGGCGGCCACACCGGGACCTGGAACACCGGCCCGGTGGACATGCACGAGGGCGGCAACACCCCGGCGATGGGTGTCGCGGGCGCGGCGGCCATGCAGCACCCGGGCGAGGGCGGCACCTCGCAGTTCAACCAGACGATGCTGCGCCCGCCGGGTGACGACGACGGCGGTTTCGACGGCGGAGGCCGTGGCGGCAGCGGCGGCCGCGGCCGTGGCCGGCTGTGGATCCTCGCGGTGCTCGCGCTGATCGCGATCGGTGTCGGTATCGCCTTCGCGCTGCAGGGCGACGAGAAGAAGAAGGAGAAGCCGGATCCCTCACCGTCGGTGAGCCAGTCGGAGACGGACAAGAAGTCCAAGGAGCCGACCGACGAGGAGAGCACGGATCAGGAGACCGATCCGGGCACCGTCGGCGGCCAGGGCGACTACACGCCGCCTCCGACGAACGAGACTCCGACCACCGATCCGACGCCCACCGAGACCGAGACCTCCGACGACCCGGATCCGACGCCCACCGAGACCGAGACGTCCGACGACCCGGATCCGACGCAGAGCGACGATCCGCCCACGGACCCGCCGGACACGGAGGAGCCGCCGGAGGGCGGGGACACGGGTGGCGGGCAGTGAACGGTCCCGCGCGGGGCTGACGAGGGCCGGCGCGGTGGGCCGGCGCCCTCAGAAGGCCTTGAGCGCCCGCTCGTATCCGGCGTCCACCCGGTGTACGCCGATGACCTGCGGAGACACCCGCAGATAGACGGGGGCGAAGGGCTCGCCGTCGACGAGATCCGGGACCGGACCGAACTGTTCCAGCTGCTCCGGCGTCGGTGTCACGGTCTCGCAGGTGCCGACCAGCTGCACCGACCAGAGTCCCCCGGTGTCGGCCGCGGCCGTACCGCCGAGATTGTCCGCGCCGTACGCGACCACGGTGCCCTCGCAGGCCAGGTGGTATCCGAATCCCCGGTGCAGCCGCAGCACCAGCGCGGGCGACGCGTCCGCGGCGCGGTCCGCTTCCCCGTCGGCCACGAGGTGCCGGGCGACGGCCAGGAAGGGGAGGGCGCGCATGCTCGCGGCGATGCGACCGTAGGGGGTCGTGCGGAGCAGTTCGACGGCGCGTAGTTCCTCGGGGGACATGACTTCCACGATCCGCGACGGGTGGGAAGCCGGGAAAGAGGACCAGGCCCCGAGGAATTCGGGACGTTGGTCCCGAGTGATCCGGTCGGTGCCCCTGTCACCGGGACAGTCGGTGCCCCCGTCAGCGTGAAGGTCAGCGCTTTTCGGCCTGCATCCGGGCCACGTACGCCGCGGCCTGGGAACGGCGCTCCATTCCCAGTTTGGAGAGCAGGCTGGAGACGTAATTCTTGATCGTCTTCTCGGCCAGGTGGAGATTCTCGCCGATCGCGCGATTGGTCATTCCCTCGCCGATCAGATCGAGGATCTTCCGCTCCTGGTCGGTGAGGCCGGCCAGGCGTTCGTCGCCCTTCGGGCTGTTCCCGTCGCGCAGCCGCTCCAGTACGCGGGCGGTGGCGACCGGGTCGAGCAGGGATTTGCCGGCGGCGACGTCGCGGACCGCGGAGAGCAGCTCATTGCCCCGGATCGCCTTCAGGACGTACCCCGAGGCACCGGCCATGATCGCGTCGAAGAGGGCCTCGTCGTCCGCGAAGGAGGTGAGCATCAGACAGTGGATGCTCTCGTCGCGGGAGCGGATCTCCCGGCACACCTCGACGCCGCTCCCGTCCGGCAGCCGTACGTCGAGGACGGCCACGTCGGGGCGGGTGGCGGGGATCCGGACCAGGGCGTCCGCGGCCGTGCCGGCCTCGCCGACGACCTCGATGTCCGATTCCACGGCGAGCAGCTCGTGAACACCACGACGGACCACTTCATGGTCATCAAGCAGGAATACCGTGATTTTTCCGTCTACAGGCACGCCGCCAGTCTCACATACGGAGTCTTCCAATGCCCTGGGGGAGCGGGATAACGTGCCGGTGTTCCGGCCCCCTGCAAGGCTGTGACCAGTAAGTGTTCCCACTGACCGGGATTTACTTGGAAATCCAAGCAAAATCGCAGGTCAGATGGGGTTTCGCAGAATTGCGAGGCACTGGGTAACGTGCTGATTGCAGGGTGCTCGCCGGGGCGCCTGTCACGCCTGTCCCGGCCGAGCCGCACCCACCCCGTGCGCCGGTACGGAAACAGGTGAGCCTCCCCCGGGCCCGCAGAGGCCAGGGGGTACCCCCCGGTTCCCGGCCGATCCCGGGTACTGGACCGACGGAGGAGCACACGTGACCGTGGACAGCACCGCCGCGCGCAAACCTCGCCGCAGCAGCGGCGGGAAGCGCGCAGCCGCCAAGAAGACGGCGGCGAAGAGCGCACAGCCCGACCTCGTACAGCTGCTGACCCCCGAGGGTAAGCGCGTCGAGCACCCTGAGTACTCCATCGATCCGACCCCCGACGAGCTGCGCGGGCTCTACCGCGACATGGTCCTGACCCGGCGCTTCGACGCCGAGGCGACCGCGCTGCAGCGCCAGGGCGAGCTGGGCCTGTGGGCCTCGCTGCTCGGCCAGGAGGCCGCCCAGATCGGCTCCGGCCGCGCCACCCGCGAGGACGACTACGTCTTCCCCACCTACCGCGAGCACGGCGTCGCCTGGTGCCGCGGCGTGGACCCGGTGAATCTCCTCGGCATGTTCCGCGGCGTGAACCACGGAGGCTGGGACCCGAACACCAACAACTTCCAGCTGTACACGATCGTCATCGGCTCGCAGGCGCTGCACGCCACGGGCTACGCGATGGGTGTCACCAAGGACGGCGCGGACTCCGCGGTCATCGCCTATTTCGGTGACGGCGCCTCCAGCCAGGGCGATGTGGCCGAGGCCTTCACCTTCTCCGCGGTCTACAACGCCCCGGTGGTGTTCTTCTGCCAGAACAACCAGTGGGCGATCTCCGAGCCCACCGAGAAGCAGACCCGGGTGCCGCTCTACCAGCGCGCCCAGGGCTTCGGCTTCCCGGGCGTGCGGGTCGACGGCAATGACGTCCTCGCCTGCCTCGCCGTCACCAGGGCCGCGCTCGAGCGGGCCCGCCGCGGTGAGGGTCCGACCCTCGTCGAGGCGTTCACGTACCGGATGGGTGCGCACACCACGTCGGACGACCCGACCAAGTACCGGCGCGACGAGGAGCGGGAGGCCTGGGAGGCCAAGGACCCGATCCAGCGCCTGCGCGCCTACCTGGAGAGCGAGAAGCTCGCCGACGACACCTTCTTCACGGAGCTCGAGGACGAGAGCGAGAAGCTCGGCAAGCATGTCCGCGAGGCGGTCCGCGCCATGCCCGATCCCGACATGATGGCGATCTTCGAGAATGTCTACGCGGACGGCAGCGCCCTGGTCGACGAGGAGCGCGCCCAGTTCGCCGCCTACCAGGCGTCGTTCGCCGACGGGGAGGCCAAGTAACCATGGCTCAGGTCAAGATGGCGCTGGCCAAGGCGCTGAACGAATCGCTGCGCAAGGCGCTCGACACCGACCCCAAGGTCCTGATCATGGGTGAGGACGTCGGCAAGCTCGGCGGCGTCTTCCGGGTGACCGACGGTCTGCAGAAGGACTTCGGCGAGGACCGGGTGATCGACACCCCGCTCGCCGAGTCCGGCATCGTCGGCACCGCGATCGGCCTCGCGCTGCGCGGCTACCGGCCCGTGGTGGAGATCCAGTTCGACGGTTTCGTCTTCCCGGCGTACGACCAGATCGTCACGCAGCTGGCGAAGATGCATGCGCGGGCGCTCGGCAAGGTCAAGCTGCCGGTCGTCATCCGGATCCCGTACGGCGGCGGCATCGGTGCGGTCGAGCACCACTCGGAGTCGCCGGAGGCGCTGTTCGCGCACGTGGCGGGCCTGAAGGTGATCTCGCCGTCGAATGCGTCGGACGCGTACTGGATGATGCAGCAGGCCATCCAGAGCGACGACCCGGTGATCTTCTTCGAGCCGAAGCGGCGCTACTGGGACAAGGCCGAGGTCGACGCGGAGGCCATCCCGGGGCCGCTGCACAGCGCGCGGACGGTGCGTTCCGGCACGGACCTGACCCTGGTCGCGTACGGGCCGATGGTGAAGGTCTGTCTGGAGGCGGCCGCGGCCGCCGAGGAGGAGGGCCGGTCGGTCGAGGTGATCGATCTGCGCTCGATGTCGCCGATCGACTTCGACGCGGTGCAGGCCTCCGTGGAGCGGACGGGCCGGCTCGTGGTGGTGCACGAGGCGCCGGTGTTCTACGGCAGCGGTGCGGAGATCGCCGCGCGGATCACCGAGCGGTGCTTCTACCACCTGGAGGCGCCCGTGCTGCGGGTCGGCGGCTACCACGCCCCGTACCCGCCGGCCCGTCTCGAGGACGAGTATCTGCCGGGTCTGGACCGGGTGCTCGACGCCGTCGACCGCTCGCTGGCGTACTGAGGAGAGGGCGTGACGACGATGAGTGCAGTGTCCGCAGCGTCTTCGGGAGCCACCGGCACCGACCGGTACCGCGAGTTCAAGATGCCCGACGTGGGCGAGGGACTCACCGAGGCCGAGATTCTCAAGTGGTACGTACAGCCCGGCGAGGCGGTGACCGACGGGCAGGTGGTGTGCGAGGTGGAGACGGCCAAGGCGGCCGTCGAACTTCCCATTCCGTTCGACGGGGTGGTGCATGAGCTGCGCTTCCCCGAGGGGACGACGGTCGACGTCGGCCAGGTGATCATCGCGGTGGATGTGGCGCCGGGGTCCGGTGGGGCAGCCGAGGCGGCTCCACCGGCGGAGCCCGACGAAGCCGAGGACGGTGACGAGCCGCAGGGACGGCAGCCCGTACTGGTCGGCTACGGGGTCGCTCAGAGCTCCACCAAGCGGCGGCCGCGCAAGTCCGCGGAGGCGGCCGTTCCGGCGCCTGCGGAGGCGCCGGCGCCGCAGGCCGAGCCGGCGCCGCAGGTCAACGGGCACGGCAGTGTGCAGGGTTCGCCTCCTGCGGGTTCCGCCGCGGCCTCCGCCGTCCGCGCCCTGGCGAAGCCCCCGGTGCGCAAGCTCGCCAAGGACCTCGGCGTGGATCTCGCCACGGTCGTACCGACCGGTGACGGCGGGATCGTCACCCGGGACGACGTCCGGGCGGCCGCGGCGGCCGCCACCGCACCCGCCGCGGAACCGGCCGCCGAGCCTGCGCTCGCCCCGGCCCCCGGCGCGCAG